>CANLLM010000064.1 GCA_947491825.1 Bacteroidota bacterium
ATATAAAGGATTGTAAGCTAAAAGTACAAGTAAGTATTATGGACGACCAAGTTAGGGTTACCAGTAAAAGTATTGACGAGTTGCAAAGTACTATGGCTAAGGTAAGGGCACATGAATTTGATGTGCCGCTTCAATTTGATAACATGCGCAGCTAAATTACATCCAGCCTTTGCGTTTAAACCAAAGGTAAATAACCATGGTTACCAATATCATTAAACCAATAACTACAGGATAACCCGCAGGATGTTTTAACTCGGGCATGTGTTCAAAATTCATCCCATACAACCCAACAATAAATGTTGTTGGCAAGAAAAATGCAGTAAACATCGTTAAAGTTCGCATCACTTCATTGTTGCGCTGAGAAGAGATAGAAAGATAAATATTCATCAAGTTATTTATATCCTCATGATTTGATTCAACCATGGTATCTACCTTTAAATAATAATCTTTCAAATCTTGAAAGACAGGCCTGCTTTTTTGAGACTGAGCAATAGGTGCTAAATGTTGAACAATTTCTTCGGTTAAGTTCGAAATCTTTCGAATCAAATATACCTTACGTTTAATTGCATATAAGTTTTTGAGTAAGTCGGGAATGCGCTTTTTTAAAAAAATCCGACTTTCATAGAAATCAATCTCCGCGTCTAGCTTAATACCAGGCGTTTCATAAGTTGATAAGACCAGTTTAACAATTTTACAGGTTATTTCAAACGCATTAAGTTGCTCGTTGGCTGCGTACTTTTGTATTAAACCTTCATAAGTTGGAGACTCCTTTCTATGAATAGTTAGTACCAAGTCCTTTCTATAAAAGATTGCTAATTTTCTACTGATTTTTGAAATGCTATCCGCATCTTTCTCCGCATCCGTATCGTAATACCTACAAATAATAAATTCTAAATCGTCAAACTGTTCTGCTTTGGGCAGGTGGTCAGGCTGAAGTACATCTTGTAGGGCACTTGGATGAAAATGGTAGGTTTCTGCAAGCAGTTGTAATTCGCTTTCAGTTGGATTTAATACATCTATCCATACAAATCCAATGTTAGAATTGGTTTTAATTATCCGCTGCATACAACCAAAGATATTTATTTTTATCAAAGTTGTGCGTGCAGTATTAATTAAGTTTGGTTAAATGATATGCTACTAATGGTTTCTTCCAATTACGAGCACCTGTATTTATTTTTGCTTGAAGCACATTTAAAATACTATACAAACCAAAGTATGCACGGTTAATGTAAAGTGCATGTTGCGAACCTCTGCCCTCTTTTGAATTTTTTAACTCATCAATTTTGCTCACCTCTTCACCTAAAGCGTAAATTTTATCAATGTATTCATTGTTACCAAAATCAAATTCTGCTTCATCAAAAGGTGTACGTAACAAGGTTGTCATTTTGGTAAAGGCATCCGTAATAACCTGCTGCACATGATCACTATCATTTGCTGTTATAATTTGTTGTTGCAACATAATATTGCGCATGGTGGTAGCGCTTTGCATGATTTCAGGGATAAGCAGCGCAAAATAATTTAAGTAGAAATCTTCAGGAATTTCTTTTACGCAACCAAAATCAATTACACCTAATTTACCATCTGTTTGCATTAAAAAATTACCAGGATGAGGATCAGCATGTACAGCTTTAAGCTCGTGAACTTGCATATCATAAAAATCCCACATTGCCTGCCCTAATATGTTCCTTAATTCCTGCGATGGATCGGTTTTTAGAAAGTCCTCTAAATGTAAACCATTAAGCCAATCCATGGTTAACACACGATTAGACGAAAACGCTTTGTGGTAATTTGTAAACACCAAGTTAGTAATGTGCTTACAGGCCTCCGATATTTCTATACTGCGTTTAAATTCTAAGTCGTAATCTGTTTCTTCCAATAATTTTGACTCAACCTCTTTAATGTATTTATCCAACTCCTTTTCGTTCATGTTTAGTAAACGAAACGCAATAGGTTTTACAATTTTTAAGTCGCTTTTAATACTCTCGGCAACACCAGGATATTGAATTTTAACAGCCAACTGTTTACCGTTTAATGTTGCCCTATGCACTTGTCCAATACTGGCTGCATTGCTGGCTTTCATTTCAAAAGTATCAAAAATTTCATGAGGGGTTTTACTAAAAGCCTTTATAAAAGTTTGTACAATTAGAGGCCCTGAAAGCGGTGGCGCGCTGTATTGAGCCATTTGAAACTTATTGGTATACTGTCGTGGCAAAACATTTTTTTCCATGCTCAACATTTGCGCTACTTTAAGTGCACTACCTTTAAGTTCACTCAAGGCATTGTATACATCAGTTGCATTGTTCTCGTGCAATTCGTCTTTGGTTAATGACGAATCGACCATTTTTTTTGAGTAATGCTTGATGTAATTACCACCAATTTGGGCGCCTGTTTTAACAAAACGCATGGCACGTTGAACTTTTGTGCTAGGAATACTATTTTGCTCCATACTGGATTGATTATACTAACCGCATTATTTGTTTTGGAACAAAAACTTACCGAAATCAAGGGCAGCATCCAAGGCACTCTTCCCCATTAAATCTACAGCTAAATTTACACTTTTTTCAATAGCCGCATCTGTTTTTTCAAAGGCAGGACTGGTGTCATCAATCCAAAACTTAAGCACAAACAAAAGGTTTATCCAAAGACCATCAGCATATTTGCCATCTAAATACTTTCGTTCGGCAATTTCTTGCGTTGTTATGCCTTCTGTTAAAATAGGTTTTATGTGTTCTAAAAAACTGGTATGCAAGCCGTTTAAATAAGCTGGCCATTTGGGCAATGATTTGAAATCACGGTCCTTTAAAAACTTAACAAAACTTCTGTTTGCCTTTAAACCTTCAATGAAAGTATAAAAAACTGCCAATATTTTTTCACGTGAACTGTAATCATCCCAAGGAGAACTTTTAGTGCACTTATTCATAGCGTCTTCAAACCAAGTTTGATAAATCTCACTTTCTAACAACTCTAATCCTGAAAAATGAGTATAAAACTCTTGTTCGCTCATGCCAACAGATTTTGCGAACAAATAAACACTTTGAGGGGTTTTGTTGTGCTCAATTGTGTATTGGATATATTCTTGAATCAATTTTGTTTTCATACTTAATCGTAACGCTAAAAACTTGTAAATGTTTTTAGTGCACGAAAAATGCGCACATTTAGAATAACAGTAGTATATTCGAGGGTTGAAAATTGAACATGAAGCCTACCCTATATTTATTAATTTTACTTATACTATTTGTAGCAAATTTAAGCCATATTAACGCGCAAACATTTGAGGTTACAGACGGAGATACCATTAACCTCACAGATAAAAGCGGCAAAAAGCAGGGTTTCTGGCGATATTTCTGGTCGAATGGTGATTTAAAATACGAAGTATATTACGAAAACAACGAAAAAGAAGGTTTAGAAATTCGTTACTACGATACACAAGATTGCATCGAATTTAGCAATACCTATAAGGACGGCATGTTATCAGGGCCAAGTGTAACCTTTTTCCCAAATTGCAGCACCAAAGTAGAAGAAGGTTATGTTACAGGTAAAAAACAAGGCTATGAACGTGCATACGATGAAAATGGTTTTTTGCTAACTGAAGCCAAATTTGAAAAAGGAGAATTAGACGGAAGTTACGCGCATTTTGACAAAAAAGGATATGTAACTTACGAGAGTCCTACCAAAGAAACCACGCTAAAATTCGACAAGTTTTTAACAGGAGAATACAAGATAAAAGACTCTACCATTTTTAGGGTTTTTACCCGTAACAAAGAGTGGAAAAAAGTAATGATGGTGGTTGATATGACTGGCAGCATGTTTCCATACATTGGTCAGATGTTGGTTTGGTACAAAAAGAATTTTGAAGGCGAAAAAATTAAATATTACGCGCTTTTTAATGATGGCGATAATATTCCCGATAATAAAAAAGTAATAGGCCGAACTGGTGGTGTGCATACTTTTGAAGCGAAGGATTATAAAAAGTTTAAAAAGGATATTGAAGACGTGCGCAAAATGGGAGAAGGCGGAGATGATCCAGAAAACGACCTTGAAGCCCTGATTACTGCAATGATTGCCTACCGCGATTACCAAAGTTTGGTTTTATTGGCAGACGATAGTGATATACGCGACATGAGCTTATTAAAGCGTATCCGTAAACCAGTGCACATTGTGCTTTGTGGCACTAAACGCGGGATTAATCCACAATACATTAAGTTGGCCATACAAACCAAAGGAAGTATTCATACAGCCAATAATGATGTATATATCAAAAATCTTAAAGAAGGCGAAGAAATCATATTAGATAATGATATTTTTATTTGGCAAAATGGCGATTTGGTTTTGGTTGATGTAAAAGAACAATAACAAGTTTTATGGTTAAATCACCCGAAGAAATGCAACCCCTATTGCCTTCAAAAAATATAGAAAATATGTTTTTTAAAAAGCACTTGCGTAAATTTAAAAGTGAATATATTGACCAAAGCATTTATACCCTTAGCGAGCAAATAACCCCACAAATAGATTGCACCACTTGTGCAAACTGTTGCAAAAAACTTGAGCCAGGTTTGGAAGAACAGGAAGTGATCACATTGGCTAGCCTTAAACAAATAGAACCACATCATTTTAAACAACAATTTGTTGGTTTTGATGGTGAAGCTAACTATTTAAAAACCAAACCTTGTATGTTTTTAAACGATTGCAAGTGTGGTATTTACCAACAAAGGCCCAACGCTTGTTCAGGCTATCCGCACCTTGATGCCAAAGACATGAAATACAAACGCAGCTTATGGAGTAATTATACCGTATGCCCAATTGTATTTAATGTAATTGAAGTGTTAAAAAGCGAGTTAAAATTTACTTATGGCAGTTGAATTATTTAGTGAATTTATGCAGCAAATTGGTGCGCAAAAACATGCAACACGCTCCTCACCATTTCACCTATATTTATTTGAAGAGAAAAAATTGCTCATACATTTTATTGATTTTATTACTTACAAGAAAAACCCATTACCTGAAACCTTTTTTTCAAATTTAAGTAGCAATACAAATCTCATTGATCATCATATTATACATGTATGGGAAGATATTTGGACACAAAAAAAAGACTTGATAAAACTTCGTTTGCAATCTATTATCGGAATGGCAAAAAAAATACATGCACGTAAAACCGAAATTGTAAGAATGAATAAGCTACAAGCTGCTGAATTTTTAAACCAATATCATTTACAAGGTAGTACTTCAGCCTATTACAAATATGGATTAACACATGAAGATGAATTGGTTGCTGTGGCCACGTTTAGTAAAGCAAGGACCATGTATGATGGACCCGTATATTACAGAAGCTATGAATTAGAACGTTTTGCAAGTAAAGCTGGGGTAAACATTGTTGGTGGGTTAAGCAAATTGATGCAACATTTTATAAAAACCAATCAAGCAAAGCACCTAATGACCTATGCAGACAGAGATTGGAGCACTGGGGAAAGCTACTTAAAAATCGGATTTAAGTTAATTGAAGAAACACCACCACAAAGTTTTTGTATTGACGAAACTACACTAACGCGATACACAGATAAACAAATTTTAGCCGCTAACAACAAAGTTAAAATATACAATTCGGGGAGTTTAAAATTTGTTTGGGACAATAGATAAATCATTCTATTTATTACTTTTGCCAAGTGCCACCAACAACTAATTTAATTGTAATTTTAGGACCAACAGCTTGCGGAAAAACAAGGTTAGCTGCGGCATTGGCACACCATTTAAAAACACATATTATTAGTGCCGATAGCCGACAAGTTTATAAGCGAATGAATATTGGCACCGGAAAAGATTACGAAGATTATACCATCAATAACCAACCTATACCCTACCATTTAATTGACATTTTAGCACCAGGAGAGCGATACAATTTACATGAATTTATGCGCGATTTTTTTGCAATATTCATGCAACTTCAAGAACAATATCTTACCCCCATTTTATGCGGAGGAACAGGGCTATATATTGACAGCGTATTGCGCAACTTAAATTATGCAGCTGTGCCAAATAACCATGATTTACGCAAATCCATTTCGCATTTAACACACCCTGACCTCCTGGCTTATTTTAACCAAATACCAAAGACCGATTACACCATTAAGGCTGATTTATCAACCCAAAAAAGAACCATTAGGGCCATAGAAATAACCCACTACTTGCAAGATCATATTCTGGAGAAACCAACATCACCAGAAATTAAACCGCTTATCATTGGACTTGATGTAAGTAAAGAAATTCGCAGGCAACGCATTACCCAACGTTTACAAAACCGCCTTAAAAATGGATTGATTGAAGAGGTTGAACAACTACTTAGTGAGGGAGTTAGTCATGAGCAATTGCAGTATTATGGCTTAGAGTATAAATTTGTTTCGCAATTTTTATTGGGGTTAATGAGTTACGAAGCATTAGAAGAGTTGCTGAATAATGCCATACAACAGTTTGCCAAAAGGCAAATGACCTACTTTAGAAAAATGGAAAAAGATGGCCATATGATACATTGGATTGATGCCGCTGTTGGTATTGATGCGCAATTAAAACAAGTAATTGTGTTATTAAATGGGAAAAATTAATGAGGCGTTTGTTATTTTTAGCATTTTAATTAATACCAAAGTTATGGCTGGATGCGGTTATGTATGCCCACAATGCGAAGGACGCGGATTTACCGAAAATGGTGAAGCTTGCGATTGGTGCGCGGATAAGGCTGACGAATTAACTGAAACCATAACCGATACCGCATGGATAAAAGAAGTGCATGAAGGGAAATGTTGCGCAGATGATTGAACAAGAATTTAAGTATTACGCCATTTTTAAACCTTTCGGCTATTTAAGTCAATTTGTTTGTGAGCACAACAATAAGAAGTTGCTGGGTGATTTATACCAATTAGAAGAAGATGTAATGCCCATTGGCCGATTAGATGAACATAGCGAAGGACTTTTATTATTGAGTAATAATGGCAAGTTGCACCAGCACATATTAGCACACCACACAGAAAAAGAATATTGGGTTTTGGTTGAAGGTAATGTAAGCGATGAAACCATAACACAATTGGAATTAGGAGTAGGCATTTCGTACCAAAGTATCCTATACCACACCAAACCTGCGAAAGTAAAACGTTTAGAGAATGTAGAATTCCCCGAAAGGTATCCGCGAGTGAGGTACCATAAATACAAACCACATACTTGGTTAAGCATTTGCATTAAAGAGGGCCGCTTTCGCCAAGTCAGAAAAATGACTGCCGTAGTTGGTCACCCTACATTACGTTTGGTGCGTGTACGTATTGGAAACTTTACCATGAACACACCAACCACAATTGGCAGTATTACACCAATAAACCCTGATGACATTGTGGATTTATTTAATTTTAATGCCGGTTAAATAGGTGTTAACGTGCTATATAATAAGTAAATTGCTATCTTCGAATGATTAATATTTTTAACATGAAAAAACACTTAGTTGTAATTTGTTTACTATTTATTGCAGCAGTAACAAAACTAAATGCACAATGCATACCAGATCCTAGTTTAAATAGCACAGGATTTACACCTGCTGAATTGCCTTATTCTTATGTTGGTGAACAATATAACCAAGTGCTAAGTTTTAAAGCACCACTTGATACTACCGCATTTTTTAATGGCACACTAGTTAATGTAGTCATTGACTCGGTAATCATGACAAACCTACAAGGAGTGCCCGCCAACTATGCTTACCAATGTTTAAACCGTTGCGCCATACCGGGCGGTGGTAAAGGCTGTGCACTATTAACTGGCAAAGGAGATTCATCTCAAGTAGGAGCTTACCGCATAAAAATATTCTTACTTACTTATTATCATCCTAAAGGAACTTTTTTTACAGGTAGCAGAATTGATTCTGGCGACAGTTATCAATTCAGAATATTTTTACCTACAGGCTTAGGAGGTATATTTGCTGCCGATGCGCCATTAGAAATTAAAGCCTATCCTAATCCAAGCAAAAACGCCATAAATTTTGATTTATCGGCTTTGCCTCATCATACCAATGGTAGTTATACTATTGTTGATGCACTTGGAAGATCTGTTGCTGAAGGAAGTTTTACCAATAATTTAGCTCCTGCAATTAATATCTCATCATACTTAAACGGTATTTATAAATGCGTGATTAAAACAAACGATGGCGTTTATTATACCAGTTTTTTAAAGGAGTAAAAACACAAGATTTATATATAAAAAAGACAGCCTGTGAAGCTGTCTTTTTTTTGCATAACAAATGGTTCGCTTGTGTTAGGGTCTAATTAATGAATACTTTTAAATTTTAAAGCGCATTTGCAAGTTAAAAGTTCTAGGAGGGTCCATCCTTGCAGGACGGGTTGCATACTCTAAATTCATTACATTATTTACAATAAAACTTACTGTTAAATTAGGGCTTATGTTAATTCCTATTCTAGCTTGGTGCACCCAATCGCCATCGCCAACAGTTCGCATAAACTTTGGCAAGCCAGGAATGATGATGTAAAGTAATGGATCAATATTTTCAAACTTACTGTAATACTGCACACCATAGCCAATGTTAATTTTACGGTACGAAGCTTCTATATCAAACTTAACCAAGTGGCGGTTGCGGTAGGGTAATAATTTTGATGCAGCATAAGCACTATCAACCCCACCAAAACTTTTAGCAAAGTCTTTTATGTAGTTGCCTGCTTTTTTTGCAGAGGTATCTTGTGCCAAATTTACTGGATAGCTATACGTGTATCCGCCAAGTACATTAATAATTACTTCGCCAATTGCACCGCTACCACTAACAGATGCTTCCATGCCAGCAACCCTTGCCTGTTGCAGATTAAACGCCTTAAAACCAACCACACCCATTGGATTCTCTAATGATGCAGGAATGTACTGATTAAACTTGAACTCAATCAAATCGGTATATTCTTGCCAAAACAAGGCATAGTCGAACTGCCCATTCCAATTGGCAATTTTAAATCCTTGTTTTATACCAAACTCTGCTGTCCATCCATATTCGGTTTGAAGTTGTGGGTTAGGGAACACACGTAATAAAGTTACCCCATCATCAACATAACGTTCTCCAATGGTGGGGAAACGATAACCTTCACCGTAATTTAAACGTAAAAATGTTTTTTCGGCTGCTTGATAATTCACCCCGAATTTTAGTAACGGCCTGCGATTTTCCTCCACGGTATCAATTCTGTTTACTTCATATCGTGCACCAGCACTTAAATTCCATTGTTTGTGGTTATAATCTGCCTGACTAAAAAACGCATAAGAATAACCCTGGTATCTGCCAGCATAAACATTGCTAACTGCAGTAATATAAGAACCGTAAAATCCAGTGGTGGTGGTAAGTTGTTTTACCCAACTGCGTTGCCAAGTATAGTCAAGTGCATAATTATCAGCCTTCGCATCAAACAAATTACGATTTAAATTTTTATCCACGTAACGTACAATATTGTATTTACGCATTTTTAACGAGTGGGTTGTTTTTTTATTAGGACTGGCATAAGTAATATGCGGATCGATTGTATAAACACTCCAAAAATCTTGTCCAATGCTTCCATCATAAGGTTTAAGTGCGCCACTATCTGCATCAGCCCAAAGAAAAAATCTTCCAGACTTTTCGGCTAAAAACATACTGTTTACACCATAACTTAATCCCTTAATTTTTTTAGCGCGATAACGGGTTTTAATGTAGGAACGGCCTCTAAATTCATCTGTTTGTTGAAGGTGACTTTTAACCATGTGCACGTTTCCGCTAGCCACCAAATCAAAATTACCAAACTGTTGCCTATGGCTAAAAAAAGCACCTGAATTAAACGGCTGTGAGGTACGATCCCACCAAATGGTTTCACTCCTTTTAGGATTATCTACAATACCTTGGTACATGGTAACTTTGGTTTCTGGTTTTGCACTAGGCCAACCGCTTCGCACATTAATACTTCCATTTAATGCTGCAGAACCATACAGTACTGATGTAGCACCCTTTACCACTTCAATTTGTTCAGCCGCTTCTATGGGTAATAATTTCCAACGTACATCACCTAAATCTGCACCCATCAAAGGCATATCATCCAACAACACCATAACCCTACTACCCACACTGTAACTGTAACCAACCCCACCCCGCATGCTTATTTGCCCTTCAATAACACTCACTCCTGGCACCTTATTTACTACATCACTTAAATCGTAGGCATTGGTATAAGCTATTAAATTGGGTTTGATTACATTCATGCTCATTACCTCTTGCGCGGCCTTTCGTTCAATCTTGCTTCCACTAAAAACAAATTGATCTAGTTGATTTACTTCAGGTTCCATTGTAACCGATAAGTCAACCGATGCAAGCATTTCTAATTTCCTTTCGTATGGTTTAAAACCAACGGCAGTAACTCGCAAAATATATTTACCCAAGGGCAATTTAAAAATGAATTTTCCAGTGCTATCCGTTTTGGTTTTGTATTGCTTAACCATTACAGAAGCATAAGTTAAAGGCTCGCCATTAATACTATTGGTTACCTTTCCGCTTAAGATTACTTGCTGTGCAAGAGCACCTTTAAATAGAATAAAGAATGTTAGCGTTAAAAGGTAAAAGCGTTTCAAATGTAATTGATTTAAAAGGCCAATATATAAAAAAAATAGTTGTGCATGCATGTTGGCTTTTGTTTGAAATAAAATTAGGATTAAAATTACCCTTAATTTAAAGGTTGCTTTAATTTAAACATTGTAATAACGGAGGCTAAGTGTTTATTTCGTGGCAAAATATTTTTATCATCCATGCATAATTTCATAGTCCGTAACTGGCTAATATTGGCCATTGCTAGTTTATTGGTAGCAATATACATTACCATTTTTGACGGTTTTGTAAACGGTAAAGCCTACATGTTTTTTGCATTGGCCGCACTATTTGGTGTAGTATATTATTTACGACAAAAAAAAGCTTCAAAATAATTACATTTGTTAGCAGTAATTTATGGATACCACCCTCATTATTCTATTAAGTATTTTAACATCCGCATTTTTTTCGGGAATAGAAATTGCATTTATATCATCTAATAAATTATTAATTGAACTTAGAAGTAAGCAAGGAAGTTTATCTGCACGTATACTTTCACCGTTTGTAAATAACCCATCCCGATTTATCAGTACAACACTTGTAGGAAATAATATAGGCTTAGTGGTTTATGGTATTTACATGGGGGCATTTTTACATCCTTATATTCATAAATACATACCCGGAACAGCAGATAGTACCTTGTTTTTGTTATTGATACAAACATTGGTATCAACCTTAATCGTACTGGTTACTGGCGAGTTTTTACCTAAGGTACTTTTTCGCATTAATCCCGATATTATTTTACGTGTTTTATCTGTTCCATTTTTATTAAGTTATTATTTGTTTTGGCCGTTGGTGCATTTTATAACATGGTTAGCCAAAGTAATACTAAACACTGTTTTTCGTGTACAGTTTAGTGAAACTACACCCGTCTATAGCAAAGTTGATTTAGATCAATACATTAATGACAGTGTTGAAGATTTGGCAGAAGATGCCGATGTAGACACCGAAATGTTTAAAAATGCCCTAGACTTTGGCAACGTACGTTTGCGTGATTGCATGACACCACGCACCGAGTTGGTAAGTTTTGATATTGATGCCACAACAGATGAATTGTATCAAAAATTTAAAGAAACTGGGTTATCAAAAATTTTGGTTCACCAAGGTACAGTTGATCATATCATAGGATACACACACCAAAAAGATTTATTTAAAAAACCACACAGCATTAGGGCCATACTAATTCCTATAGAAATTGCTCCAGAAACCATGTCGGCTAACGAATTGCTAAACACCTTTACACGCACCAGAAAAAGTATTGCTTTGGTGGTTGATGAGCTTGGTGTAACAGCAGGTATTGTAACCATTGAAGACATTATGGAAGAGATATTTGGTGAGATTGAAGATGAGCATGATGTGGAACAATTGGCAGAAGTGCAACTAAACGAAAAAGAATTTATTTTTAACGCACGACTTGAAGTAGATTACCTAAATAACAAATACGAGCTGAATATACCCGAAGGCGATTACAACACATTAGGCGGCTATATTATTGCTGTTCACGAAAATATTCCCACCAAAGGAGAAGTGATCACTATTGGAAAATTCCAGTTCACCATTATTTCTGTTTCGCGCAATAGAATTAACGAGCTTAAACTCAATTTACTGTAAGTTATTAAATTTGGTTATGTTAATGATTTAACTAACTTTGATTACGTAAATTTATCACCCTTAATATCTATTGTTATGAAAGCAAATATGGGTTTAATTGACAGGGTAATGAGAATTGTTGCAGCACTAATTATTGCAGCACTTTATTTTACCCACATCATGAGCGGTACAGTTGCAATCATCCTTTTAGTAATTGCTACCGTATTTATTCTAACAAGCTTTATCAGCTTTTGTCCACTTTATCTTCCATTTGGTATATCAACCAAAAAGAAATAATACAACCTACCACTACCAAGCATAACAAAAAGTTTAGTTACATGAGTAATTGTAATTAACTACAACGGCATTTATTAGGCCTAACAAAAATCATACGTTTTCGTATTCATTGTGTAACAAAAGTCACCGCGTGCTCACTGCAGTAGTATTAATTTTGTACTATAAATTTAAGGGGTATGAAAATAGAACAAATATATACGGGATGTTTAGCACATGGCGCATATTACATTGAAAGCAATGGGGAAGCAGCTATTATTGATCCACTTCGTGAGGTATCGCCTTACATAGAAATGGCACAAAAACGTGGAGCAAGCATAAAATATGTATTCGAAACACATTTTCATGCAGACTTTGTTTCTGGACATATTGATTTGGCCGAAAAAACTAGTGCTACTATCGTTTATGGACCAACACAAATGCAAATGGGATACAAAGCCTATGTTGGACAGGATGGAGAAGTATTTACCATTGGCAAAGCTAAAATTACCTTGTTGCATACACCAGGCCATACCATGGAAAGCAGTTGTTTTTTGTTAACTGACGAAACTGGAAAACAAACCTCGTTATTTACAGGAGATACTTTATTTATTGGTGATGTGGGAAGGCCAGATTTAGCGCAGCATGTGATTGCCGATTTAACACAAGAAAAACTTGCCAAACATTTGTATCACTCGTTGCAAAATAAGATAATGCCACTAGCCGATGACATTATTGTATATCCTGCACATGGCGCTGGTAGCGCTTGTGGTAAAAATTTGAGCAAAGAAACCAGCGATACATTAGGCAATCAAAAAAGAACCAATTATGCGTTAAGGCCTGGCATAACTGAAGAAGATTTTATTCATGAATTACTAAATGGCCTAACTCCTCCACCAGCCTACTTCCCCAATAATGTATTGATGAATATTAATGGATACAGCAGCATAGATCAAGTATTACTAAAAGGCACACAACCATTAAATGTTGACGCATTTGAAGCAGCAGCAAATGAGACACAAGCATTAATATTAGATACCCGCGGTGCCGATTTATTTGCCAAAGCATTTATTCCAAATGCTATAAACATCGGTATTGATGGAAACTTTGCAGTTTGGGTTGGCACCATGATTATTGATATTAAACAACCTTTATTACTGATCATTGAGGAAGGAAGAGAAGAAGAAGTAGTTACCCGTTTAGCGCGCGTAGGTTACGATCATGCCATTGGATATTTAAAAGGTGGGGAGGCTTGGATTAAAGCGGGGAAAGAAACCAGCAGCATAAGAAGCATATCTATTGATGGTTTTACAAACGCATATCAATCTGATAAAAACATAAATATATTAGATGTGCGCAAGGCCAGTGAATTTTATGCCGAACATATTGTTGATGCAGAAAATGCACCATTGGATTACATCAATGAAAGCATGCTAAAAATTGACAAGAACAAAACTTACTATGTACATTGTGCAGGTGGTTATCGCTCTATGATTTTTGCTTCGGTACTTAAAGCACGTGGTTACGATAACTTAATTAATGTGCAGGGCGGATTTACTGCAATTAAAAATTCGGGTGCATTTCCTGTAACAGATTATGTTTGTCCTAGTACCATGT
>CANLLM010000065.1 GCA_947491825.1 Bacteroidota bacterium
CCTAAAGCTGCTATTATTCGCGAAAAAGGAAGCAACTCTGAACGCGAGATGGCCAATGCCATGTACTTAGCAGGATTTGATGTGAAGGATGTGCATATGACTGATTTAATTTCAGGAAGAGAAACTTTAGAAGACATTCAATTTATTGGGGCTGTAGGTGGATTCTCTAACTCCGATGTATTAGGGTCTGCAAAAGGTTGGGCAGGTGTATTTTTGTATAACGAGAAAGCAAATACGGCTCTGAAGAATTTCTTTAAACGTGATGATACATTATCAGTAGGTATTTGCAACGGCTGCCAATTATTGATGGAATTAGAGTTGATTAATCCTGAACATGAAGTTCATGGTAAAATGCATCACAATGTTTCGCAAAAACACGAGAGTATTTTTACATCAGTAAAAGTTCAGAAAAACAACTCGGTAATGCTTTCAACCTTAGAAGGTACAACATTAGGTGTTTGGGTATCTCATGGTGAAGGTAAATTTAACTTACCTTATGCCGAAGAACAATACAATATTGTTGCTAAATACGGCTACGCAAGTTACCCTGCAAACCCTAATGGATCTGACTTTAACATGGCTATGATGTGTGATAAAACAGGCAGACATTTGGTGATGATGCCACACATTGAGCGCAGTACTTTCCCTTGGAATTGGGCACATTACCCAGAACGTAACGATGAAGTTTCTCCATGGATTGAAGCATTTGTAAATGCACGATTGTGGATTGAGCATAAGAAATAATGGAGGAAGAAAGGTTCGGATTTAATGCCGAACCTTTCTTACATCAATACGAATTCACATCTTTTTATTAAACATATAATTTAACTTTCTTTGTAAAATGTTAATGCACAATATCATGTTTGCCATAGTACTATTACTACTCATCGGTGGAATGGGTTGGGTTATTTACAAACTAGAGTTTAAACAACATAAAAAGAATGACTAATTCTGTCTTGTTGTATTTTAAAAAAACTTAACATGGAATAATGATTTTAAGCCATATTTTCGCCACTAGTTATGAGTAAAGAAAACAAAATAGCACAATTTAACCCAAACGATATTGGGAGTGCCGATAACAATATTTTTGGTTTACCATTTGAACCAGCTGATGCCTCATTGGTAATTATTCCTGTGCCATGGGAAGTGACCGTATCATACACTGCCGGGACTGCTGATGGACCTGCTGCCGTATATGATGCATCATACCAAGTAGATTTATACGACCCCTTTGTGATAGATGCATGGAAGCTAGGCATAGCTATGCAGCCCATAAGTAAAAAGATAAAATCAACCAGTAATAAACTCCGTAAAAAGGCCGAAAAGTATATTGATATGTATGCTACCGGTAAAAAGGCCGAGAAAAATGCAACCATGAAAGCCATTAAAAACGAGGTGGACGAGGCATGCAAAGACCTGAACAGATGGGTTAAAAAAGAAGCCTTAAAACAAATGGATAAAGGCAAAATTGTTGCGCTTTTAGGTGGAGACCACAGCACACCACTTGGTTTGATGCAAGCATTAGCAGAGAAACACGAGAGCTTTGGTATTTTACAAATTGATGCCCATGCCGATTTACGTGATGCTTACGAAGGTTTTGAATTTTCGCACGCTTCTATCATGTTTAATGCGTTAAAAATTGAGCAGGTAAGTAAGTTGGTCCAAGTTGGTATTAGAGATTTTTGTCAGGATGAAAAAGATCTTATTGATTCATCAAAACGTGTGGAAACTTTTTTTGACAGTGACATCAAAACACAACAATACGAAGGTAAATCGTGGGCTAAGATATGTGATGACATGATAGGTTCATTACCTAAAAAAGTGTATTTAAGTATTGACATTGATGGTTTAGACCCAAAACTTTGTCCGAATACAGGCACACCGGTTCCTGGTGGTTTTGAGTTTGAACAAGTAGTATACTTAATTAAAAAATTGGTAGATGCTAAAAAGCAAATCATTGCGTTTGATATTAACGAAGTTGCTCCAGGTAAAGATGAATGGGATGCTAATGTAGGCGCTCGTTTATTATACAAGGTAAGTAACATGTGCTTGGTATCAAATAGCGTAAAATAATTAATGCCACTAAACTTTTAAAATGAACGAAAGGCTACTTAAAAGAGTAGCCTTTCTTGTATAGAAATTACTCTAGTGTAAACAAATATTCAATATCACTTTTTCTTACTCTAAACTTATATTTTCATCTCCGATTTGATAAGGCAAATACAACAAAACCAGTCGCATCATTTCACTGTCGTCATTCATCCCCCACTCAAATAAAATATCCTTTGGCGGGTAGTTTGGGTTTTCAGGGTTATTAACTGAATTATCATAAACTGCTTCAGCATGCAATATTGAACCTGCAGGAATTTTAAGCATGTGCTTAAATCGATAAAACTCTTGCCAATTTGCATCCCAATTTAATATTTCTATCAATTTAATGGTATCTTGAGTAGGAGTTACTGCATAGGCCTTAAAATGCCTTCCTAATCGATGCATATGGGGATTAATATTGAGCAAAGAAACATCGTTGTGAAATCTAACATTGATAACTGATTTGAAATCGCTGTCTCCTGCTTCAATAAACCACTTGCCATCCGGTATTGGATTTTTTGGTTTAAACGCTGCAAAACCAATCTTTCTTGACGGTACATTTTCGCTGTAATAAATATTAAATCCAGATAAATCTTTTTGTGCAATGGGAGTTGGTGAATAATGAAAATTACGAATCAACAATACCCCCCTTTTGGGCAGTCTGAATCCGATGTCCGAAGGATATTTTTGAAGAGATGCTCCGGGCAGCCAACCATTATGGTATAATTCTACCGGTAATTCTCCATCCTTGCCTATTAGATTTAAATACTTATAATCATGATCATCTTTCACACGATTCAGTGTATCTGAATCATACATAAAATAGTATGGTCCTTTGAAAATATCAGCATCATCAGCCACCTCTAAAACCTGGTAACTTGCATGATGAACAACAGATTTGTTTCCTGCAAAAAACTCAATAGCTTTAACGAAGGTATCATGATCTATTTCGAAAGGAATTTTGTAGCATATATAAGTATTCTTATTGTTACCTGGGACATTAAAAGTATCTAACATTGTTAAAACCAGATTGGGTTTATCAATGTGTGTCAACGTTTCGCTTTTAACTAAACGCTTGTCCTCCTTACCTTTATCACAACCACCATTAACCCAATTCACAATGAGTGCTATTTCATTTTCATTTAATGATTTATTATCTGCGAAATCAAGATAGTTATGATTTGCTTTCCAAGGCGGCATAATACGATTCTGAACTACATGTTTTATAAAACTAGCACGTTGCTTAATATCTTCGTAATTAGACAAATCGAACGGAGCATATCCATTTACTTTATGACAATTAACACACTTGTTATGTATTATTGATTGAATTGATCCGTAATATGTGGTATCCTGGGCGGTCAGGTTTTCTATCGAATAAAACAATAAGAATGTAATTATCCCGAAATTTAATCTCATTAGTATACACCTCCTATTTTTCTATAATTCCACTCATTTCTGTTATCGAACGTAGGCAATGACATGGGAACACTTGTTAAACCCGATGTATCTGTTAAAGATTCCATGAATGAAATGATATCTTTCATTTCCTGTTTATTCAAATTTAAGGGATCGGCAGGTAATGTTTGATATGGGACGTTGATGCCTATCCCACTCCCTCCACCTTTATTGTAAAAATCCATTACATCCTGCAGTGATTTGTATGCACCATTATGCATAAAAGGAGCAGTTAAAGCTACATTACGAAGCGTAGGTGTTTTAAATGAATAGCGGTAAAAAGGAGCGCCCTCCTTTAATTTGGCAGCAATACGTCCTTCATCATTATCAATAACTAATGTCTTACTATATGGATTTTCAGGTACGCCTAATACCTCACTTTCACTTTCGTTGTATAGTGGGGGAACAGTACCATTAAAATTTGGAGCAAAATGACATGTCCCACAAGCGGCCTTTCCCATAAATAAATTAAAACCTCTTTTAGCAGAAGTACTTAATTCATTTGATTCTCCTCTGACATACTTGTCAAACAATGAGTTGTATCCGGAAAGAGATTTAACATAGGAAGTAATTGCGAATGCAATCGTATGTTTATTTATTGGTGAAGTTTCATTTTGATATATATCCTTAAACAATGTTAAATACTCATTACTTTGATCAAGTTTAGAAATAACCTCAATAATATTGGTATTAAACTCTTTCTCACTTACAACCACATGCTCCATCTGATCCTCTAAAGCATCAGCCCTTAAATCATGAAAGTAACGCTCACTATAAACACTGTTTATTAATGTAGGAGAATTTCTATCAATACGACCTTTCATCCCGAATGCCAAACTTTTAGACTCACCGTCTGTAAACCCTTTTAATGGGTTATGACAACTAGCACAGCTACGTTCGTTTGAAGCTGATAATATTGGATCAAAAAACAACAGCTTACCAAGGTTGGCTAATTTAGATGATGACAAATTTTGAGGCAAATTAACATAATAGTCTGCATTCAGAATATGATTTGAGAACAAGTTGGTTGCCTCAAAATTAAGCGCAAACTTAGTTCCAGTAGTGGCTTCGTATATTGTTTCAA
The DNA here is from genome assembly GCA_947491825.1 of Bacteroidota bacterium. Taxonomy (GTDB): domain Bacteria; phylum Bacteroidota; class Bacteroidia; order UKL13-3; family UKL13-3; genus UBA6183. The sequence continues at coordinate 4,634 of CANLLM010000065.1, forward strand.
TACCCAATAAATGCTGGGCTGTTAATAAATCTGAAAACAATGGATTTACAACTTCTTTCAAAAAATTCAAACGATCGAAACCGTCAAAAGAAATATTTGAGTTCAGCTGCTTTAAACCAAGATTAAACTTAAATGCTATGTTTTTATATAAATTGGGATCTACATTTTCGATTCTTGATTTGTAACATTCAATGGTTTTATTAAGTTGTGTGAAAATAACAATTGCATCTACCATTGATCTTTCTGATGCAGGCACATCAAACCCTGTTAAACCAAGATTGAAAGATCTGATGAGTTCTACCCTTAAAGCTTCAAAAACTATCCTGTCATTAATTTTAGCCGGAAAATTATAGTCGTTTATGGCATGGTACAACAGCGTTGCTTGTTCGCTAATTTTTCCAATATTCCAATCTTTCTCGAAAAGTAACTCATCGATAACTTGCAAACCTCGTGGTTGTATGATTAATATGCCAGGAGCAGACTTATCTAACTTAGGCAATGGAGCACCATTTATATAATCCTTTACATAAATAGGATCTGTATACTCCCAAATAAACGCTATCGCTTTAAAAGCATCCCGCAGTTGATTGTATTTATTAACAATACTTTTTTTATTGTCAGCGGTTGGTTTAATCGAATTTACGTGACTTGAAAATTGACTTGCTTCAATTTTTAGTTTTTCAAAATTAGATTTATATGTATCAAAAACTTCTTTATCAGATTTGATTGATTGTGTGAAAGAGAATAATGCAAAGACAATGGCTATACTTAACAAAACGGCATGAACTGGGTATTTACGCATCACAATCTATTTATAAAATAACGCCTATGGCTAATTTAGCCATAGGCGCTACTACATTATTATTTATATGTTTTTATTTACTACTGAACGATAATTTTAACTCTTTCTCCATCAGCATTCATGATTAAGTACGCTCCTGGTGTTAAATCAGATACATTAACTACCTGAACATCACGATATACCTTAACACGCTTTCCTGTCATATCATATATTGCAATATCACTCACTTTATTAAGCGTTAATTCGTTTGCAACCGGATTAGGATAAGCAGTGAATAATGAATTATTTTTAGATTTGAAGTATTCTTCAACCGCAGTTGTTATTCCATCCCAACCACTGATTGCATAAGTTAAAGAGTTGTTGTAAGGGAAAGTATTGGCACCATCAGGATGTTGTACATTGAATAACATTGTTCTACTATCAATTGCAATACCTCCAGTAATTTCCGCACCTGGTGAACAAGCTGTAATGCGCATCAAATCACTGTATGTTGGGTTAGCAATATCCATATCCAATAAATAAGATTCACAAATAGTTTGAGTGCCAGCTTGGTATTCTGCAGGCATTCTGTTCCAAGTACGACCATTTAAATCCTCTTGCATGATCATGTATGTTTTACCTTTTATGTAAGCGAAGTTTAATCCGTCAGGATTTGAAAAATGAACATTTGGGTAGCTATTAACACCTTGTGATGCTGATGCTGTATGATATGGACCGCCTTCGAAAAAAGTACGAACTACACCTGTAGTTGGGTCAAGCTCCAAAACTCTACCATAGTAATCTTTAAAAGCACCATTGCGAACTGAATCACTAGCCGCAGCATCAGTACCTGGGAATGAAGTACCATTAACAATCTGGTATCTATTCTTGTAAGCTAAAACCAAGTGATTAGCAATTGTTCCGGTTGCTCCTAAACCTGATTTAAAGGCAGAACCCGGGTTATCATTGCCAGTCTCAGTGATGTAAATTTTACCATTGGTTTTATTCACAGCTCCCCACTCTAAACGGGTATACATGGTTGCACCACGCTTAAATGCTACTGACTTTAAGTTTATTAATGTATCTAAATTATTCTCAATTGGAATCCACTTATCAGCGGCATCGGCTTTGTGGGCATATAATTGACCAGAGGTAAAATCACCTGCTGTATTTGCAACAAACTTAATCAACAAGCCAGGAGTTCCATCTTCAAACAAATAAACAGTTTTGTTATCGTTCATTAAAACACCTCCTTCATAACCCGCACGTCCCCAATTGTATTGCTTTCTAATAGCCTTCCCTGTTTTAGGATCAACTTCTACCATCCAATTTAAATTCTGGTATTTTTTTATAGTTTTGCCATTAAAACCAGGAAAACCTGCAGGTGTTGTAGTTCCAATAACAAAATCAGATGTATCACGAACACCACCAGCAATCTGCGTGTTACTAGATTGGAACCACTCTTCAGCAGTCCAGATGCGACCATTATCTGCAGATATTCCACCACAATTCATACCTGTTTCACCAACAGTATTGGCAAAATCAACATTAAAAAACTTACCCGAGCGACCATCTGTAAGTGTCTGAGGAACAATTTCCATCACATTTCCAGTTACTCTGCGTAGTTTAAAGGTTGTCATACCTCCTCCATCACCAACTTTATCGTTCTTCTCTACCATTTCATGGTTAACAATCACCCACCCTAGGTCACCTGTTGCAATTTTAGCAGGATCCGTTTCTGGAGTGAATCCGATAAAATCGTGCCACTGCTTTGCAACAGTTGCACCGGCAGCATTACCATATGTTGCTGTGGTTTGAACAGTATCAACTCCACCAACAAATAAAACTTGCTGCTTTAGAGGTGATTTTGGCATCCAAATAGTTTTTGAACTCCATGAGGTATCAATTTTTACTGGAAAAGGAATTTGTGCCATTGTTGCTATTGATGAAGCAATAAATATGGCAGAAAGTAAATTTTTTTTCATGATTTTTTTTTTGATGCTACAAACCAACTCAAGTGATGTTATGATTTTGTTTTAACTACATTAAATTATCGTCATTCAATTATTAACTAAAATGCAACTCAATCTAAAATTACATAGAAACATGTTTTTTGTTTACTAGATTTACGGCACCTAAAATAAATATCATGAGATTAGTATACTTGTCAATAATCGTCTTAGTCATTACCATTTATTTTCCATTGTTATCATGTCAAAAATCATCAACCCAATACACAGACACTTTAGTGTATGACATGCAATCGCTACAACGTGTTTATCAAAACTGCAATATCGATTCGCCTGATTGCGCGCACATATCATACACCTATCCTTTATTTAAATCACCGCAACCTTTAGCTGATAGTTTAAATAATCTGGTACTTACTATTTTTGGAGTAACCAAAAGTACAAGCCTAGAAAAATCGCAACATACTTTTATGGCGGATTTTGACAAATTTAAAAAAGAGTTTAAAGAGTATGAACAAAGTTGGTATAGCCAAACAAATGTGACTGTACCTTTTCAAACAAATAATTTAGTTTGTGTAAGTGTAGAGATGGACGATTATACAGGTGGTGCACATGGCATGTATTCTACCATTTACAGTAATTATTATAAACCTAAAAACGAAATACTCACGCTGCAAAAACTATTCTCTGATAGTAACCTTAAAAAGCTATTAAGCATTGCTGAAACTGATTTCAGGACAGCCAATGAATTACCCATTAAAGCAAATTTAGATGATGCAGGATATTGGTTTAAGGATAATAAATTTCATTTAAGCGACAACTTTATACTAACTCATGATGGCGCTACTTGGCTTTTTAACCCATACGAAGTGGCATCATACGCTCAAGGCACTATAGAATTATCAGTGGGAAAGAAAGAACTCTTACCATTATTGAACCACACTTACACAAACCTTTGGGAATAAAATGACAATTCTTTTGTTTAATTTAAAAGTTAGATACTTAAATTGCGGTGCTAAAAAATCACCCCTTAAAACAGATGAATCAGAAACAACTAGTAAAGTTCGTCCCTAAACATAAGTCTCCATTTTTTGCCGTATTAAAAGCCAGAGTTGACAATTACTTTAACAATAGCGGAATGAGTAAACATGCTAATGCTACTATGGTAACCAAAACCATGGTATTATTAAGTGGGTACATCTTGCCTTTTGTAGCATTATTGTATTTTACTCCATCTCTTGGTTTTTCAATGATGCTGTGGTTTATTATGGGGTTAAGTCTTGCAGGTATTGGGATGAGCATTATGCATGATGCAAATCATGGGGCATATTCATCAAACAAAACTGTTAATTTTTTAATGGGACATACCCTTAATTTAGTTGGCGGAAGTGTATTTAATTGGAAACTTCAACACAATATTCTGCATCATACCTACACCAATATTACTCATATTGATGAAGATATAGAAGACCGTTTGGTACTTAAATTTTCGCCTCATACCAAAATAAAATGGTTTCATAAATTTCAATGGATTTATGCCATGTTTTTTTATGGCTTATTAACTTTTTATTGGGTTTTAGCGAAAGACTTTGTACAATACGCTCAATTCACGAAAAGCGGGGTAAATCCAGGGAATAAAAGTGAAAACCGCAATACGCTAACTAAAATTATTTTAATTAAAGTGTTTTACTTTTTAGCTGTAATTATCATGCCCATTGTTGTATTTCACATCCCAGTATTACAATTACTTAGTGGATTTTTATTGATGCACTTTGTTGCAGGTGTTATTTTAACAACAGTTTTTCAATTGGCGCATACGCTTGAGCAAACAGCACATCCAATGCCCGTTAACGGTGTTATTGAAAACGATTGGGCCATACATCAATTAAACACAACGGTTAATTTTAGCCGCAAGAGTAAAATATTAAGCTGGTACATTGGTGGATTAAACTTTCAGGTAGAACACCATTTGTTCCCTAAGATTAGTCATGTGCATTACCCTGCGCTTTCACACATTGTAAAACAAACTGCAGAAGAGCACGGCATTCCTTACCTTGAAAACGAATCGTTGCTAAGCGCTTTACAATCTCATTTCAGGTACATGCGTGAGATTGGTTCATTGCCTAATCCAAATACTGCTATCAACTAAAAACCTTGATTAAACATAAATAGAAAAGGCTGTTTCAATAAGATGAAACAGCCTTTTTTGTATCTAAATCAATTTTATTAATGTTGCTCGCCCATGGCTACAATTCCTTGCTCCATGCGGTAAGCACCACTTTCTAGTTTGCTACGTATCGCACCAAATCCGTTAATGGTTTCTTCTACATCAGCTAATGTATGCACTGCTGTAGGAATTAAACGCAATAAGATCATGCCCTTTGGTATTACCGGGTAAACCACAACTGAGCAGAAGATTCCGAAGTTCTCACGTAAATCGTGAACAACTCCTGTTGCCTCGCCTACTGTACCTTTCATCATTACCGGAGTAACCATGGTGTTGGTATGGCCAATGTCAAATCCTTTTTCCTTTAATCCACCTTGCAAAGCACGAACAATAGTCCAAAGTTGTTCTTTGTATTCAGGGTGATTACGAATTAACTCCAAACGTTTTAATGCACCTTTTACAATTGGCATGGGTAAACTCTTAGCATAAATTTGAGAACGTAAGTTATAACGTAAATATTTAATTACTTCTTTTTTAGCAGCCACAAAACCGCCAATTAAAGCCATACTTTTCGCAAAAGTACCGAAGTAAACATCTATGCCATCGTTACAATTTTGTTCGTAGCCAATACCTTTTCCTCCTTTTCCAATAGAGCCAAAACCGTGTGCATCATCTACAAACAAACGGAAGTCATATTTCTTCTTCAATTCAATAATTTCTGCAACGTTTCCTTGCGAACCTGTCATACCAAACACACCTTCGGTAATTACCAAAATACCGCCACCAGTTTCATCTGTAAGTTTTTTAGCACGCACCAATTGTTGTTCTAAACTTGCTGCATCGTTGTGTTTGTATAAAAAACGTTTACCCATGTGTAAACGCACACCGTCTACAATACAAGCATGACTTTCGGCATCATACACAATCACATCATGTCTATCAACCAAAGCATCAATGGCACTAACCATACCTTGGTAACCATAATTTAACAAAACAGCATCTTCTTTTCCAACAAATTCTGCTAATTCTCTATCTAATTGTTCATGAAAAACAGAATTACCACTCATCATCCTTGCACCCATCGGGTAAGCTAAACCAAACTCGGCAGCAGCTTCAGCGTCAGCTTTGCGTACTTCCGGGTGATTAGCTAAACCTAAGTAGTTATTTAGACTCCAATTTAACATTTCTTTTCCACGGAATGTCATACGTGGACCAATAGCTCCTTCTAAACGAGGGAACATATAATAGCCGTAAGCATCATCGGCATGTTGTCCTAACGGACCTGCTTTTTTCTGTAACTTTTCAAAAATATCCATGTTAACGTTATGATAACTTTCGGCAAATGTACATTTAAGGGTGATATTTTATGTAGAATTTTTATCACACTTAATCATCAATAAAAAAACCTTACTATGATCATAACAAAACCCTTAACTGCAATCTTAAATCTGTTAATGTATTTCCTCTAATTTCCTCTAAACCACTACTTATTACGTTTACATTACTATATTGGGTTTGGCTGTACTTAAACCACAACTCTATTTTCCGGTTAACCTTTATACGTGCCACCATATAGTACCTTACCCCACTGTTTTGATACATGGGCACAGCGTATTGATATAGTACATCATTTTCTGCAGCATATACACGGGCATTGTAATCATCAACTGTAAAATAAGCCATGCGCAAAATTATTGCTACTTTTTTACGTGGTAAACTTAAATTCAAATCTTGCATCAACAAAGTGCCCGTTTGGTTTTTATTGATATCATCACTAAAAGCCACCACCTCTAAACGGCTTTTTGCACTTAAATTTAAGTTTACCTTATATTGTGCATTAAACCTGCAAATACTTCTGGTTTGCGAACTAATGTAATCAACCCGCTGGGAATTATTGCTTTGGTTACGGCCCTTAATTTCTTGCCTAAATCTAATATAGAATTGTGCTGTTTTTGAAGGTATGTATTGCAACTCACTTAAAAAATCGAAACCACGGCTTGGCCCATCTGCTAAATACCGTAACCATTTACTTTGGTAAAAATCTAAATACGAATTAAGCAACCACTTTCGCGTAATACGTAGTGATGCACCTGTGTAAATACCCTGCTCGTTACGTATGTCACTGTTTTCAGCAAATGAATTGGCAAAAGTAGTTTGGTAATCTTTTGCAAAGTTACGGTACATCATCACCACATCTAAATTTGCATCAAGCGAAATTAACATACCCGAAGTGACAGCAAACGAATTGTTTGAACTGCGTGAACCCTCTCCAAAAAAGTTGAAATTGCGCCACTGTATATTGTAATCAATGCCCGTATTACCCAAATCTGTGCCAATAAAATTGTATAACTGATAAGGTTTATCCCCTGGCAAAAATGCTATGTTATAATTGGTCTGCACATGGGTTAAACCCACTTGTCCGTTTTTTAATAACCAACGCGCATTACCACCATAGATGGTTTGAAATACATTCTGTCTGTTAACAATTTCATTTGCTGTGCGGTGTAATCCGGTTAAACTTACACTGCTAAAAACGTCCTCACCCTGCAAGGTATCGTTGGCGTTAAAATTTGTACTGATGTATTTGCCACTACCAAACAAAACCACTTGCCATTTAACTTTTGCTATGGTTACAGCAACACCGCGCATAAACTCATTTTCGTTTAGCGACCTAAATGGCCTGATGGGTAAGTAACTTCTGCGCACGTTCATAACAAATGCACTTTTACGAGCAGCGAGTCCGGAACCAAATGTTAAACCTTGTCCGAAATTTACCTGATAATCTCCAACAGCAATAGTTTTAATAATAGATTTACGAGGCCTGTAATAAAAGTGTAACGAGTTAAAATCAAAACCATAAGGTTGTGCCCCTTGGCCAAATTGCTCGCCCATGTCTTTTTCGGCAGTGTAGCCAAAAGTTAACCTATTGCCATAACTAAATCGATGCCTAAATACATACCTATCGGGAGTGCCTAAATAGTAGGTTTTACCTTCATTTATGCGTTGTTTGTTATAACCTGCACGTTGTTGCAATTCTGTATCGTACGAGCCAATAAACTCGTGTTTACCATTTACCAACATTTGTTTAAATGTAGTTTGGTTTTCCATCCAATTTTCATCAACTGTAACAAAATAAGTTAAGTAATATATGGTAACATCATCTATTGCTTCAATAGATTGCAGTTCATAAAGATTCAGAAAATCGCCAAACTTCATTCGGTGAATAATGATCGCATTGATTTGATTTTCGTCTAAAAAAATTAACCGTTGCAACTGTTCTCGCGAGGCTTTATTAAGGTTTAATTTATTGCGGTTGTATTGTTCTAACTGATCTTGTAAATCTGTATAATCTATAGTAGCTTCAGTATTTTCAATCAGTCGTTCTAGTAAATCGGCAATTACTTTCTCATCCGATTCACGGTTGTTTTGTGCGTCTGCATTACCAGTCATAAAAAGCACAAACACCAATAAAATATATAACCTTAATGAAAGCATCATCTAGTTTTGAGCAACTATTGGTAACCTTAAACTAAACTGAGGAATCACACCCAAAATTTGATGTACCTGTGCTGCAAAATCAATAGCTAGGTTATTGGCTTGTATCGATGAGCCAAATGTAAGTAATACCGGTTGAGATGAAGCCCCAACAGCAAATGTGATACGCTTATTTACACGGTATTTTATACCAGAACGAAATGTTATTTTTTGTTCTAACGTTTGCTCTGCCTCGGCTAATACATCTACTTTTTCATTAACCCTGTAACTTAGCCCAAACCTAGCATAAGTTGGCACTTTATCACTTACCTTATTGCCAAGTTGTTGTTGATTTGGGTTAAAAAGCATAAACGCTACTCTCATTTTTGAAACAGGCTGATAATAAACTCCCGCACCTAAAACCAAGGCCCCAGAATTACCGTACTCACCAATGCTGGTATTTAAATAATTAATTTGAACACCTAAGGAAAACGTTGGTGCTAATTTTTTGGCAGCAGATAAAACAAAACGTTGCTGATTAAACTTATCAAAACCATATAAATTAACCGCAGCGCCAAAATCAACCCACTTATTAGTCACAGCGATGGTAAAATTACTTGTACCTAACTCTTTTTGTCCAAAACGTTTTTCACCAAACACGCCTGCTTGCCATTTTTTTAAGTCACTTACAGCAGCCGGATTATTTACCACAGAAAAGACATTGGATAACAACACATTACACCCACCCAACATACCCGATTCTGCACCTAAAACGCCATTAATTCCTTGTGAAAAAGCACAATTAATCGCAAAGAAGGTTATATTTATGAGTATAATTATTCTCTTCATGAGTACATGTTAATGGTTAAGACTTTCAAAAATGGAATTTAATTATATTTTTGTTTAAAATAAACAACATATAAAATAGTAGATGGAAAACATTATTTACTTGATTCCCGCTTTAGGGGTAGTTGGTCTTCTGGTGATGGCCATTAAAAGTGCTTGGGTAAACAAGCAAGACGCAGGTGACAAAAACATGCAAGAATTAGCGGGC
>CANLLM010000066.1 GCA_947491825.1 Bacteroidota bacterium
TTGTCATCAAGGCCAAACAATTCAAGTGCGTTTACATTCCCTTGCTTAAGTAAGCCTCTGCTGGCATGTTTAATTATCCAATCAGCTTCTTTACTGTTGCCTTTCCAATTATTTACAACTTGTAAAACAACATCAGGATGATCTTTAGAAATATCGTTTAAACAGTTTGCTACACTTTTTCTTACATATTCACTTTCATCGTTTTTCAAAAATTCTAAAATGGGTAAAATAGGAGTGGGGTCTTTTTTAAAAATTGTTAGCGCCAAAGCCCAAGGCAATCTTGGCCTTATACCTTCACTGGCTAATCTTCGTAAATGGTAATTTTCATGTTGCGCCCATTTAAGGTGTTGTTTCAACATTTCTTTGGGGTATTTAATAATAAAAGGCCTAACTGCAAACTCGCTGCTGCTGTATTGCGTAAAAAGTTCAAGTGCTTTAATAGAGGTTGTTAAATTGTCTAGTCCATAAACTTCTATAAAGTCAGGGAAAACCATGGCAGTAAATCCCTTAAATTGTGGTGCAACTTCAGATAGTATTTCAACCTGTTGTTGGTAAAGTAAAGGAATGTGTTTGTTTATGCAAGCGGTGATGTGCCGCATACGTTGTTTTAATTCTTTTTCATGCCAAGTTTTATTAAATACATCACCAATAAACGCTTTGCTTTTAAATGGGCTATATTTTTTTTCAATAGTTATAGCAATCAAGTTTATAAGCGCTGCGCTAAATAAATTTTTTAACGGTTCGGCCATTTGCTGAAATAAAAAAGGAGAGACAAATATAAAGTGCCTCTCCTTTCATGGTTAAAAGTTTCTGGGATACTATTTTACGGTAATTGGTATTTCTAATGCTGTTAAAATATCTGTTTTATTTCTTGACACGAAAACCACAACATTACAATTTTCAATAACAACAGCTCCTCCACCTTCAGTGGTTGTTCCATTGTAATCTGCCGGAACCGAATAGGTATAAGTTTTACGAACTTTAGCTCCAACTGTTTTGGCATCAGTAATTGCATCACCCCATTGGCCTGTAATTAAATCACGTAATACGTGGTTTTGCTCATAAGGGTCAGTTGTTGCACCTGATTGTTTTGACATTAATTTGCTTTGCATAAAGGCTACGTTTATGTTGTTTTGAACACTTTCTTCTGCGGTGTAATAAGCATCAACCTTAACAGTTAATTCTCTAGTCGCTGAATTAAACTCCGCTTTGGCGCCTAGGTTTACAGGTGAAGGCATTGCATTAACTGCTTTTGCAGCCGTTGACCATGAGCCACGGCTCATTGCAATACCACCAGACATTTGAGGTGAAACCCCTAGATCTACCGCTTTAATACGGTTAATGGTACCAGCAGGATACCCTGCCACTGATGATTGAGTAATTAAAGCACTACCAAAAGCTGTTGTGAAGTTGGCCCAACCTGTTGCTGGTGAAGCATAAGATCCACCATGCACGGCCATGATAATAAATTTGTCTGCACCTAACTCTTGCTGCGCTGCAGTAGCTCTAACGTGTCCGTCAGGGCAATAGCCACATCTAACGCCTGTAAAATCTTCCAAAACAGCAACGCGCATACTCGCTGAAGTTGATGCCATAAAGGGCTCTTCAGTGTTTGTGTTTGGTTTTGGCTCTTCAGTCTTTGCATCATCGCAACCAGTTACAATAATTGATGTAAGTGCTATTGCGAAACCTAATTTTAAATAATTCATTTTCATACTAAGTATATTAAAGTTTGTGATTACAATTTATCTAAAGAAATTGTATATACAAGTATATGTGTAAAAAAGTTAAAAGTGTTATCTAATCTTATAAATCTTTGGTAGATATGAATTTGCTTAATTGATATTTAAGTTTTTTCAATGGCATCAACTATTTGTTTGATGGGCATGAAGTGTATAAATCATGTGTGTAATATCACTTCAAAATATTTGAAAAGTAGGGATTTTACCTTACGTTTGAATTCTTAGTAATAAATAACTCATTTTAATGTTGCATGAGTAAAGTAAAATTAAATATTGTAGGTTTAAGTTCAGGGCAGAGTAACGGTTCCTATACATTGATTTTAGGCGAAGAGCCCGGCAAACGTAAGTTGCCCATCATTATTGGTAGTTTTGAAGCCCAAGCAATAGCTATTGAAATCGAAAAAATAGTTCCGTTTAGGCCTATGACGCATGATTTATTTTTAAATTTTGCCAGAACTTTTGGTGTAAACATTGTTGAAGTTGAAATATATAATTTAGTTGATGGGGTATTTCACGCTAAACTTATTTGCGAGGTAGATGGTGAGACGCGTGAAATTGACGCTCGGACAAGCGATTCTATTGCTTTGGCTGTTCGTTTTAAATGCCCTATTTACACGCACGAGCACATTATGGCTGAGGCTGCAATGATTTTTACAGAAGACATGACTGAAGATGACATGATGGAGATGGATGAGTTTGACAACCAACCTCGAGAAAGCAGTGAAATTGAACGGATGAGTGATGAAGAGTTGGAGCAAAAATTAACAGAAGCCCTTCAAGTGGAAGATTACCAGCGCGCGGCTATTTTACGCGATCAACTAAATAAACGAAAGTAACCTCAAATTATGGAAAGATTTACTGGATTAATAGGTATCGTATTGATACTTGGATTAGCGTTTTTGGTTTCTAATAATCGCAAAGCAATTAATTATCGACTTGTTTTCAGTGGCTTGGGTATTCAACTGGCGTTGGCTTTGTTCATTCTTAAAACCAGTATCGGACAAAATATTTTTGCATCGTTAGGTAATTTCATAAAGAAATTATTGGAAATGGCGGACAAAGGTGGAGAGTTTGTTTTTGGTGGTCTAGTTCGTCCGGATTTGTTAAAACCTTTACTAGGGGATGCATACAGCTACGTTTTTATTTTTAAAATTATGCCTGCAATCATTTTTGTTGCGGTACTTGTTAATATAGCTTATCACATTGGCTTAATGCAAATTGTTGTTTCGTTTTTTGCCCGCTTGGTTCATTCATTAATGCGTGTTAGTGGTAGTGAAGCTTTAAGTAATATTTCAAGTGCATTTGTTGGGCAAGTTGAGGCACAAATTATGATTAAACCATATTTGGCTACTATGACCATGAGTGAACTTTTGGCAAGTATGAGTGGAAGTATGGCTTGTATTGCGGGTGGGGTGATGGCTGTTTATATTTCTATGGGTGTGCCTGCTCCATACCTTTTGGCTGCAAGTATTATGGCTGCTCCTGCAGCATTAGTAATCTCTAAAATTGTTTGGCCAGAAACAGAAGAATCTCCAACCAAAGGATCTGTAAAATTAGAAGTCAAAAAAACGCATGCTAATTTGCTGGACGCAATCTCTCATGGCGCTAGCGATGGTTTAAAAGTATCACTAAATGTAATGGCGATGCTTATAGGTTTTATTGCACTTATTGCTTTGGGTGATGCCCTTTTGGCTAAAATTGTAGAAATTCCGAACTTTTTTAAAGCACCTGGAGAAGCAATGATTGTTGGGAGTGAAGTATTGAGTTTGAATAAAATATTTGGTGCCGTGTTTTCTGTTTTTGCTTGGACAATGGGTGTGCCTGCGCAAGATACTCAAGTGGTTGGTTCATTAATGGGAACTAAAATGGTGATCAACGAATTTGTTGCATACTCACAACTTACTCCTATGATTGGTGGGGGAACTTTAAATCCTAAATCAGTAGTTATTGCTAGTTTTGCATTGTGTGGATTTGCTAACTTTAGCTCTATTGCAATTCAAGTTGGTGGAATAGGCGAATTGGCCCCTAGTCGTAGAGGCGATTTAGCTAAATTAGGTTTCCGTGCTTTAATGTGCGGTACGTTGGCCTCTTATTTATCGGCTACCATTGCTGGTATGTTGATGTAAAAACAAAGAAACCTTAGCGGTTCCTCAGTATACTATCGCGTTTTAATTGTTGTATTCCCTTTAATGAGTCTAACTTATTATCGGTAATAGGTACAGGCATTTCTTGTTGTAATTGCTGCATATTCTTGCTTTTATTGTTGCTCGATTTACAAGCTACTATAGCAATTATTCCAATGCTAATGAGCAACAACAATACGTTTGCTAATGATATTTTTCTCATGGTTACTTACATTTAAAATGTATACACCATTAGGTAAGTCCTTGGCGTTAAACGTAAATTTATTGATGCCCACTTTACCTTTATCTCTTAATAAATCAATGGATGATTTCCCTTGAATATCCACTAAACTAAAGTTTAAGATCATATTTTGAGTTAATTCAAACTCTATTTGTGCATCATCTTTAGTTGGCACAGGATATACGGTTACTTGCTGAGCGGTTTCTTTGTTGCTTTGTTTTACACCCAATCTTACATCATTACTTTTAACGCGTGCAACCCACGTATTGTGTCCACCAGAAGCAACTCCATAAGAGTTTGTAATAATACATTCGCCAAGTTTATTATATATAGTTTGAATACCGGTGTAATCGCCCCAACGTTCAATGGTGTCTTGTAAAACATTTATGTTTCCATCTCCCTTGCGTAAATGAACTGGAGCAGATAATACCCCATTCCAATCAGCATAAATTGCGCTGTTTCCAGGAAATTTACTTCGCGATACGTGCGAGAAGGTTATCATCATACTTTGATCAGCACCAAATCCGCCTCCTGCATATGCAATACTTGGATACCCTATATCCATGCTATCATAGCTAATTATTCTCCCTTTTACAGTTGGGTTATTTTTATCTTGTAAATCAATTTTACCATAATAAACCGAGGGTGCAAAAAGGGTAGGGTCTATGGTGTTACCAACATAATGAATTACTCCACCATGATGTGTTGCACTTAACACGCGTGCATCGTTGGTTTGTAAATATTGTCCGCTTGGTTGCGGGGCATTGGGTTGTAATCCGTAAGCTAAATCTGTTTTTAAAACTTTTAAAGTAAGCGTTGGGTTGCCATTTAAGTTGTTGGTAATTTCATGTAAAAATACGGTGTCGTTTTGTAATGCACTTGGACGAACAGAAACAAAGTAATGCCCCGGGCCGTAAAACTCATTGCTGCCTTTTACCGGACAAATACTCCAAATGGATTTGTTATTGTATTTAATATCATAGTATATTTTTTTTCGTAAAGTATCTCCTGCAAACCCATCGGTTTTATTTATTTGCCAAATTAACGATTCAATAAATCCTTCTTGCCACGATGAGTTATCGCGCAATCGATTTACTGTAATAAAAAGTTCGTTATTTGAAAGTGAAATAATTGGATAATCACTCCAAGAACTATCTCCAAATGTATTACCGGGTATGGCGTAAAAATTCCATTCTTTAGTTGGGTCGTTGGTTTTACTAAATCCTGTAATAATGCGTGTATCTGCCGATGTTGTTCCTTGCAGAAATACCACGATAAACCGGTCGGCAATGGGATCGTATATGGTGCGTGGGTCGTAGGTTCTGTTTAGTGTACCTAATGCTTTTCCAAAGTTAGATAACGACTTACTTAGTAAGAATTTGCCGGTATCATTGTACATTACAAAGTTGGTATTTACTACACTAATAATTTGCCCACTGTTTCCTATACTCACATCATTATCATTTGGTGTTCCTTGGGTTCCATTGCCAATAAAACCTTTTAACATGATAGGTGCAGGCGCAGCAGCTTTGTATTGATTTTTATTTGCAACAGGAATAAACGATTTACGCTGTTCGTCTAACAATAATTTTTGATAATTTGTTGATGATAATGGCACAGGAGCCGCACTTTTAATTAAAATTAATTTGGGATCATAATCGGCTGTTTCATCACTCATATTTACCACTGCTACTAAAGGCGAATTGTGGTTTACTGTTTTGTAAGTAAGTTCTTGTGCGTTTGTGGCAATTAAATAAAATAATGCTATAGTACTTAGTATAACTTTTTTCATGCAAGTAGATTAATACTGCAATATACAAAACCTCTACTAATTATTATGTTTACAATACCCTAAGCTTAAAGTGCTCTTTTACTTGTTGTGTTCTAAAATATACCAAGCCTATGTAAAATAAATCTACCGTTACATTAACTTTTGGGTGATGTTTTATTTCTTCCCATGCTCTAGTCATTCCTTGGCTCCAATAGATATCGTCAAATATTAATACACTATCCTGATTTACTTTGTTCAGTAGAATATTGAAGTAATTAATGGTGGCCTCGTAAGTGTGGTTACCATCAATAAAAGCGAAGTCAACGGTTGGCAATTGAGCCAATGTTTCTGGTAACAATGTATCAAAATTACCTACACGTAATGTTATTTGTAGGTCTGTATTTGATTTTATAAAGTGTTGTTGAGCAACTTCAGCAATTTGCTCGGCACCTTCCATGGTAATAAGTTTTGCTTGGTTAGGTAAACCCTTTGCAATACACATGCTGGTAAAACCTAAAGAAGTTCCCAATTCAATACAGTTATAGTATTTATATTTACTTACCATGCGATAAATAATATGTGCTAACCTGGAAGGTTTTGCATGTGTAGTGGCAAAATAAGAAACACTTTTGATACGTTTTTTTTTCAAATACCCTAATGCGCCAAAATCTTCTTGGGTAATTCGGGTATTGTTCTGTTTTGCTTCTTGTCTTAAAGCTTCAATTGGCAGCAGCTCGGCTGGTGTTTTTTGTCTGGTAATACAGCTGTTATACAAATCAAATACAAAAGGAGAGTGCAACACATCAATATGTGTTGCACTCCAATAATGTTTTAAAAAATGTGCAATAAAATGCCAATTCACCATGAACTAGTTTTGTGGATTTTGTTTTAAAAACTCACGAATAGTTTTCAACTTATCCTCTAACTGTTGAATTTGTCGTTGTGCACCTTTTATCTTGTCAGTAATTTGAATCACCATTGGGTTTTCGCTACTGGCTTTTGCAAAAAAGCCAAGGTTATTTTCCCAAGTATCAATATCACTACGAAGGCCCCTAATTTTATCAAGCACAAACTTTTCTTCACGTTTAATTTTTTGTGCTCCATTAGGGGCATTCGCCATAGCCTCTAAATGACCTTTGTCTTTCATGTCTCTTAGCTCTTGGTTGGCTTGGCGGAATTTCCCAAAAACCTTATCATTCAATTCTTGATACTGTTTGTTTATGCGCTCTTTTTCGCCCATCGGCACAAATCCGGTATTGTTCCAGCTATCTTGAACCGCCTTTAAATCGTTCAAAATATTTGAACCTTCTTCTCGGCTAAGCAATTCATCTAATTTAGCTATTAATTCTTTCTTAGTTTCTAGGTTTTGTTTTTGCTCTTCAATTTGTGAAGAATAGTGTTGGGCTTTTTTCTCGAAGAAATTATCGCAAGCTGTTCTGAAACGTTTCCAAATTACATCCGAAATTTTTTCAGGAACAGGGCCACTTTTTTTCCATTGCTCTTGCATGCGTTTTAGCTCATCGGTTTGTTTATTCCAATCCAATGGCATTGCTGCAATGGCTTCTGCTTTTTCGCAAAGTTCGTTCTTTACTTTTAAGTTGGTATCTCGCTCTGCTTGTAAGGTTTTAAAGAACACATTTTTGTTACTAAAAAACTGATTACGTGCTGCTCCATTTTTGTTACTAAAAAACTGATTACGTGCTGCTCTAAACTCATTCCAAATTTCATCACTAACTTTTAAAGGTACTTGGCCAATTTTACGCCAATCGTCCATTAATTGGTTAACAACTGTTGTATTCTGCATCCATTCTTTAATACGAGTGCTATTAAAGTTGGAAAACTGAAGTGCCTTAGCCAATACTTCTTTTTTAGCCATTAAATTATCTTCACGTTTGCGCTCACGATCGGCTTGTAATGCCTTAATCATTTCAAATACCTTATCGCTTTCGGCTTTAAATCTATTCCAAATATCATCGTTACTTTCTTTTGGAACAGGACCAATGGTGCGCCATTCTTCCTGAAACTTTTTAAGCAAAATCAACGCTTTATTGATGTTGGTTTCAAGGGCTAATTCAGTAACTCGTTTAGTTAAGTCAATCTTTTGGTCTAAGTTTTTTCTTCGGTCAAGCTCTTTTAACTCGTTGTTTATAGAAAGTCTGTCGTAGTATCTATCTAGCAACAAGCGATAACTTTCCCATAGTCTTTCTATATGCTCTTTTGGAACATTTTTTACTTGTTTCCACTCACTTTGTAAATCTTTTAAACGCTTGAAACTCTCAGGTGTTTCTTCCTCGTCAAGCAATTTTTGAATCTCTTTAAGTAAATTTTCTTTTTTACCTAAGTTGCTTTGGCGCTCTGCTTCTTGTTTTGCAAGTTCTAAAGCACGCTTATCTTTTAATTCTTTATATGCATGGTAAAACGTTTCGCGTGTCCCATCACTTTTATAGCTAAAATCATCTTTGTTTCCTCCAGCTTCCACAAAGGCATTTAAGGCTAATGTGCGTTCGTCTGCAAGTAATTGTTCAAAAATGGGCTTAATCAGCTTAAAAATGTGCGAAACTTCTGTCAAGTCTTTTTCCTTAACAATGTTTTGCGCTAATTCAACCAATTCTTGTTTGGTTAGTTGTGCATAGTTTTGTTCTTC
The DNA here is from genome assembly GCA_947491825.1 of Bacteroidota bacterium. GTDB lineage: Bacteria > Bacteroidota > Bacteroidia > UKL13-3 > UKL13-3 > UBA6183. The sequence continues at coordinate 8,522 of CANLLM010000066.1, forward strand.
GGCCTGCATTTCTGCAGCAGCTTCTAAATCTTTGTCGCCATGAGTTACGTCTGCTGTTTCAACGTTTTCAGCAGCCAATGCATTCATTTCCGCCTCAGTTGGCTCTTCTGATGGCGTGGTCGGGGTAGTTTCAACCAAATTGGTTGGTTCCAAGTTGTTCATTTCTTCTGTCATTGCCTTAATTTTAAGGGACGTCAAAGGTAAATAAATTACTTTAAATTCTTTACCATTTACAAATACATAAACCCGCTACTCTTCAAAAAGTTAACATTAAGCGGTAAGTTTTTACAAGTACTTGTTTTTTAGTGTATTTAACTTTGGGTTGAATAGTAAATGGCAATTTCAAACAGTTCACATTTGGTTTTTGGCAGTCTAAAATATCCGTATTGATTTAGAATGATGTAATTTTGTCGACTCATATATTATTTATGCCGGTAAAAATTATTGAATGTCCGCGTGATGCCATGCAAGGTATAAACAAGTTTATACCTACACAAACAAAAATTGATTACATCAATGCACTATTAAAGGTGGGGTTTGATACCATTGATTTTGGTAGTTTTGTATCGCCAAAAGCCATACCTCAGTTGCGCGATACAGCAAAAGTTTTAGCCGGATTAGATTTGAGTGAAACCCAATCAAAATTATTAGCGATTGTGGCTAATGTGCGTGGAGCAAACGATGCCTTTGCACATGATGCCATCAAGTACATTGGTTTTCCGTTTTCTATTTCAGAAACTTTCCAGCAGCGCAATACCAGCAGCAGCATGGCACAATCGTTAGATACGGTTAAACAAATGCAAGAATTATGTACATCAAAAGATAAAGAATTGGTGGTGTATATATCTATGGGCTTTGGTAACCCTTATGGTGATGAGTGGAACGCGGATATTGCCATGTATTGGGTAAACGAAATGGATAAAATTGGGGTAAAAATTTTATCGTTAAGCGATACCATTGGTGTTGCCAACCCCGAGAGTATAAGCAATATGTTTAGTAATTTAATTCCTGCATTTAAACACATTGAGTTTGGCGCACACTTACACACCACACCTGAAACTTGGGAAGAAAAAGTACATGCTGCCTACACCAGTGGATGTAAACGTTTTGATGGAGCTATGAAAGGTTTTGGAGGCTGCCCAATGGCTGCAGACACTTTAACCGGCAATATGCCAACTGAAAAAATGTTGGCGTATTTTGACCGAAAAAATATTGATTTAGGCTTAGACACCAAACACTTTAATCTTGCTATGATTATGGAAGGAACGGTGTTTCATGAGTAACATGTTTTTACAACAATCTAATTAATGTTTTAACATTGATTTGGTTGCAGAATACTTTGTTTAAGACTTGCTTTCTTTTTGCTAAATTACCTTCATCAAAAGGTAAACCCATTAATCTTTTTACCTCCGTCTTCATATTTTCTGCCGTGTTTGCTATGGTGCATAAATCAGCAAGTCCGGTATTTTCTACCATTAAGTTATTTACCACACACCAACGTCCTTGGTAAAGCACATTGATAAGTTTTAGTTTGATTCCCGTACTTTGAAAAGTAGGCAAAACATTTACCTGTGCATCTTGCGTGAGTTTTGTGATTTCTGCGGTAGATGCATGTTGTAGCAACTGTATATGGGGATAGTTTACTACTGCTTTTTTTAATGCAGTTGAAGGGTTATTACCGGCAATAATAAACCGAATATTTAAATCATTGAAGACTTGATTAATTAAAAAACGTGCCGCTTCATCGTTTTCGCCTACACTTAAATTGCCATGATAAAATACAAATTTACCCTTACCTGTTTTGAAGGTTACCTGTTGGTTGGCATGAAAGGCCGGTAACAAACTCACATTTTTATAACGTGATTCAAGTGTTGTTACATCATTTGGAGAGATGGCCAAAATATTGTTGGCATGGTTTAAAATTTCTTCAAACCGTATTAATCTTTCGGCTTCTTTGGCAAAAAAATATTTCTTAAAAAAGCTACTTTCTACTTCTTCTAATTTACGGTAATAGTCGTGCTCAATATTGTGCATGCGCACTATTTTTATCCTGTTGGCTAAAAGGGGCTCACTTAAAAAATAACACGAGTGTAATCCTTCAAATAAAATTGGTACTTCATCTTTTAACAGATTTTGTAAAAGAGTTACATCATTTCTGGTAGATACAATGTAGGGTAATGCACCCACAAACGGATTTACAAAAGTTCTGCGCGGATAGTAGTTTACTGTTTTGCAAATGTTGGCCAATTCTAACGAACGTTCACGGCCGTATTCAAAAACGTGCAGGTTAATTTCAATACCGGCATCAAACAATGCTTTGATTTTGTAGTACACATCTATTACACCGCCATAATTTGGCGGAAACGGATTATCGAAACTAATTACATGCAATTGTTTACCCATGCACTAAGTTGTTGTAAATTGATACGAGCATTTTTTCTTGTGTTTCCCAGTACCAATGATTTGCGGCTTGTTTACAATTACCAACCAATTTTTGGTAATACAAAATATCAGTTAATAAAAGTTTAATAGCTGCTCGTATATTTGTCTCATTATCATCACACAAAACTGCAACTTCATATTGTTTATTCAAGGTTTGATATTCCTCAAAATTGGCACAAAGAGAGGGAACTTCGGCTTGTACATAATCAAAAAATTTATTGGCAATGCTATACCTGTAGCTTAATCCTTCATCGCTAAGTAAGTTGATACCAATCTTTGCTTGTTGGGTAATTTCGTGCAACTTATCAGGTGTTATTTTACCCAAAATTTTTACTTTATTACCTAAGTGGAGTTTTTCTATTAACTCCACTATTTTTTCTTTTAATAACCCATCACCAACTATCCACAATTCGGCATTTATGTTTTGCATTGCTATAATGGTTTGCTCAATACCACGTCCAATATTTAAATCTCCTTGGTAAAGTACAATGTCTATTTTATGTTGATCAGGTATTATCATTTTTTTGATAGGCATGTTATACACCACCTCGAATTTTTTGTTATACATATTACTGAAAATTTGAGCCAGTTTAGGGCCCACAGTATAACACCCATCAACTAATGGAATACAAGTTTTAAGTAGGATTTTCCATATATTTTTGATAAAATCACGGTTCTGTAATTCAGGTACTTCAGTAAAATATTCGTGGGCATCGAACACCAATTTTTTGCTGCGTACTTTTGCAGCTAAAGTACATGGCAAAATGGTATCGGCATCAACTGAACTTATGATGGTACACTTAACAAACAACAAGTAAATAAACAATTTTAGGTTGTATTCGATATAAAACAATGGTCCGTGCTCAAACCTACAATTAATGCGGTGTTGGTCAAATGGCATTTGGTTTAGTGCAATTGAATTTTGACGCAACCTGCCCACCAATTTTACCTGATATCCGGCATTTTGCATGGTGGTGCAAATGCGCTGCATCCTTTGGTCAGTTGTTAAATCGTTGGTTACGGTAAATATTATTTGCTGTTCCAAATCAATTGATGTTCGTTATTGTAGCGCAATTTATCATTATCTAACATGTAACGTATCATGGTGGTTACTTTTTCGGGTTGATATTCTGGAATGGCTTTTACTGCATCTGTAACATGTAAAGGTTTTTGTAGTAAAAGCAATTGTAGTTTTTCTTGAATGGCATCACTTTCGGTAGTTTTTAACTCTCCTTTTTGTTTATCTAAACAAACGTCACATACACCACAATCTTCTGAACCAAACTCATTAAAGTACACCACAATTAATTTACTGCGGCAGCGGTGCTTGTTGTTGGCATAGTTAATTATGGCCTGTAATTTTTCATGTGCAACCTCTTTGCGTTGGTGTATTAGTGCTGCCCGTAAATCAATTAACTCGGCTGCAACACGTTGGGTAGTAAATGTTATTTGCGGTTTATCTTTTTGTGGTTGATAATCGGCTAAGCCTATTTTAGTTAGTTGTACTAAAAACTGCACTAAGAATTTCACATCCTTACCAATGCGTTTGGCCAGTTGCTGTTCGTTAATTTGCACATAACCATCAAACATCCCGCCATGGCTGCGCAAAAGTATTTTAATCAGTTCATCATACTTTTCGTTTTCAACCTGAAATTTATACAACTCAGCATGATTTACCGTAAACTTAAACTTAGAGGGTTCGAAAAACGACTCGTTTAAGGCAATTAAATCGCATTGTTGCAATAATTTTAATGCAGGGTAAACTACTTTTACATCTATATTAAAACGTTGTACAAATTCCGCTAAGTCAAAATCAAAACTTCTGTCAAGTACCGCACCTATAGGCAAACTGTAGTAATTACATAATGCCTGATAAACACGTTTAATTTCTTGTTCGGGTGGAAATGCCAATGCTAATTTATGTTGCGCAGTTTCTTCATCCCCTTCATGGTGAAGTAAAACACAATATGCTCTATTTCCATCTCTACCTGCTCTACCTGCTTCTTGGTAATAACTCTCTAACGATTCCGGCATTTCGTAATGCACGACTACTCGCACATCAGGTTTATCAATTCCCATTCCAAAAGCATTGGTGCATACCATGATGCGTGTGCGGTTTTCAATCCAATCTTCTTGTTTTTTTGTGCGTACCAAATGCGGTAAACCAGCATGGTAATAATCAGCTGAAATACGGTTTTTTCGCAAATACATGGCTAAGTCCTGCGTTTGTCTGCGATTGCGCACATATACTAAACCACTACCTTTTACTCGGTTAAATACATGTAACATGCGATCTAGTTTCTGCTCGGTATAATTCACTACATAACTTAAATTGCTGCGCGCAAAGCTCTTGGTAAAAATATTACGTTTTTTAAAGGCTAATTTATCTTGAATATCATTAATCACCTTTTCTGTTGCAGATGCCGTTAAAGCCAACACCGGAACATGTTTAAGCAATTCTCTGGCTTCAGCTATCATTAAATACTCCGGTCTAAAATCGTAACCCCATTGGCTAATGCAATGTGCTTCGTCAATGGCCAATAATGTGCAATTTAAATAAGGTAATCGGTCTCTAAATGCTTGTGTTTTTAATCTTTCGGGTGATAGGTATAAAAACTTGTAGGCTCCATTTTGTGCGTTCTCTATGGTCAGTAGCTGTTCTCTCATGCTCATGCCACTGTATAATGCAGCAGCTGGTATATCTCGTTTTTGGAGTTGTTC
>CANLLM010000067.1 GCA_947491825.1 Bacteroidota bacterium
CGCTTACGGAGGAACACTTGCAACTTCACACAAGCCAACGCACTAGCAAAAACAGCAAAAGAGCCACCAAGCCAACGCACCAAGACAGACACGAAATGACAACGAACAAACACGACAGAAAAGAAGGGCGAAGGCATAACACGGGTTTGGCAAAAGTGGCGGTTCAGTGCTACGCAGACACATTTGTGGTTAATCAAAGTTTGGTTCTCCGCATCAACATTTGTGGTGAAAATCGCCACCTTCGCCAAGCCCGAAACCGTTATAGCCAATGGTAGGGCGACCGTTCCAAAGACAATAGACCGACCAAAATTTAAACATAAAACCAAAGACAAACCATTTTGACAGGTGACCAACATACAGACCATATTTCAACTCGACAACTAGTAAGCCGACACTCCAGGCGACCCAATGTTTTTTATTTTTTTCCCCACCGCACTTTTTTAAAAACAATTTTAGCCAGCCGCACAAGTGGCACATTTGGTTTTGCCCCGACACACAAAGCCAACCCTTCGGTAAAAACCAAAAGAGCCACTTCTCCCTATAATCATAGAAAAAGTTGCAATTATCTTCTTTTTAAAGAAATAATTATATATTGCATATTGGAAAAATGAAAAAGTTTAAAGTAATTTCATTGCTTCTCTTATACATAGTGCCTGCATTTGGTGCAAATATATTTGTGCATTATTGTGGGGGTAAGATTTCATCTATTTCAATTGCCATTGCTGACACAGACTCTTGTGGTTGTGATGGCAAGAAAATGAAAAAAGACTGTTGTAAAGATGAAACGATTTATTTGCAAATTGATGATGAACAAATCCAACTAAAACAAGACTTTAACAATACAGCTAAATATACATATTTTCCTACACTTTTAGGGCAGCCACTATTACTTCCTAATTACTCATCTCAAAGCCTAAAAGTGTTAGATTGCTCCGCTCATCCTCCCAACAAAGGAAGTTCAACTCTCTACATTCTCAACCGAGTTTTCCGTATTTGATTTATAGGTGCTTTTTATTTGCCGACAGTTTCTAAAACTGTTCGGCTGTTTCTGTTTTACAATAATTTAGAAAATAACAAAAATGAAAATACTTAATAAATCAATATTGATGCTTTGCATTGCATCCAGTTTGCTCACTAGTTGTGAAGCAAAAGTGAAAAATGCTAAATCCGAAGCAGTAAAAATATACGGAAACTGTGGCATGTGTGAAACCACAATTGAAACTGCAGGTAATGTAAAAAATGTGGCTAAAGTTGATTGGAACAAAGACACTAAAATGGCTAATCTAACATACGATAGCACATTAACCAACCAAGATGAAATATTGAAACGCATAGCTTTAGCAGGCTATGATAGTGATAAATTTCTTGCTCCAGACGATGCTTATGCTAACCTGCATGAATGCTGCCAGTATGATAGAGTGAAAAAAAATGCTATTGTTAAGCCTGAAACAGCCCAAAACCACCAAGAAAAAACGGCAACGAAACAAGAATCAAATCAATTACAAGCAATTTTAGACAACTATTTTTTATTGAAAGATGCGTTGGTAAAATCAGATGGGACATTGACATCTTCGATAGCTAAAGACTTACTTTTAAGTATCAATTCGGTGAAGATGGATAAGCTAACTACAGAAGGACACACTGTTTGGATGAAGGTAATGAAAGATTTGGCTTTCGACACAGAACATATAGCAGAAACAAAAGATGCAAGCCACCAAAGAGATCACTTTACAACACTTTCAAAAAATATGTATTTGTTAATTAAAGTTTCAAAGCAAGAAGTGACTATTTACTATCAAAATTGCCCAATGTACAACAATGGTAAAGGTGCAAATTGGTTAAGCAAAGATATTTCCATTAAAAATCCTTACTACGGTTCGCAAATGCTCACTTGTGGCAAAACAGTAGAAACAATTAAATAAAAGCTATGAAAAAACTTATTTTAAAATGCCTTTTAGTATTACCAGTTGTAATATTAATACAATCATTTGGCCCAGCAATACTTGGTAAACGTGACGGAACAGAACCCGGATTTACGGGTTCTCCTGGCGATTCACTAAAAAATTGTACTGTATGCCATGGTGGTAATGCTACTAATGTTGATGGATGGATAACATCAACAATACCTGTATCAGGCTTTGTTCCCAATACCAAATATACTATTACTGCAAAAAATACCGAAGTTGGCGGAACTCGATTCGGTTTCTCCATTTCGCCACAATCCATCACAGGAAAACTGCTAGGTACCCTTATAATCTCTGATACAACTACAACAAAATTAGTTGGAGATAATAAATATGTTACTTATCGGGCAGCAGGAGTTGATGGCGTGGATAGCAAAACTTGGTCTTTTGATTGGATTGCTCCAGATAGTGTAAATGAAGTGATTTTTTATGGTGCATTCAATTCAAACTTTGAAGGACACAAAGATGGTGACAACACATACTTATCACAGCTAAGAGTTTTTAAAACAGGTTTTACTGGGGTGAAAGAAAATGGTGTAATTAGTGGTGTATCTGTTTTTCCAAATCCTTTAAATAGCCAAACTCAACTAAGTTTTATAAATAAACTCAGTGGTATTGTAGAAATAAGTTTATATGGATTGGACGGTAAGTATTACGGACAACTATTTAATGAACAGCTTGCATCAGGACATCAAACAATTTTACTTGAACCAAATACCAAAGCAGGTATTTATTTTTTAAAGATTACCAATTCGAACTCATCAATTTATCACAAAATTTTAATTCAATAAAAAAATGAAATCACAAATTTTAACAATCGTATTTATTGCAACAACTATTGTTGCATTTGCACAAAAAAATGTGGTACTAAGAGTACACCACCTCTTAGCTGGACAACCATTCACTTTTAATCAAGCTTCGAGTAACAATTTAGGGAATGGTTTTAACTTATCAAGGTTAGAGTATTATGTATCATCTATTAAAGTAAAACATGATGGAGGTATGACTATGAATGCCACTGATGTTTATGCTTTAGTAAAAGCTAATTCAACTTCTACTGATATTGACCTAAGTTCATTATCAGTTAATACTATTGAAGGTATAGCATTTAGCATTGGTGTTAACGCGCCACAAAACAACCAAGACCCAACACAATGGGCATCAGGACATCCTCTTGCCCCAAAGTCACCATCTATGCATTGGGGTTGGACAGCAGGTTACCGATTTGTAGCTATGGAAGGTAAAACAGGAACTAATCTTAATACGGTTTTTGAAATACATGCCTTGGGTAACGTAAACTACTTTGAGCAAACCATAAATACAACTGCCACGCAAGAAAATGGAAAATGGATTATTAATGTGTATGCCGATTATGCGCAAAGTTTACGTGGAATTGCAATTTCGCAGGGCGTTATTTCTCATGGCGAAACAGGAGAAGCAGCAACATTACTTACTAATTTTAAAACCAATGTATTTAAAGCAAGCTCTGTAACGGGTATGTTTGAACAAAATCTAAATACACCTTTTGTTGTTTATCCAAATCCAAGCACAGGTAAATTTAGCATTGATTTAAGCCAATTACCGCAGGTAAACAAAATTGTTGTTAATAATATTTTAGGTCAGAATGTTTTGGAGCAAAAAAGCCAATCGTCCAGTGAAATTAACTTGACAGCTAAAGGCATTTACATTGTTTCACTTTTTGATAACAATAATTTAGTTGGAACTCGCAAACTTGTTGTAGAGTAGCATGATGCAACGAACAAGTTCATTTATTTTTTTATTGCTGATGGCAACCTTTACTGCTTGCACAAAAAGTGAAGAGGTAAAGAATGAACTCGTTCGGGAGGATACCAGCTTTATAATACCTGCACATTTTCCAAAAATTAATTATCCAATAGACAATTATTACACGTTTGCGCGTTGGAGCTTGGGAAAAAAGTTATTTTATGAGAAGGCATTATCACGTACCAATGAGGTAAGTTGTGGTTCGTGCCACCAGTTGGCATTTAGTATGGCTGATAATGAAATAACAAGCAAAGGTGTTGAAAAAAGGCTAAATGCTAGAAATACTCCATCACTTGCCAACATTGCATACCATCCTTATTTTACCCGTGAGGGTGGTGTGCCCACATTGGAAATGCAAGCCTTAGTGCCTATACAAGAGCATAATGAGTTTGATTTTAATATTGTAGAAATTGAGGCGCGACTTAAATCAAATCAAGGCTACCAACAAATGAGTAATGCAGCCTACGATAGACCTTTAGATTATTATGTAATTATCAGGGCATTGGCAAATTTTCAACGCTCATTACTGAGTGGGAACGCACTTTATGACAGATATAAGAATGGGCAAGCAAGCCTAAATACAAGCCAACTAAATGGTTTAAACTTATTTTTGGGCAAAGCAAATTGTATTGCATGCCATGCTGGCTTTAATTTTACCAATTATGCTTTTCAAAACAATGGCTTGTACCAAAATTATAAAGACATTGGCAGGATGCGCCTTACCAATAATGCCTTTGATTTAGGTAAATTTAAAGTGCCAAGTTTACGTAACGCATCGGTAACAGCACCATACATGCACGATGGCTCTATGCCAAATCTTTTTAAGGTAGTGGAGCATTACAATAACGGTGGGCAGCCACATCCCAATAAAAGCACATTCATAAAACCGCTAGGATTGAGTGAAAAAGAAATAAATGACCTTGTTCAATTTTTAGAAACATTAACAGATTACGAGTTTTTACAAAATAAAAAATTTACACATGAATAAATTAATCAGAGTAGGCTTATCCTGCATCATTTCCGTAGTGCTTTTTACAATTGCTTGTAAAAAAGATACGCCTGTTGACAACCAACAACCAATAGCAACATATGATGCAACTCCCTATTTTTTAAACTATGGAAAATTTCCAGAACCACCCATTGCCAAAGATAATTTGCTAACCATGCAAGGGGTAAAATTAGGACGTATGCTATTTTACGAAACACAACTTTCGAGAAACAACACTCAATCGTGTGCCAGTTGTCATCAGCAGCAATTTGCTTTTAATGATACTGCACAATTTTCAATTGGAATAAAAGGCTTACAGGGTAAGCGCAATGCCATGAGTGCTTTCAATATGGCTTGGAATACCAACGGGTTTTTTTGGGATGGGCGGGCAAATTTGTTGCGTCACCAATCGCTGATGCCTATACAAGATGAATTAGAAATGGATGAAACTTTAGACAATGTGGTAGTTAAATTGAAAGCTTCGCAGATGTACAAAGATCAATTTATACGTGCTTTTGGTTCATCAGAAATAACGGCAGAAAGAATATCGCTTGCACTTGAACAGTTTATGAATAGCATAGTATCAAACAATGCCAAGTACGATAGATATTTGAGAGGCGAAGTAACTTTGGATTCGATGGAAGAAAGAGGAAGAAAATTATTCTTTACAGAATATAATCCATTTTTTCCGCAAGAGTCGGGGGCTGACTGCGCCCATTGCCATGGTGGTGATAATTTTGAAAACGACCAATATATGAATAATGGCACAAAGGCAGAAAGTGAAATAGTAGATATTGGCAGACAAAAAGTAACCAATAACTCAGTAGACAAAGGAAAGTTTAAAGTTCCTACACTTCGCAATATTGCTTTAACAGCACCCTACATGGCAGATGGAAGTATGAGGACTTTAGAGCAAGTTATCAATCATTATAACAATGGTTTAAAAGTATCATCAACACTTGACCCAGCATTGGAACAAACACGCGAAAAAGGTTTGATGCTTACAGATACCGACAAGGCGGCCTTAGTTAAATTCTTACACACGTTAACTGATGAAACTTTACTGAATAATAAAGAGTATAGCAATCCTTTCAAATAACTAATACTTAAACACAATTTTAATATGAAAAAAATAAAAACTAATAGCCTAATACTTTTAGGATTCTTAAGCAACACAGCCTTCTCACAACAAAGTATTGATGCTTATATTACAGACTCAACTAAAAATGTTTTTACTTTAGTTGCTGGCTCAACCAATTCTCTTGTATCACCTGTTGATTTGGATTTTTACCCAAATCAAAGCACCCGCCCCAACGAACTTTGGATTTTAAACCAAGGAACGAATAATACTGGTGGTTCAACTCTTATTGTGAGTAAGGCAAATAGCAGCAGCCGCACTTTCAAGTATGTTAAAGATGGTAATTCTTGGCATTTTATGGCATTAGCAAGTGCAATGGCATTTGGAGAAAGTAATTTTGCAACCTCACAAGATATTTTAGATGCCAATAGACAAGGAGGAACTTATACAGGAGCTACTCTTTGGCCTGGTGACTTAGGTATTTATGGAGTGGTTGGTAATCCACCTACACAAACAGAAAATGGAAGCCATTTAAGCATGATTCATCAAACCCCATACGGTAAAGGTATAGCATTCGAAAGAGATAATGTTTATTGGGTACTTGATGGTTATGAAGGTAATATAAAGCGGTATGATTTCGGAAATCCGCATGAGCCAGGTGGTGATGACCATAGTGGTGGTGGGGTACAAGTTTATCCAGAATTCAAGTTTACAAGACACGTCTCTCTTCCCGGGCACATAGTAATTGATAGGGATCGTAAATATTTATTCGGATGCGACCCTGTTGGGAAAAGGATATTTCGGATTGATATTACAACAGGAATAAATAGTGGAGCAAGACCAAAAATTAATGGTGAGAATCTGAGCCTGGGTTATTTTACATTTTCAGGATTGTCGAAAGTTGATACATTGATTAGTGGATTAGGCAGCCCAATTGGTATAGATGTTTATGGGGACAGATTAGTTGTAACTGATAATTCTACTGATGAAATTATTATTTATAATATTTCAAATAATTACAAAGAAGTTGGTAGAATAAAATTAAAATACACCACATCACCCGACCCAATGGGCGTAAAAGTGGGACCTGACGGAAAAATCTATTTTGTTGATAAAGCTAATAAAATGGCTTACATGATTGATAATAGTTCAGTTATCCCAACAGCTATTAAACCAATTTTGGTACCTACCTATAAATTTGACCTTTATCCAAACCCAACAAATTCCCATTTAACATTACAAACAAATATTGAATTGAAGGATGCCGAAATAATAATTACAAATGCGTTAGGTGAAACTGTAAAAAAGCAACACACCAATAATACAAATAGTTTAATCCTCGATGTTGAAGCATTAAGCAGTGGTGTGTACTTTGTGCAAGTGCTAGCAGATAACAAATTCTATAATCAAAAATTTATTAAGGAGTAGGAATTATGGAAATAAATTATTCAAAACAGCTTTTGTTGTCATTTCTTCATTTGTATTTTTCTTGATACACTAATGAGAGTTTCCAACATAATAACATATGCATTTCTTTTAATTGATAAAAAAATAAAATGAAACTATACATCAAAAATATGGTGTGTAGTCGCTGCAAGTTGGTGGTGAAGTCTGAGTTGGAAAAACTGGAATTTAAAATACTAGTGGTTGATTTGGGTGAAGTAGAAATCATAGATCAGATTACATCCCAACAAAAAAGCAACATTGGCGAGCACCTGAAAAAATTTGGTTTCGAGTTAATTGATGATAAGAAAAGTCGAATTATAGATAAAATTAAAACATTAATAATTGAATTGGTACATCAACAAAATGCGCAACTAATTATCAATCTTTCTGATTATTTGTCGAACAAATTGGTACAAGACTATTCAACATTAAGCAGTTTGTTTTCAGAATTAGAAGATACGACAATTGAAAAGTACTTTATCTACCAAAAAATTGAAAAGGTAAAAGAATTGCTTCTATATGATGAATTGACTTTGAGTGAAATCGCTTTTCAGATGAATTACAGCAGTGTAGCATATTTGAGCAATCAGTTCAAAAAAGTTACGGGTTTTTCGCCTTCGCATTACAAACAATTGAAAGACAAAAAACGAAGACAAATTGAATACTTATAAATGTTACAACCCAGACCCAAAATAACACAACAACGATTTTCTCATAGCTTCGGAACTTTGTGCCATAGTTTTTAACCTTTAAAATTCAATTTATGGTACATACTTATCAAGTAACAGGAATGACCTGTTCAAGTTGCGAAGCAAAAGTAAAATCAGCTTTGTTAGCGGTAGAAAATATAACTAATGTAGAAGTTTCTAAAAATGAAAATTCTGCTATAATTACAATGGATAAGCATATTGCTTTATCATATTTACAAAAAGCATTGCCCGAAAAATATCAAATTTCGGTATTGCATCACAACGAATTGGCTGAACAAACAATGGGTTGGTTAGCCACCTACAAGCCAATCTTGTTGATATTCTTCTATATCACAGTGAATGCAGTTTTGGTGCAGCTCGCCAATGATAGGTTTGATACAATGCAATGGATGCGACATTTTATGGCAGGTTTCTTTTTGGTTTTTTCATTTTTCAAAATGCTAAACCTAAACGGCTTTGCTGAAAGTTATGTCATGTACGATGTGTTGGCAAAGCGTATTCCTATTTGGGCTTATGCTTACACTTTTGTTGAGTTGGGTTTAGCAATTGCTTACACTGTCAACTTCAATCCATTCATTACAAACCTCACAACATTAATAGTAATGAGCATCAGCATCATTGGTGTTCTACAAAGTGTTTTAAACAAAAGGAAAATACAATGTGCCTGTTTGGGTGTAGTTTTCAATTTGCCAATGAGTACTGTCACTATTATTGAAGATGCCTTGATGATTGTAATGAGCGCATCAATGCTTTTTGTGCTAATCTAAAAATAAATAAACTACTAAAAATGAATTTTATAAAAAATATATTACTCGCATCTACACTTATACTATTATTCTCAATTAAAAGTAATGCTCAACTATTAAAAATTGAAATAAGAGCAACAGGGCTTACTTGCTCAATGTGTTCAAATGCTATTTTTAAACAACTTCAATCAATTGCTGGGGTTGATAGCTTACAAACGGATTTGAATACAAATACCTTTATTGTTATACTGAAAAAGAAAAATAATCTAACTCCAAAAATCTTTAAAGAAAGGGTGGAGAAAGCGGGATTTTTTGTTGGCCTATTCATTGTTACTGCAATGCCCCAAACGATTAACCAACAAAATTATGTTTCGCTAAATGATAAGCCAATCAATGATGCAACGATACGCTTTCAAGTACTTGACAAAGGATATATAACAGATAAAGAATTCAAAAAATTATCAAAAACATATAGAGATATACTAACATATGTAGAAAGTAATGAAGATGATTTTCATATTAAACTGTTGAAGTAATGAAGATTGTAATTTTTATATTACTACTATTTTGTTTTCAAAATATGTACTGTCAAGAGTTGTTTGTAGTTACAGACCCCGCTAGTAATGTGCCTGCTAACTCCCTTGGGATAAATGTAATGCAATTGCTTTTTAAAGAGCAAATTAAAACTGGATATAATTACCATTTAATGCCCGAAATAACTTTTGGGCTTAATAAGAATTTGATGTTTCGAGGGTCAGCATTTATCAGTAACCGCAGTAATCAATTATATACCGAGGGTGGCAGTTTTATGACAAAGTATCGGTTCTTTTCGTCTGATGATTTGCAAAGTCATTTCAGAATGGCAGCTTATTTAAGATATAGCTTTAATAGGGCTGATATTCACCAAGAACAAATAGAAATTTTAGGACACAACACTGGAGTCGAGAGCGGAATTATTGCGACCAAGTTGATAAAGAAACTGGCTATAAGTTCAAGTATAAGTTTTGAAAAAGCGAAGGATAACAAACCGAATTACCCCTTTCCAAATACTATTGGAAACAATGCAACTAATTATACATTATCGTTTGGAAGACTTATGTATCCCCCAAAATACACAAGTTTTAAACAAACAAACATAAACTTGATGGTAGAGTTTGTTGGACAAACGATTAACGAGAATGGGAAATCATTTTTGGATATTGTTCCTGCTATACAATTTATTTTTAATAGTCAAGCTCGGGTAGATTTAGCCTATCGTCAACAGCTATTTAGCTCTATGATTCGCTCAGCTCCAAATGGCGTATATTTCAATCTGTACTATACCTTTTTTAATTTAAAAAAATGATAGCCCAAAATATTTAAAATGCTTAATCAAGCCTTTACATGCAAAAACAATTAAGTACATTTTTAAAATGAAACTGATAAAATGGATTTTCAAAAAAATATTTATAAAAAACTGTTGCCGATAGTATTATTGCTATCAACAACTCAGATTATATATGCTCAAAAAATAGTTCGTTACGACCTTTATGTAAAAGACACCATTGTAAATTTTTCAGGAAAAGGAAAACGAGCAATTGCCGTAAATGGTCAAATTCCGATGCCTACCCTCACTTTTACCGAAGGCGACACGGCAGAAATACACGTTCACAATTTGCTAAAGGAAGAAACCTCATTGCATTGGCATGGATTGTTTTTACCCAACAAAGAAGATGGCGTTCCTAATCTTACACAGATGCCCATCAAACCAAATACAACACATATTTATCGTTTCCCAATTATTCAAAACGGTACACATTGGTATCACAGTCATTCGGGCTTGCAGGAGCAAATAGGAATGTATGGAAACTTTGTAATGCTTAAAAAGGTAAATGATAAAAATTTCAGAAAAGGCATTGATGATTTACCTACTGTTCCAATTGTACTAAGCGAGTGGACAGATTACAAACCCGAAAACATACACCGAATGTTGCACAACGCAACAGACTGGTTCGCTATTAAAAAAAACGCAACTCAAAGTTATGCCGAAGCAATAAAAGCAGGACATTTTAAAACCAAACTCAAAAATGAATGGAAACGGATGTTGGCAATGGACGTGAGCGATGTTTACTACGACAAAATTTTAATTAATGGCAAGCAAATTTCTGAAATTAAAAACTTTGGTGGAGAACAATTAAAAGCAGGCGACAAAGTTCGACTTCGTATTTCTAACGGTGGTGCATCTTCCTACTTTTGGCTTACTTATGCAGGTGGTAAAATTACAGTCGTTGCAAGTGATGGTAACGATGTAGAGCCAGTGGAAGTGGATAGATTAATTATTGCCGTTTCTGAAACGTATGATATTATCGTAACCATTCCAGCAGAAAATACTGCCTTTGAATTTTTAGCAACCACCGAAGACCGCACCAATTCGGCATCATTATACTTAGGAAACGGTATCAAACAACTGAAATCACCACAACCAAGATTAAAGTATTTTGAAGGCATGAAGATGATGAACGACATGATGAAAATGAATGGCGAACTTGATGATATGGGGATGTTCATGAGTTTAAATCAAATGGACATGAATGTGGTTATGTATCCTGAAATAACAGGCAATAGCAAACCAAAACAAAGTGATAACGACCCCAATCGTTACAATGCAAATGCTTTGACTGATATTGTTACATTAAATTACTCAATGCTAAAATCTACAACCAAAACTGAACTTCCCAAAGATGCACCAGTAAAAGAATTGCGTTTTGAACTTACTGGAAATATGAACCGATATGTATGGAGCTTGGACAATAAGGTAGTTTCAGAAACCGATAAAATTCTCATTAAAAAAGGCGAAAACATACGAATTGTTATTTACAATGGCTCCATGATGCGACACCCCATGCACTTGCACGGACACGACTTTCGATTGTTAAACGGACAAGGGAAAAATGCACCATTAAAAAATATTGTGGACATTATGCCAATGGAAACCGACACTTTAGAATTTAACGCAAATGTAGAAGGCGATTGGTTTTTTCATTGTCATATTTTATACCATATGATGAGTGGAATGGGCAAGGTTTTTACATACGAAAATCAAGCACCCAATCCATTAATACCAAATCCAAAATTAGCACAACGCCAACTATTTGCCGATGATAGAAAACCACATTTTATGGCAGAAAACGACTTTGCCACTAATGGTAATGACGGAATGTTTATGCTTCAAAATACACGTTGGAGCATCGGTTCAGAATGGCGATTAGGTTATCACGACATACACGGCTACGAAACTGAAACTCACATTGGACGATACATAGGAAAAATGCAATGGCTAATGCCGTTTATCGGTTTTGATTGGCGTTATAGAAAATTAGGACATAATGAAATTGAACAAAATCTTTTTGGTCAAACCAATACTAAAGACAACAGAACACAAGTAAGTTTAGGTGTAAACTACACTTTACCAATGCTTATAATAGCACAGGCAGAAGTGTATCAAGACGGAAATATTCGTTTTCAGTTAATGCGAGAAGATATACCTATTACGAAACGACTTCGAGCAGGTTTTATGGTAAACACAGACAAAGAATTTATGTTTGACTTACGTTATATTGTAAATAAAAATATGGGCGTAAGAACCCATTATGACAGCGACATGGGTTTTGGTATTGGACTAACTTTGAATTATTAACCCCAACGCAATTTGCAAGCACAATTAAAAACCGCACAAACCAACACACGACCAAAGTTTTTAATAGAGCTTGCAAAGCCGACCAAAAGAAAAATTGTTTTTAAAAAATTCCCAACGCTTCAAAAAAAATAAAAAACGCAACGCACAGCCGACACTCAATGTCACGACAACTCAACAAAGACAACTGGTGACAAGCTCGAGCAAAGAACCACTGGCTATAACAGCAATCTTGCGCAATTGCCGTTATAATCTTTAAATACAGTATTTCGTTTCGCTTTTATTTTTTATCTTGGTTGACAGTTTTACGATACGTACACGGCAACTGCGCAAGGTTGCAAAACGTTAGCAGTAATGGTAGGACGACCCAACCGACAACAATAGACAATGCAGAAAACGACATTTAAAATATCAAAAATGGACTGCCCATCCGAAGAACAAATGATACGGATGAAACTTTCTGACTTGACAAACATCAACTCATTGGACTTTGATATTGCAAACAGACAATTGACCGTTTTTCACACCGACAACCACGACCAAATTTTTCAGCGACTTGACAACCTAAAGTTTGACACTTCACTCATAGAAAGCATTTCGGCAGACAATTACGAAGCTTCAACCAACGACACAGACAAAGAAAGAACATTGCTTTGGCAAGTTTTAGCCATAAACTTTTTCTTTTTTGCACTTGAGCTTACGACAGGTTTTATATCAAACTCAATGGGACTTGTTGCTGACAGTTTGGATATGCTTGCCGACAGTATTGTTTACGGACTTGCACTATTTGCAGTCGGTGGGACAATAACCCGAAAAAAGAACATTGCAAAATCGGCAGGTTATTTTCAGTTGACACTTGCCGTTTTCGGTTTCATAGAAGTAGTCAGACGATTTGTTGGAACTGAAGCAATTCCAGCATTTCAGACAATGATAATTATTTCAATTTTTGCACTTATTGGAAACGGACTTTGTTTGTATTTACTGCAAAAAAGTAAAAGCAAAGAAGCACATATGCAAGCCAGTATGATTTTTACATCAAATGACGTAATTGTAAACCTTGGTGTAATTGTCGCAGGCGGACTTGTTTATTTGACAAATTCAAAATATCCTGACCTTATCGTTGGGACAATTGTGTTTTTCATCGTTGGACAAGGAGCATTTAAAATTCTAAAACTATCAAAATGACGACATAAAGAAGAACCACTACTGCTAACAGCGGTTTGGCAAAAGGCGGGGTTTCGTGCTTCGTAGAAACATTTGTGCAA
>CANLLM010000068.1 GCA_947491825.1 Bacteroidota bacterium
TAACACTAGATAAGAAATAAAAAACCTTACAAAATAACTCAATCAATAAAAGCACTTGAATCATGTAGTTGACTGAAAACTAATAATACATTCTATGAAAGTAAAATATATAATCATTAATACATGTTCAATAGCGCTAAGCGACAGGTTAATTGTTGGAAGCTTTTCTTGTCTGTACAATCAAAATAACATCCTAATTTTTTAATGAAGCGTTTATTATTTCTTTTTGTATTTGTTGTTGTAAGTGCTTTGCTCAAAGCCCAGGTGTTTACCAACCAAATTGCCAGTTCTGGTTTGCCTACAAACAAAGGTTTTGTGCATGCTATTTTTGATTACAACAACGATGGCTTTGAAGATTTAATTTATTCAGTACCTGTGGGTAGTGCCAGGTACTTAACGCTTTATAAAAACAATGGCAATACAACCTTTACCAATGTAACCACAACAGTAGGTTTGCCAACCAATTTGTTAATGTCAGAAGCACAAGGTCCAATTGGAGTAGTTACTACTGACTACAACAATGATGGCCTAAAAGACTTGATTGTATTGCAGTTGCCAGCCAGTATAAAAGTATATAAAAACAATTGTGGTTTAACTTTTACAGATGTAACAAGCGCTTTGGGTATTCCAAGCCCTTTGAGTTCAACTACTGAAATAACTTCATTTGCAGTACCCTCTGATTTTGATAAAGATGGTGATGTAGATTATATCATTTCAAGAACGCTAGCCAACAACAATCGCGTTGTAACTGCAATTAAAAACAACTTGGCAAGTAATACTTTTTCATTTCAGGATTTATTTACAGTATCAAACACCAATGCTTTTGCCGCACAAATTAGGTCAATAGATTATGACAATGACCAAGATGATGATTTACTTTTTATCATTCAAGTTCCAAAAGCATCTTATGCTGCATCTGCTGGGAGATTTTGTCTGCAAACGATTAAACTTTATAAAAACAATTCAGGTTCGTTTGTTGATGTTCCTTTTTATTCAGGTTCTAGTGCAAACTCTGAAGATGCTTATGTTGCAAATGGCCCCGTTATCTTTGATTACGATAACGATGGTTGGTTAGATGTTTTATATACCTCTGAAGATGGCTATCAATCCAAATGGGTTGACCCCAATGGCGCGGAGGCCATTACTAAGTTTTACAGAAATATTGGAAAGTTCAATGGAGGGGCTGTAGCATTTGTAGATTCTTCGGCAAGAAATGCCACCGATAATTTATTCCCCAATACCGAAGCGTATTATTGGTTTTCATCTAGTATGGATTTTGATAATGACGCTGATTTTGATGTTTTCCATGGAATTGGTTGGTGTACTACTACACAGCACCAATTGTTAAAAAACAACAATAATCGTTTTAAAGACAGTGCTTTTGCACATGGTTTAAATATCAATGGCAATGTATGTGCGGGCAATGGAGCCAATGTTTGGTTTGATGTAGATAAAGATGGTGATTTGGATGCGTTCATTAATGATTTCAATGGGGATTCCTATTTAATGATTAACCCATTAAATACACAACAAGCAAAATATTTAAGAATAAAACTTTCGGGTTGTACTTCAAACAAAGAAGCACGCGGAACTAAAGTAAGTGTTAAAGTGGGTAACAAATATTTAACTGAATATTTTGGTTTTAGTAAGGGTTCTAATTATAATGCATCTGATATCTTTCATTTTGGATTGGGTAATGTATCAACGGCTGATTCAGTAATTGTGTATTGGCCTTCGGGCTTGAAAACGCAATTAGGTAGTACAGCTGCAAACCAATTGTTGTTCATCAGTGAAGCGGCATGTACAAACACCCAATCATTGAGTTTTATGTTACCCGATACTTTAAAAACTTGTGGAGACAGCTCAATTATAGATGCAGGTGCTGGTTACACTTCTTACACATGGAACACTGGCTCTATCACTTCAAGCATTTATGCCAAAGCCACAGGTTGGTACAAAGTAACAGTAAGCAATGGTACTTGCACCGCCACAGACAGCGTATATGTAAGCTTACTCAAAGCAAAAATTACGGCTTCTAAATTGAGAATTTGCAAAGGCGAAACGGTTACCCTGCAAGCTGATACTACCGTAGGTTCTTTCTTGGCTTGTGCCAAAACAGATTTGCCGAGCAATTTGCAAACAGGCTTGGTGGCTTATTACCCATTTTGTGGCAATGCCAATGATGCAAGTGGAAATGGGAACAATGGAACAGTGAATGGTGCAACCTTGACAACAGACAGGTTTGGGAGTGTGAATAGTGCGTATAGTTTTAACCGCTCACAAAGCAATCATATCTCTTTAAATACTACAGTTGGTAATTTTGGAACATCAAATTTTAGTGTTGGTGGTTGGCAAAAAAGAGCACCAAATGCAAGTGTTTACTGTATGTTTGGGAAGAGAGATGCATATGGTGGAGGGAATTTTTTTGAGGTAAACTCTAATCCAGGTTTTGAAATAAACCAAAGTTCTGGTTCAGATTACATTAATGATAATAATTTAAATGTAATTAACAATTCACAATGGTTCTACTCATTAATAGTAAGAGATGGGACTCAGATCTTAATATATATAAATGGTGTTTTGGTAAATACATTTAATTCTCCAATAATTCATAATGTAAATAATTCAGCATTGTCAGAAATTGGAGCAAGATATGCGGGTAGTAGTTTAGCTCAGTTGTATGATGGAATGCTAGACGACATAGGCATCTGGAACCGTGCTTTGTCAGCATCCGAAATTCAACAATATTACAATTCAAGCGCACCCCAAACACAAACTTATACATGGAATACGGGCGCAACTAGCAGTGCTATTTCAGTTACCCCAACTACCACAACCAAATATTATTTAACAGTTAATAATGGCACAAGTACTTGTATAGATTCGGTAACAATAGTAGTAGACACAATTAGCCCACCTACCTTACCAAACAATTTAAATGCATGCGGTGATAGTGTGTTGTTGAACCCTGCTAGCAATGGAAAATACTTATGGAATACAGGAGACAACACTGCCAGCATTTATGCCAAAGCAACAGGCACTTATAAAGTAAGTATTACAAATGGTGTTTGCACCGCTACAGACAGCGTATATGTAAGTTTAGTTAAAGCCAAGATTACTGCCTCTAAAACTAGAATATGCAAAGGTGAAACAATTACCCTGCAAGCAGATACGAATATTTCTGCAAATGTAGCATGTGCCAAAACAGATTTACCAAGCAATTTGCAAACAGGCTTGGTGGCATATTACCCATTCTGTGGCAATGCCAATGATGCCAGTGGAAATGGCAACCATGGAACGGTGAATGGTGCTACACTTGATGATGATAGATTAGGTAACAATTCAGGGTCATATTATTTTGATTCAAATGACTATATTGAAGTTGCTACAAATAATTCAAATGCACAAGATTTAACTAATAATTTTACCATTTCATCATGGTTTAAAATTGAAACCACTTCTGTTTTTAATACTATACTAAGTAAGGCCGTATGTGGTCAAGCGAATGTAAATGGATACATTTTTGGGTTACAAGATTTTCCTACTTTAGGTTTGAACTCTAAAGTGCATTTTCAGGCCTCACCTATTATGAGTGATGCAACTCCAGTACTTCCAGATTCAAATGGAATTGTTAGAAAGAATGGTTGTGATTGGCAAAATTTTACAGTAACATATAATAAACAAACTCAAATATTAAAATACTATTTGAATGGTAAACTTGTTTTTACAAAGAATATTTTATTCACTATTCTAAATAATGCAACAATAAAGCTAATTATTGGGAACCATTTTAATCAACCACTACAGTCATGTAATGGCCCTTTTAAAGGTTGGATAGATGATATTGCAATTTGGCAGAGAGAATTAACAAATACTGAGGTTTCACAGTATTTGAATGGTGGTGCTACAAATAAATTCTCTTATGTATGGTCAAATGGGAGTAAAAAAAGTTTTATATCAATAAATCCAGTTCAAACTTCTACTTATAAATTATCATCTTTGAATTGTATTTCCTCATGTACCGATAGTATTACCATAGTTGTTGATACGCTTACCCCACCCACTTTACCCGACAATCTAAATGCTTGTGGCGACAGCGTATTGTTGAACCCTGCTAGCAATGGAAAATACTTATGGAATACAGGAGACACCACTGCCAGCATTTATGCCAAAGCAACAGGCACTTATAAAGTAAGTATTACAAATGGTGTTTGTGCTGCTACAGACAGCTCATATGTAAGTTTAGTTAAAGCCAAGATTACTGCCTCTAAAACTAGAATTTGTAAGGGTGATAGTGTAACCTTGGGTTCAAACAGTTCTAATTTACAATTGAAACAATGTGACAAGAGTGGCTTGGCACCTAACTTACAAAATGGCTTAGTAGGGTATTGGCCATTCTGTGGCAATGCCAATGATGCGAGTGGCAATGGCAACAACGGAACAGTGAATGGCGCAACGCTGACTACTGATAGGTTTGGTCAGGTAAACAGTGCGTATAGTTTTAATAACAATTTGATTTCAGTTCCACATAAAAGCAATTTAGGATTTACATCTAATGATGGTTTTACGATAAGCGTTTGGTGTAATAAAAATACAAATAATCCCTGGACACATTTAGTGGGTAAGCGGCCAGTTGGCTCACAAGTTTTTAATTGGCAATTAGCATATAGTAGTGATCCTGGATTTGGTACAAACTTTGGAACATGTATGCCTCCAAGTAACTATGTTGGTGCATTCGATAATCAGACATTACAAAATAATATTTGGGTTCATATTGTTGGGATTTATGACCATGGGACATGGAAGTTATATTTAAATGGTGTCTTGAATAAAACTAATACCGCTGGATTAATGAATGATTTTGTATGTGATCTCACATTTGGTAATTCAGGAAATATTAGTCACCAACCATTTATTGGTTCACTTGACGATATCGGTATTTGGAACCGTGCTTTATCTGCTTCAGAAATTCAACAATTGTTCGCGAGTGGTCAAACCTACAATTGGACCAGAAATAACACTTCGGGTAGTTTAGGCACTGATACAGTTTTAACAGTTACCCCAGCTACCACCACAACCTATACACTTACTGTAGGCAATGGTATTTCAACATGCACCGACCAAGTAACGGTAGAAGTAGATGCACTGACCTCACCCACCTTACCAAACAATTTAAATGCATGCGGTGATAGTGTGTTGTTGAACCCTGCCAGCAATGGAAAATACTTATGGAATACAGGTGACACCACTGCCAGCATTTATGCCAAAGCAACAGGCACTTATAAAGTAAGTATTACAAATGGTGTTTGCACAGCTTCAGATAGTGTAAATGTAAGTTTACTGAAAGCAAAAATTACAGCATCTAAATTGCGAATTTGTAAAGGAGAAACGGTTACCCTATTTGCAGATTCTTCAGCTGACATTAATTACAATAGAAATTATTGTGCTTCAAACGATATACCAAGTCAGCTCAAATCAGGTTTGATGCGTATTATCCATTTTGTGGCAATGTGTTGGATATAAGCGGTAATAACAACAATGGGAGTAACAATGGAGTAACTTTTACTACCAATAGATTTGGCAATGCAAGCAGTGCGGGTAGTTTCAATGGTGGAAGTAGAATTGATTTGCCTTTGAACTTAAATGGAGCATTGGTTAATCTTACAAAATTTACTTTGTCTGCTTATGTAAACTTACCAGTTGGTGCAAACAATGGGCAATGTATTTTTTCTAACTGGAAAGCTTATCCACTTACAGACCCTTTTGGGGTGAATATAGGAGCAAGTGGAAAGTTTTTAGGATTCTCAAATAATGCTGGTACAGGGGTAGGAACCAAAAATACAATTACTACTTCTCAATGGGTTCATGTTTGTACGGTATTTGATGGTTCAAAAAGTTCTATTTATGATAGAGTAAATTTGTATATCAATGGTGTTAAACAAGCTATGGATACAGGAGGTTATGTTTACACTAGTTCAGTCATTTCGAATAATTTAGGAAACACCGCTACAAATACAGCTATTGGTGCATGGATGAGTCAATTTGGATGGATTGGCTATTACAACGGTTTATTGGATGATATTGGTATTTGGAACAGGGTTTTAACTGAAAATGAAATTCAGGCATTGAGTAAGGTATCTGGTTTTACGTACAATTGGACAAATAATATTACGGGTAATAACAATGGAACAAGCAGTTCAGTTTCAGTTACCCCAACTGCCACCACCAAATATTATTTAACGGTTAATAATGGCACAAGTACTTGTATAGATTCGGTAACTATTGTGGTGGATTCATTGCCTGTTCCTAATTTACAAGATACCTTAAAAGTATGTGGGGATAGTGCAATATTAAATCCTGGAAGTTTTGCCAAATATGCATGGAGCAATGGAGATACTACTGCTACCCTAACAGCCAAGGCAAGTGGCATGTATAAGGTAACTGTGAGCAATGCAGCAGGTTGCACCGCCACAGACAGCGTATATGTAAGTTTAGTAAAAGCCAAGATTACTGCTTCTAAATTGAGAATTTGTAAAGGGGAAACAGTTACCCTGCAAGCAGATACTACGGTAGGTTCTTTATTGGCTTGTGCCAAAACTGATTTGCCGAGCAATTTGCAAACAGGCTTGGTAGCGTATTACCCATTTTGTGGCAATGCCAATGATGCAAGTGGAAACGGCAACAATGGAACAGTGAATGGTGCAACACTCACCACCGATAGGTATGGGAATGCAAATAGTGCGTATAGTTTTGATGGGTTGAGTAATTATATTTCTACAAATACGTCAATTCCTGCAGGTTCAAATGCAAAATCAATAAATTTATGGGTTAAATTTAATTCAAATTCAGATAGAGGTTGGTTAGTATCAAATAATACATGCATTAATGGAAGTCAATATAATGGTTTCGGCATTTTTCAAGAAGGTCCTTTAAATAAAATATTATTTTATGGTATGACAGGAGGAGATGTTGATTTTTCTTTCCCTATTCAAACCAACAAATATTACAATATCGTTTGTACATTTTCAGATGATACTTTGAAAATTTATGTAGATGGTCAAATAAAAGCTTCTTCTTATAATCCTTTGCAAACAATTGGAAATAATGGGCTACTAATAGGTAAAAGATTTTCAGGTAATTTACCACCACCATGTGGATGGGACAACGGTAGTAATGGATTGTTTAATGGCTCCCTTGACGACATCGGCATTTGGAACCGCGCTTTATCTGCTTCAGAAATTCAACAGTTGTATGCCAGTGGTTCGCCACAATCTCAAACCTACAATTGGTCAACCATTAACACAAATTTAGGAACAGATACTCTGTTAAAAGTTACCCCAACTACCACCACCAAATATTATTTAACGGTTAATAATGGCACAAGTAGTTGTATAGATTCGGTTACCATTGTGGTGGATGAATTGCCTAATGCAGCCATTCCTAAAAATATTAAATATTGTGGCGATAGTATTAGAATACTACCTGATACCAATTTTGTATCGTATTTATGGAATACTGGCAGGTCAAGTAAAACCATTTATGCCGATACCTCTGGATGGTATAAACTTACGGTTACAGATGTAAATGGTTGTATTAACAAGGATAGTTCTTTGGTTAGTGTTATAAAATCAAAAATCATAGCACCCATAACAAATACATGTTATGGCAGTTCATTGTTTTTATATGCTGATACTTTGGCAAAGAAATCAAAACTATATCCAAGTAATATCAGTTGGTTGCCCAATAATGAAACCACAAGTAAAATAAAGCTAACAGGTGTAATAGGTGGTTATAATAAATTACAAGTAAGTGATGGCATACAAACATGTAGAGATAGTGTACTAATTACAGTTAATGCATTACCAATACCATCAGTACCTAAAAATATTAAATATTGTGGCGATAGTATCAGAATAATACCTGACACTAATTTTGTATCATATGTATGGAATACAGGCAAATCAAGTAAAACCATTTATGCCGATACTTCAGGATGGTATAAACTTACGGTTACAGATGTAAATGGTTGTGTTAACAAGGACAGTTCTTTGGTAAGTGTTATAAAATCAAAAATCATAGCACCCATAACAAATACATGTTATGGCAGTCCTTTGTTTTTATATGCAGATACCTTATCAAAGAAATCAAAACTATATCCAAGTAATATCAGTTGGTTGCCCAATAATGAAACCACCAGTAAAATTACAATGAATGGCTTATCTGGTGCTTTCTACAAATTAATTGTTAGTAATACTGTTCATAGTTGTATAGACAGTGTGCTAATTACAGTTAATGCATTGCCAGTTCCATCAGTACCTAAAAATATTAAACATTGTGGTGATAGTATAAGAATAATACCTGACACTAATTTTGTATCATATGTATGGAATACAGGCAAATCAAGTAAAACCATTTATGCCGATACTTCAGGATGGTATAAACTTACGGTTACAGATGCCAATGCTTGTGTTAACAAGGATAGTTCTTTGGTAAGTGTTATAAAAGCAGAAATCAAATCCGATACAATTACCTTTTGTAAAGGGAACCATGTAAACTTGAAGGCAATTTATAAAAACCCGCAATCTATAGTTTATCCAGACCAATTATTATGGTCAACCACTGAACAAACACCGGTAATTCAGGTATCACCGCTTACCAATTCAACCTATAATTTAACCGTTAGCAATGCCATTGGCGGTATTTGCTCTGCCCAAGTTGCATTAACGGTTAATAATATAACAGCTGATTTATTTGGTAAAGATACTTTGTATGTGTGTAATGATAGTGCTATAGTTACAGCATTAAATGGATTACATAATTTTGTTTGGAAGCCACTAACTTCAAATACGCAACAAGTGGTAGTAAAACAAAATGGTTGGGTTTATTTAACTGCGCAAAATGCAAATAATTGTTTGTCTTCAGATAGTATATATGTTTATTTTACCAATACAGATTTTCAATTAAGTGATACAGTTGTTTGCTCGGGTGCAGGTATTATTACCGCAAACCCTATAGAAAAGGGTGGTACATTCATTGGCACTCATGTAGTAAACAATCAATTTACAATTCCATCAAAAGGAGGTTTATACAATATTACATATAGCATCAATAATGGAACTTGCACCAAAACTACTACCAAATGGATACGAGTTATTCAGAGAAAAGACCCCACCTTTGTAGCTAGTACAAACAAGCTTTGCAGAGCAGATGGGCCTGTTCAATTTACATTTAGTGATACATCAGGTTTGTTTTATAAAGACAATTTGCTTTATACGAGCAAGCAGTTCCTTGCAGATAAAGTTGGCAAGTATATTTTTAAATACGAGGTTCGGTCAGAAATGTGTATTGATTCTAACAATCAAACAATTGAAGTGATTGAAAGACCCAATGCTAATTTTAATCCATCCAAATTAATAGCCTGTGTAGGAGACTTACCTATTCAATTAAATCCTGAAGTAAATGGGGGTTTATTTACAGGTCAATATGTGAAACAAAATACATTTGACCCACAAAAATCGGGTAACTATCCAATTTTACATAAAATAAGCAACCAACTTTGCAATGATTCAATTACAAAGACAATTAATGTATATGATAAACCTGTTGGAAGTATAACCTATACACCACCTATGCCGTTTATCAATGATACGGTAAGTTTCACATTTAATGGTTCAAAAGTTAGTCAATATATATGGGAATTTGGAAATGCTGCTTCGCCTGAGACAAGCAAATTAGCTAATCCTAAGGTTGAATATCTTGGGTTTGGTATACAAAATGTTAGTTTGTCAGTTATAGATTCACAAGGCTGTAGTGCCACATTTACTAGAAATGTGAATGTGCAAAATAGATCAACCTTGTTTGTGCCAAATGCATTTACACCTACATCCGATGGTAATAATGAATATTTTCTAGCAGTAGGCGATGGCATAATTAGCTATAAAATGTTAATTTTTAATAGGTGGGGTGAATTACTATTTGAGTCAAATGATATCAATAAAGGATGGGATGGCAAATTTCAAGGAGTTTTATGTCCTTCAGGTGTGTATACCTATTTTATAGATGCCGCAGGCTCAGATGACCGTGCCTATCAATTTAATGGAACGGTAACACTTATCAGATAAAGAAAATAAGAATAACGATGAAATTTAGTTCATATATTTTACTTGCTATTTGTAACATACTTTTAAGCATTAACATTTGTAGTGCACAGGATCCTGAATTGACACAATTTTATGCCGCCCCTGTCTTCACCAATCCTGCATTTTGTGGGTCAACAAAGCAAGTTAGGATAACCAGTTCAATTAGGAACCAGCATACAGTTTTGAAAGATAATTATCAAACGGTGGTTACATCCATTGATGCATATTCTGGTAATATGAGAGGTGGCTTAGGGTTAATGTTTATGGGAGATAGGGCAGGAACAGCCAATGTTACTACCACTGCTATTAGTGGGATTTACAGCTACAATGTTGATTTAAATAGAAATTTAGCATTAAATGCTGCCATTCAAGGCTCTTATGTGCAATCAGGAATTGATGGGTCAAGGTTTTTATTTCCAGATATGCTAGACAAAAGATTGGGTTCTATATACCAAACCAAAGAACAAATTCAGAGTTTTGAACAGAAAAACTATTTGAATTTTGCCACAGGTATTTTGCTATATAATACAAAGTTTTATGGCGGTTTAGCAGTTCATAATTTATTACAGCCTAACCAATCATTTGTTGCTTCAAATAGCAATAAAGAAGAATACAATTTGCCAAGGCGGTATACAGCCCATTTTGGTGTCAATTTGGATATTGTGCAATCTAGAATTGAAAGCAAACGAGTTAGTCTTTTACCTAATGTTTTGTTTATGAATCAACTTAATTTTTATCAATTAAATATTGGGATGTATTTAAAAGATAAAAATATAAATATCGGAGGGTGGTTGAGGCAAACATCAAGAAATACGGAGTCGTATATTGTGATGGTAGCATACAGACGACCAAATTTTAGAATAGGGTATTCAATAGATTTTATATTATCTACCAACGATGCACCTTCCAGTGCATCACACGAAATAACCATTGGTTATGAGTTTAAAATAAAAGGTAGAAGTAGAAAATTTATAAGAAAAAGTTATATAAAAGATCCAGTATTTAATTAAGTATTTATGTTTTCTTTTTGTATATTCTATGCTATCCAAGAGTTAAGATTCCCGTCTCTTATGATAATAAGGAATTAAACACAGTAAATAATTTTAATCCAATCAAAATCAATATCTATGAAACACAAATTACAACTCCATTTTTTAACCTTTACAGGTATGACTTTCTTACTAGCTTGTGGTCCTTCAATGGAAGAAAAAAAGAAAGCGGAAGCGATTAGAATACAAGATTCCATTGATACTGCAACAAGAATCCAAGATTCTATAGCAGCAATTGAATATGCTAATTACTTAGATGAAGCGAGTAAAGTAAATACCGCTATTGAGAATGAGAATGAACAACCAAAACAAGAAGAACAGGTATTGTTGAGTGATGAATCTTCTTTGATAGCTTACTTGTCAGGTAAAATATTTCATGGAACCAACATAGGCATAGAGATTAATCCTTCATCCATAGATATAGATGGGGTTAATAGGTATTTCAATATTTCTTTCTCTGTTATCTCTCCAACATTAGGAAGAGTAAGAGGAGAATCATTATCTAACCCTGATGGGGTAATTAATATAACAGTTAATACCCGAACAGGTTGTATTGAGAATGATGGAGGAAGTTTTTGTCAATAAAAATATTAAACGATATGAAAAAATGTATAACCACAAATATGAGTAACGTAATTAAATTTTCACTATTTTGCATATGGCTAGGAATTAATCAAATTTGCGCCCAAACCAAGATTGAACCAATTAAGCCTTGGACTAAATTTTATCCTCACCTGTCCAACAGCATCGAAGCAAGCAAGATAATAGGGAAAGTAAAGACAATTAAACAAATTGAATATGAAGGCGAATCAAATTTTTTTGAAGCCGAATTCCAAATTGATTCATTTAGTATTGAAGGGGTAATTCAAAAAAAATATTACTATGAAGATGGTTCTGGAATCATCGATTCAATCGAATATAAGTATGATAGTATTGGGAAATTAAAGAATGAAATTCACCATAATGATGATGGTACAATAGAATACACTAAATATTTTTATAACGAAAATGGTGATTTGGTTTTAAAAGATTCTCCATTTGAACGAATAGATTTCATCTGGTATTTGAATCATAAAAAACTTAAAACAAAAATTAGTTATAATAAAAGCACCAAAAATAATTCGGGTTATACTTGTTTTTACAATAAGAATGGTGATTTAATTGAATGGAAAAAGTTTAAAAATGATACCGTAATAGACAGATTTACCATAAAGTATCAAAAAAAAAATGAAATAGCATTATACAATTATTTCGGTAATGAAAAAAAATACTCATTTTACGATGTATGTTATTTTAACGACAATAATCTACTATCAAAAACCGAAACATACTGGGGGAATAGTGGAGAAAGAAAAGATAAAGGAAGATTACATAAAATTGAGTTTTATGAATACGATAAATATAATTGTTTAATAAAATCAATTCCTGATACAGATGAAAAAGATCTTGATGAAATTTATGAATATGAGTACGACTCTTTTGGTAACTGGATTAAAT
This sequence comes from Bacteroidota bacterium, assembly GCA_947491825.1. Classification (GTDB taxonomy): domain Bacteria; phylum Bacteroidota; class Bacteroidia; order UKL13-3; family UKL13-3; genus UBA6183. The sequence continues at coordinate 12,686 of CANLLM010000068.1, forward strand.
TCACTGAAAAACGTAATGGAGAAATTACAACTAAAATAAGAAAAATAAGCTATTACTAACTTAAATATTTACCTATACTTGGTGTTATAGTGTATTATCACTAATCTTATTTTCCTATGTTTGGCGTTTCGCGCAGCATCACCAACCATATAATTAGCAGGTAAGGTGAAGGCGGAAATTACTTCCCGACAAATAATTCTAAGGTGAAAATACCTGACAAGATAAAAGTTAATAGAATCGATTAAAAAGGTCTGCCTATAAAACACTAAATGCATTATATTCTATGCTTGCTTGGCTAATATAATGAGTGGGATTGGCAGTTATAAAATATTAAATTATACCTGTATTATTCATCAAACAAAAGTGATCAAACAATTAAAGGTAAAAATTGAAAATGATAGTACACGAATTTGCCCAAAGAATTTAGGAAAAGGAATAGTTTTTCAATAGGCATGCCGTCAAAAAATGCCCCAATTATTTAAGGTATTCATAAAATTAACCATTAAAGCGGATATAAAATAGCCAAAATATTAGCTATTTTAGCTATAATACCCTATTTTCGTATCATATATTGGCTAATATGACAAAGTTCGGTACAGAAAAAATTCCTATTGAAATGATAAAGGAATTGGCACAAAAACACAAAGTGCTGCGAAAGCAGGCAGG
>CANLLM010000069.1 GCA_947491825.1 Bacteroidota bacterium
CCATTAGGTAGAATTGTACCCGTGTACAATTGGCTATGTGAAGTTGCGCCTGATAAATAAGTAACATTTACAGAGGTAATTGTTGCTATACCATGGTTTCTTATTACAACCCTAACATCTGTCATACCAGTATCTATAGGTGCTTTAGGTAAAGCGAATGAGATTACACCCGCATCATTTGCAGGTGGACTAAATTCACTCACACCAACATCAGGTGTTGTTGCACTTCTTGTATTTCCATCAATATCTGCTGTAACCCAAGTGTTAGGTTTGCCAATATTATTAAATGGAATGGTGGTTAACCGAAGGTTATTAATACTCGTAAAACTTGGGTTTAAAAATATGGAGTTAGAGTCGTTACCAATAGCAGGTAAGGTCTGCCAATTTGCAAAAGTTTGGGCTATTTGGTTGTTAGATCGGTAAGGGTAGGTGCCTAACCCATAATAAACATTATTATTTAAGGTCCAGTTTAATCCAAATTGTGTAATTGGGAATAGTGCTCCGCCATCACCTATCCATGCACAATATCCTGCATTTGGGTTGTTGAAAACATTGTTAATTACATCAACAGTATTGTATAATGAAGCGTTATTGCTAAACAAGTAAAATGTTGTAGCAGTTGAACTACCTGAAGTGATGTTTACCGCGTTATGAGCACAAACCAGGTGAGTTGGGTAGGCCATCAGTATTCCATAAGCAGTATTGGCTGCTGCTCCGATCTGAATCATGTTATTTGAAATTACAGACTTACTTGTAAGCGAACCTTGCGGGTAAATCGTGTAAATTGCATAACCTCCATTTTGACCAGAGAATTCGTTTGCATTAACAACCATTCCTTCTCCAGAATAGCTCATGTATAAGCCATAGCTAAATGTTGGATTTTGTTTGCCTCCTGCTATTAACCGGTTGCGTTCAAACAAGCTTCTTTCAATACCGTTAAAGTAAGACAAGAAGTAGTACTGATCAAAGAAGTTAGAGTTTGTTATTCTATTACCTGCTGATCTTGTTGCATTAGGTGCCATCATGGTTAATCCATAGTATCCTCCAATAAATGAAGAGCTATCAATAGTTAATGCACGGGCATTTATAAATGTTGAAGATGTTGGGCTAGTTGATAGAGAGCTTACCTCAAAAGCATTTATTAACGTAGAAATAGTGTTAGATGTAACGATAAATGAACATTTGTTAAAAGTTAAACTATCAGCGCTATTGCCTGATAATCCAATGATTTGAACAGCTACTGCATTTGATGATCCGCTATTAACAATTTTGAAGTTACTAAAAGAGATGTTATCAGTAGCAGTTATAGAAATCGTAGCCCTATCATTAGAGGCAGCTCCTGCAAACGTAATTGTTGTATTTGATGAATCAGCACCAATAAAACTCAAACGATTACCAGCTCCTAAACCTAAAATATTTGAGAAACTTAATTTTTCATTGTAGGTACCAGCGGATACATTAACATTAACATTTCCCGCCATTCCGCACGTTTGTAATAATTGCACAATTGCACCAAGTGTTTGGAAATTGCCATTGCCATTCGGTAAAGCAGGGTTTACTGTTAAATTGCCGCTTAATGGCGTACAGAAAGTTTGTTGTACGGTATCATTAAAACGTAAGATATCTGTTGTTGAGTTAGGTAATGAACTCCAAGCTTTGAATGTATATAATCCTGAAGTAGCAAAGTTATATGTGCCTAAAGCAGCAGAAACAGTATCATTAGTTACTAAACTACCCGACCAGCTTGCACCTGTTTGATTAACACCATTCACCTGCCAATCAATATTTGAAGAAATTAATGTAGCTGAACCATAGTTCTTAATTATTGCATTCACATTTTGAACTCCTAAACTCAGTGGCATAGTAGGCGATGAAAATCCTATGATTCCGGCATCATTAGGTGATACAGCAAACTTGTATGCGCCAGGATCTGGTAATGAATCATGAGGTGCACCTGTAATATCTGTTGGTATTATTGAACGTAAATCAGCACCAATATTATTTAAACTATCAGCACCTGGTGTAAATGGCGCTTGTGTAAATGCGGTTCTGAAATTAGGGTTTGCGAACACACTGAATGAATCGAGTGGGTTCACCGTATTGGCGGTTCTCCATGCAGCTAAATCAATGCGGTTTGCAGCGTAGTAACCAACAAAATTATTGGTACTTCCTGTTGGTACACCATAATACAATCCATTGTTTCTGTAGTCGTAGGTATTACCTGTTGAACCAATATACATCAGATACTTAGTGCCTGTACCACCTCTATTGATATGTAAAATATTATTTTTTAACCTTTGGTAGGTAACTGAGCTAGATGTATAAAACGCATAGGTGGCAGACGTAGTCGTTGCCGCAGGATAATCTATACTAATGGTGTTATGATAGATCTGACTCTCGTTTACAATTTGCTGATAAATACCATAAATGGTTCCACCACCTTTGATATCGGCAATTAAGTTGTTTTTAATAACTACCGGCCTATTGGTGCCTTGTGCAATTAAAAAGTACATACCATAAAAAATATTGGTTGTTGATTGTAACATTTCAAATGGTTTGGTAATCTTATTGCCATCAAATGTATCTCCGGATAAATAAAAAAAGTGCATTCCATAGAAAGTTGTTGGTGATGACTTGGTTGGACGCGAAAGCTCATTATTTTTTATTAAACTTCCGGTCACACCGTACGCATAAATACCATATGCGGTAAAATCTCTAATGATGTTATCTCTAATTACATATCCATTATTTGTTCCATCCGTATTGTTGGCACAGGCCGATATACCATAATAAGGACCTCCTGATGAGTTACCCAAGATGGTGTTGCCAATAAATCTGTTAAAGTATCCGACATTTGAGGCAATACCTGTAGGGCTGTTCAAGCTTGATGTTACAGCAATACCAGCTGAAAGTGAACTTCCGGTTACTGATGATATATCAATATTACAACCTAAAATACTCACATAGTCAGATCCAGTTGTAAGTAGATAGCCAACACCATAACTCGCATTTAACGATTTTACATGCAGTTGGTTAAAAGTAACATAGTCGGTTCCAATTACATTTATGATACCTATCAATCCACTGTTGGTATTGTTAAACTCTACTCTATTACCATTACCATTAAATGTGATTGTGTTGATTGCACTTGCACCTGGCACCGTTGCAAGAAACACTTGATTAACGTATGGACCTGAATTGGCAACAACATTAAAGGTAACTGCACCACCAATGCCTCCCATACTCATATAATCGGTAAGTCCGCTTAACGAAGTAAAATTACTTGTACTGGCAGCTGCACCTTGGTTAACGGTATAAACACCACCCGGTAACAAACATGCCGTTGTTCTGCTCATGCTGTTGTTGGTTGTATTTGGTTCAGTGGTATTATTTGGGTTACTTATGGTGTAAGCAATATTGTTAACCGTACCAACTTGTGCATTTAGTGTTCCTAAAGTAATGGTACTTGATGTTGCACCTCCTGTTAATGATCCAGTAAAATTAACAGGTGTTTGTGCTACTCCATTTACAGTCCAATTGATTGTTGCAGATGTAATTGTTGCAGTTCCTGCATTGCGGATGGTAGCAGTAATGTTTTGGATACCCGCAGCATAAGGAGCTAGCGGCACGTTTAAGCTATTGTATGCAACATCTAATGCAATAGGAGATGCCTCATAAGCACCTATATCTATTGGTGATGTTCGGTTAACGCCATTAACATCTTTGGTAATGTGCGGCATGGCAATACCATTGCCATTAAACCAACCATCTTGTGGTGCAAAATCGCGGGTAAGTGGATTGATAAAGTTGGGATTAAAGTCAGAACTTGTATTATCTGCCACACCCATGTATGCCGAATATTGACCGTATGTGTTATAATCTACACCATTTATGTTAGCCATTTTATAGCTTGATGCCAAGCCGTAATAAGAATTTTTACCAAGGTCTGTTCCTGTGTTAAATGTCCCTGATATGTATATAGAATAGAATAAACCAACTGTGCTGGTTCTTGCATTATAGAATATATTGTTTTTTAATTCGTATGCGCTCGATGTGCTAGGGCTGTAACTGGAGTAAAATCCGTATGTTTGATATGTGTTAGTTACCGCGTTATTATGGAATGCAACCGTGTTATTTCTAATTCTGAAATTAAACGCTGTTAAAAAGTAAAAACCATAGTGTGAGCCTGTACCTGTGTTAAAGTTAAATAAATTATTATCTATTACGTTAGGCTCAGCTGTAGTGCCACTATAGTTAATAGCATACACGCCATAACATGTGTTAGCTGAAGTCGGGCTTCCTGCAAATAAATCTGTTACAATGTTATTGCGAATGGTGTCTTTACGACCCGAACTGCTGCCTAAATAAAATGCGTAAGTGGTACTTACTGCAGTTTTGGTTGTACGTCTGATGGTGTTGCCATCAAAAGCTGTTGAATTGCCATTGTTCCAGTATATACCATAGATGTAAAAATCCTGAATGATGTTATTATAGAACTTATTCGCAGAAACGGTGGTTGATGAAGACGCTGGAGATCCAACAATACCATAATACATACCGGCTCCTATTGGGTTACCACGTACCATGTTATTACTAATAATATTACGGTAACCGGTGGTTCCTGTAGTTGTTAATGATGTTAAGCTGTTACTCCAAACAATGCCAGCCGAGTTAACTGAGGAGGTGCTAGTAACCGTGCTGATGTCAATATTACAACTATCAATAATGTTGTCATCAGAACCTAAATAGAAATGAATACCCCAGCCAAAGTCTATACTGGTTGTTCTAATGGTAAGATTTTTTAAACGATAGAAATCACCATTGTTAAATCTAACAATAGCCATATCTGCTGTTGATGTTGGGGCGAATTGTATGGTATTGCCATTACCATTTATTGTGATGGTATTGGTAGCAGATGCGCCTGTAATATTTGGAAACACCACTTGGCCAGTGTAAGGCCCAGAGTTGGCTACAACATCAACTAACAATGGCCCGCTTACACCAAATGGTGAGCTATTGGCTGGTCCCGCATCACTTCTTGTGCCGGCACTTGTAAGATAAGTAAGAAGGGAATTAAAATTTTGGAAGTTTGTTGCCGATGCTGTTTGGTTTGCATCAATGGTTAACGTTCCTGTTACTTGCGTTGCTCTCACCTGAACCAAAAAGGCAGTAAAGAGAATCAACAGTAATAGTCTTTTCATAGTGTATGTGAATTAAGTTTGTTAATCGAATATATTCAAAATATTCTAAAAACAAGCATTAAATTCACTTTAGGAAAGAAAGCTATTCGTATTTATTTTTTTCACTTTATATTAAATGTTAGTTAATGATCAAACAAGGTGTGTTCATACAGAAATCAAGGGGCTTTCGTTTAAAAATTATTAAAAGCCATTAAACAATAGCTGTAACCTTTGTTATCTGGGGTATTGCAGATTTTAAACCATTTTCAATGCCTGCTTTCATGGTCATGCTGCTCATGCTGCAGCTGCTGCAGTTACCCAACAAACGTAATTGTACTTCCATTTCATCCGTAATGTCAACCAACTCTACATCCCCACCATCGGCTTGTAAAAATGGGCGCATACTATTTAATGCAATCTCAATTTTTTGCTCTAATTCGGTTCTGTTTAAAGTATCCATGTGTTAGTTCGTGCTATTAATTTGTTGTGTATTTTCTATGGTATTAATTATGGCCAATTGTTGCGCAACACGTTGTGCCACTTGTAAAAATAAGGACTTTGCCGGATTTAGGTCATCTAACACTGCCGGCATACCTTTATCTGCACCTTCTCTTATACCTGCTACTAAAGGTATTTGCCCAAGCAAATTGGTGTTAAATTGTTTGGCTATTTTCTCGCCTCCACCTTCTCCAAAAATATAATATTTATTGTCTGGTAATTCTGCTGGGGTAAACCAACTCATGTTTTCAACTACACCTAGAAAAGGTATTTTAGTTGGTAACATATCAAACATAGCCGCAGCTTTTATGGCATCAGCCACAGCAACATCTTGCGGTGTTGTTACCAGCACCACGCCTGTTACCGGAATAATTTGCCCCATGGTTAAATGGATATCTCCCGTTCCGGGAGGCATGTCCAAAACCAAATAATCTAAATCACCCCAAACCGTTTCATTTATAAACTGACGCAAGGCACTGCTTACCATTGGTCCACGCCAAACTACCGCTTGGTTTGGCTCAATCATAAAACCAATACTCATTAATTTTATTCCATGCCTTTCAACAGGAATCATGTGGTTTTTACCATCCACCACTTGCATTTCTGGTGTTTCGTGTATGCCAAACATGATGGGCATACTTGGGCCATAAATATCAGCATCAAGTAAACCTACTTTTGCACCAAGTTCGCTTAATGCCAATGCCAAGTTGCTAGATACGGTGCTTTTTCCTACACCTCCCTTGCCACTAACCACTGCAATAATATTTTTAACACCTGGTAAAACCAGTTTGTCAAGTCTTGCGGTTAGCACATTGGCTTCAAAAATTACTTTAACTTCTGCTAATACCGAAACATGTTTTTTAATAGCCTCAACACAATCTTTTTCAATGATATCTTTCATTGGGCAAGCGGGGGTAGTAAGCAGTACTTTAAAGGTAATGTGGTTGTCGTTTACCTCAATATCTTTTATCATATTAAGCGTTACCAAGTCCTTTTTCAAGTCAGGTTCTTGAACGGTTGATAGTGCTTTTAAAACTTGTTCTTGCGTAGCCATTGTTTATCTAACAAATGAATGTGCAATTTAGCGTTTCATTTTGGTATTGGTGGAATAATGTTTTGTTTGTGATGTTGATTGGTGCTTAATAATTATTTGTTACAACCAGATTCAGGCCGCTTTAAATGGATTAAAATACCTACACAGTTTTTGGTAATTTTGTGCTATGATTTTAAAACCTCGGCTTGTGTTGATTTATGCGTTGTTATTTTTTATATTGGCTTGCAATACAACATATATCAAACCACCTAAACCATCCAACACAAATTATATAGAGCCAGCCAAGCCAATCTCTTGTATTACCTTGCCTATTTTACTTGATCTAAAAGCAATATCAAACGATTTAAATGCGCTATATCTTGAAAAGTATTATTTCGATGATTCATATGAAAATAATGGTCATGATCATCTGAAAGTAACTGTACTTAAAAGAGCCCCATTACACATAAGTGCATTTGGTAATCATGTTTTTTTATCTGCACCCATGCGCCTTGAGGGTAATTATCGAATCAATAAAAAAGTTTTGGGAATGAATGTTGTCTATGACCAAGGTTTTAAATTTAATTTAACAGTTGATGTACAAACATTACCTGTTTTTGATAAAAATTGGAACCTGAAGCTGAATAGCAAAAGCAACATAAGTTGGGAGGATTTACCCAATTTTGAAGTGGCCGGATTACAAGTTGATTTCCCTAAAATGTTTGGCAGAATAATTCAAGGTCAGGTGGATAAAATTACAACTCAGTTAGATCAAGAGATTGCCAATACAGTTGATTTAAGAAAATTGGTTAATGATGGTTGGAGGCAAGTGATACAACCTATTCGTATTGATACTGTAACCAACAGTTGGCTTATCATGAGGCCTAAGCAAGTTTTTTATACGCAATTAGAAGGGTTTGATTCTTTGGCTAAAATTAATTTGGGGTTATATTCAGTTATTGAAATAGTGAGTGGGTATAAACCCCTAGCGGATACAACATCTGTACTTCCCTATTTATACCAAACCAATAAGTTGGATGATAAAATAAATTTGATGCTAAATGCTGAAATCAGCTTCGACCAAATTAATCAAATTATACAGCAACAATTAATAGGGAAAAGCATAAAACTTGAATCTAAAGAATACAGTCTTAACATTTTGGATGCCAAAGTTTTTGGTCATGCAGATAAAATTATAGTTGGTGTGAACCTTATAGGTAAGTTAAAAAGGGGAGCACTAACCAAGAAAATAAAAGGTATAGTTTACTTTGAAGGAACGCCAGTTTATAATATTCCAAAACAAACCATCAGTATAAAAAATTTCGGTCTAGATGTTCAAACAAAAGATGTATTACTCAAATCGGCTTCTTGGCTTGCTAACTCTAAATTATTTAAAAGCAGTATTGAAAGTAAACTCGAATTTTCTATTGCTAAAGAGTTACAAGATGCTTTGAAAATGGCTAACGAAGCTGTAAATAAACAATATGGGAAAAAACTTCAATTTAATGGTGCGATCAACCAGATTATGCCAACCGATGTGTTTCTTACGCCCAATGCGGTGAGGGTAAATATCAAAGCTGTAGGGAAAATAGGATTAAAACTAAATGGGTTTTAAGGTAACAAGACTGTTTAGCAAATTCATATGGCTTTTATTTTTTACTGATGACCACCATTCGGTTTATTTTCAATTACAATACAAATTGAATTGCTATCATATTATTTGGTGTTGATTCAATGATTAAATAGTAGAAACAAAAACGTCCACTTCAAGGTTTTGAAGTGGACGTTTAATTTATTTTTTTATACGATTATTTTAAAATTTCGCGGCTAATAACAATACGTTGGACCTCACTGGTACCCTCGTAAATCTGAGTTATTTTAGCATCACGCATTAAACGCTCTACGTGGTATTCTTTTACAAACCCATATCCACCATGCACTTGAACGGCCTCTGTGGTAACCCACATAGCCACTTCGCTAGCAAAAACTTTTGCCATACTGCCTGCCATGTTATAGTCCAAATCATTGTCTTTTAACCAAGCAGCTTTCATAACTAATAAGCGCGCAGCTTCAATTTGTGTAGCCATATCAGCCAACTTAAATTGAATTGCTTGGTGATGCATGATCTCTTTGCCAAATGCCTTACGTTGTTTTGAATAGGCTAATGCCAATTCATAGGCACCACTTGCAATACCCAATGCTTGAGCGGCAATACCAATGCGTCCACCAGTTAGTGTTTTCATTGCAAATTTAAACCCGAATCCATCTTCTCCAATGCGATTTTCTTTAGGCACTTTTACATCTTGAAACATGATAGAGTGTGTATCACTTCCGCGTATACCCATTTTATCTTCCTTCTTACCAACGGTAACACCTAGCGTATTCTTCTCAACAATAAAGGCATTAATACCTTTGTGTTTTTTCTCTACGTCTGTTTGTGCAATTACCAAATAATATGTAGCAGTGTTTCCATTGGTAATCCAGTTTTTAGTACCGTTTAATAGGTAATGATCACCCATATCTATAGCTGTAGTGCTTTGACTCGTAGCATCGCTACCCGCTTCTGGCTCGCTTAATAAAAATGCGCCATGGCATTTTCCGCTTGCCATTGGCACTAAGTATTTTTGTTTCTGCTCTTCGTTACCGAAGTTTTCTAAACCCCAGCAAACTAATGAGTTATTAACCGAAACTACAACAGAAGCTGATGCATCTATTTTAGATAATTCTTCCATTGCCAATATATAAGAAACGGTATCCATACCAGATCCTCCGTACTTGGGGTCAACCATCATTCCTAAAAAGCCTAGTTCGCCTAGTTTTTTAATCTGCTCGGCAGGGAATTCTTGTTTATTATCACGCTCAATAACACCGGGTAGTAATTCGGTTTGCGCAAAGTCACGTGCAGCTTGTTGTACTGATAAATGTTCTTCGGTTAATTCAAAGTTCATAACTTGTTGTTTTAAAAGTGTGGCGAAAATACTCGTTCGTAACTACAATATCAAAATAGTGTTCAAATTTTGGATTGATTTTACACAAATGCTGCATTAAAGATTCATAATCGTATTGGTGTGTGTATATTAATTCCAGTATGTGGTTTTAATAACAAACATTGACCTAAACCTATGTTAGTGGGTAAGTATAACAATATCAAATTGTTGGCTTTGGTTAAGCTGCTGTGCTTCATGTTGTTTAAACTACTTTTATTCCTAAAATAATGAACACCTAATGCGCGTGGTTGTTTTAACAACTTATGTCATAAAGTGGCTTATCGTGTTACAAAGTATATCTTTGCCTCAGCAATTAAAATTTAACATGAAAGGAACCGAAAAATTAGGCTTTGGCACCAGAGCCATACATGCTGGACAAGAGCCTGATCCAACAACGGGTGCTGTAATGACCCCAATATACCAAACAAGTACATTTTGGCAAGAAAGTCCAGGTAAACACCAAGGATACGCATATGCCCGTGGTAAAAACCCTACACGTACAGCTTTGGAAAAATGTTTAGCAGCCTTAGAAAATGCAAATCATGGCTTATGTTTCAGCAGTGGAATGGGTGCTACCGATGCAGTGGTAAAACTACTTCGCCCTGGTGATGAAGTGATAACAGGAAACGATTTATATGGCGGAACCTATCGCATGTTTACCAAGGTGTTTGCTAATTTTGGTATCAAATTTCATTTTATTGATTTATATGATGCAAACAACATAAACAACTACATCAACGCCAATACCAAACTTATTTGGGTTGAAACACCAACTAACCCTACCATGCAAATTGTTGATATTGCTGCTTGCGCTACGATTTCAAAAAAACATAATTTGATACTTGCAGTTGACAATACTTTTGCCTCTCCATACTTACAAAATCCATTAGATTTGGGTGCTGATATTGTTATGCATAGTGTTACTAAATACCTTGGTGGACATAGTGATGTGGTGATGGGCGCATTAATCACCAATGATGATAAAATTCATGAGCAATTGGCATTTATACACAACAGCTGTGGTGCTACGCCAGGTCCTCAAGATGCGTTTTTGGTATTGCGCGGTTTAAAAACCTTGCATTTGCGTATGAAAGCACATTGCGAAAATGGGCGAGAAATCGCACATTTTTTGCGTAATCATCCTAAAATTGAAAAAGTATATTGGCCAGGGTTTACTGATCATCCAAATCATGAGATTGCTAAAAAGCAAATGCGTGATTTTGGAGGTATGATTTCCATTGTACTTAAAGATGCCGACTTGCAGGAAACCTTTCGTATTGCCTCTAATTTCGAGGTGTTTACATTAGCGGAAAGTTTAGGTGGTGTTGAGAGTCTAATTAATCATCCTGCAACAATGACACATGCGAGTATTCCAAAAGAAGAACGTGAAAAGGCTGGTGTTGTTGATAGCTTATTACGCTTAAGTGTTGGCGTTGAAGATTTAACAGATTTGATGGATGATTTGAAACGAGCGCTTGGCTAAATTAATCAGTTCACTTAAAAAGAAGGCTACTCGGTAATTATACGGGTAGCCTTTTTGCATTTTTAGGTATTTATATTATCCTTCCGAATTTTCATGCAACACGCCTTTGAAATTTGTGGTTTTAAATCATTAAATGTTCGGTAATATTAGTCTCCAACGATAAGACCCAAAGTAAATTAGTTAATCAAAGTGATGCCAACATATTAAATTAATTGCGTGGGCTTTTAATAAAAAATAAAAGGCGGTTTCGATATTCCGAAACAGCCTTTTATGCAATAAAAATTGTAATTTAATTAATTACTTTGAGATGAGTTTTTGTACCGTTTACGATCATTCTCTTCCAAGTGTACTTTGCGTAAACGCAAAGATAGCGGAGTGATTTCAACGTACTCGTCACCTTGAATATATTCCATACATTCTTCTAAGCTCATGTTGATTTTTGGCGCAATACGCGTTTTATCATCCGAACCTGACGCACGCATGTTTGTTAATTTTTTCTCTTTGGTGATGTTTACCACTAAGTCGTCTTGGCGGTTGTTTTCGCCAATAATCTGACCCATGTATATTTGATCTCCTGCTTCAACAAAGAAATTACCACGATCTTGTAGCTTATCAATAGAATAAGCGATTGCAGTTCCTTGTTCACCACTTATCATGACACCTGCCAAACGGCTTGGGATAGGACCTTTCCAAGGTTCAAATGCTTTAAAGCGATGAGCCATTATAGCTTCACCGGCAGTAGCAGTTAACACGTTGTTACGTAACCCGATTATACCTCTTGATGGTATTTCAAATTCTAAATGGATTAAGTCGCCCTTAGGAACCATTACCAACATATCGCCTTTACGTTGACTAACCAATTCAATCACTTTTCCAGATGATGTTTCAGGCACATCTACAGTTAGTATTTCTATTGGCTCGCACTTAACGCCATCAATTTCTTTCACAATAACTTGCGGTTGGCCAATTTGAATTTCGTAACCTTCACGTCTCATTGTTTCAATTAAAACTGATAAGTGAAGAATACCACGGCCGTAAACTAAATATGAATCGGCTGCACCAGTTTCTTCAACACGCAGTGCTAAGTTTTTTTCTAGTTCTCTAAACAAACGATCACGTAAATGGCGAGAGGTAACAAATTTACCTTCCTTGCCAAAGAATGGTGAGTTGTTGATACAGAACAACATGTTCATCGTTGGTTCATCAATGTTAATAGGAGTTAAACCTTCAGGGTTTTCAAAATCAGCAACAGTATCGCCAATTTCAAAGCCTTCAATACCCATAATGGCACAAATATCACCGGCAAAGGCTTCTTCCACCTTCATTTTGCCTAAACCTTCAAAAGTGTATAGTTCTTTAACACGTGATTTTTGGATTGAACTATCGCGTTTAACTATGCTTATAGGCTGATTTACTTTGATGTTACCACGTAGGATACGACCAATAGCAATACGACCTGTAAATGATGAATAATCTAAAGAGGTGATTTGCATCTGAAGATTTCCTTCTTCCACATGTGGAGCAGGAATTTCTGTGAGGATATCATCTAATAATGTAGTGAAATCTGTAGTTGGATTTTTCCAATCGCGGCCCATCCAACCTTGCTTAGAACTGCCATAAATGGTATGGAAGTTTAATTGTTCTTCGGTTGCATCAAGGTTGAAGAATAAATCAAAAACTTGGTCATGGATTTCATCCGGACGACAGTTTGGTTTGTCTACTTTGTTAATTACTACAATTGGTTTTTTCCCTAAACTTAGTGCTTTTTGCAACACAAAACGTGTTTGCGGCATTGGGCCTTCAAAAGCATCAACCAATAACAATACACCATCAGCCATGTTCAATACACGCTCTACTTCACCACCAAAATCCGCGTGACCAGGGGTGTCAATAATGTTGATTTTTGTTCCTTTGTAGTTAACTGAAATGTTTTTTGCAAGAATGGTAATACCACGCTCGCGCTCTAAATCATTGTTATCAAGGATTAAATCACCGGTTTGTTGGTTCTCGCGAAAAATTTGTGTTTGATGAATGATTTTGTCAACCAGTGTAGTTTTACCGTGGTCAACGTGGGCAATAATTGCTATGTTTCTGATATTCTGCATGTGCACTTTTAAATGGGTGCAAAAGTAGCTAAATAAAATGTATT
>CANLLM010000070.1 GCA_947491825.1 Bacteroidota bacterium
TTTTCACTTAGCCATATATAGCTTACGTCAAGTTGATTGCTTGGCACATCAATTGGAAGTGAAGATATTGGAATTGGAGTCCAAATCATTTTTGTAGGATTTAATGGGTTAGGTAACCCACCTTCAATTTTAAAGTCTGTGATTGTACTTTGTTTTAAGCGCAATGAGTTATAAGTTCCAGTAGGTGTTTTTAACGTTCCCCAACCATCACATAAAACATCTAGTTTTATGGTTAACGTTATTCTTACTGAATCGAAAAGTGGGATTTGTAATAATGAAGCGGGTAATACAAAACTTGAAATGGTAGTATCTCTGGTTCTGGTAAGGTAGTTTAAAGGGAACGTGATACTTTTTAAGTAAATAAAAGGTTCACCCCCAAAAGGTACTGGGTTAGGGATAACAGTTTGAACACCAGCTTGGGTAACACTCATAAAAACCACGTTTTGCAAATCACCATCTTCAATTAAAACATGGCTAATACCAGCAGGTGCTGGAATAGGAGAGTTTAATGGTGACGAAAATACAGATTCAGAGGTTGTTTGTTTGCCTACATTACTAAAATCCCATGTTTTATTTACACCGTTAGTAGTGCCTAAGCTACTACTATTTCTAGTCGAATCAACCCCGTAAAAAATAGTATCACCTGGCTGGGCAAAGTTTGCACTTGTAATGGTTATCTGGGCCTGCGTTATACAAGCAGTTAAGATAGAGATTGCTAAAAGAAACTTTTTCATATTATTTATATTTTAAGTGTTACTGTTTGTATCACAAACAAATATAGCGTTATATTTAAGTGAAGTGCACACTGTTGAAATTTTATATGTAATACATAAGTTCTACGCTCCTTTATTCGTTTTTAATTTATGCTTGATAAATTCTATTAAAATAGGTAGCAATGAAACACCAATAATACCAAACACAACCAATTCAAAGTTTTTCTTCACCCAATCTATATTCCCGAACATGTAACCAGCCATTGTTAGCATAGTAACCCAAACTACAGCACCTGCTATACAATAGGTAATGTATTTACTATATGTCATGCTACCTACTCCTGCAACAAATGGTGCAAACGTTCTTACAATAGGAACAAACCGGGCTAAAATTATTGTTCTTGCACCATGCTTTTCATAAAAAGAGTGAGTTTTATCTAAGTAATCCTTACGTATGGTAAAAAGACCAAAAAGTTTGGCTCCTTCTCCTTTTTTAGCTAAGTATCGACCAATAAAATAGTTGGTGTTATCTCCGGCTAAAGCAGCAGCAACAAGTAGTATAATAATTAGAAATACGTTTAGGTTATTAACTTCATTTGCAGCTAATGCACCTGCAGCAAAAAGCAAAGAATCACCAGGTAAAAAGGGGGTAACAACTAAGCCGGTTTCGGCAAAAACAATTAAAAATAACAATGCATAAACCAATGCTCCGTAAGCCTGAACAAAATCTTGAAGATGTTGGTTAATGTGAAGTATAAAATCAATAATTTCTTTCATAAATTTATTAGTTGCTGCAATGTTAAGCATAATTACTAATTTTGCTCGTGCTTAAAAAAATAATAACATACACCATTTTGGCTTTGTTGGCACTAACTGTGGTTAGCTTGCAAGCCTGTAAAACCTCTAAGTTTGTTAAAAAAGGTTGTAACTGTCAATTTTAAATGAATACGCCATTAGTAAGTTTAATAACGGTTTGTTACAATGCCGAAGGGTTGATAAAAGACACGATAGAAAGTGCCATCAAACAAACCTACCAAAACATTGAATTGGTTATTATTGATGGAGGAAGTAAAGACAATACCGTTGCTGAAGTCAAAAAGTTTGAGTCATATATTGTTACATTAATTAGTGAACCTGATAAGGGTATTTATGATGCCATGAACAAAGGCATTAAAGCAGCAAAAGGGGAGTGGTTTTATTTTTTAAATGCAGGGGATGCTTTTTATAACGATACTATTTTGGAAGATGTATTTATGAAACGAAACCTTAACGGCATTGATTTTATATACGCCAAAATGCAAACGGTAAATGAACCCACGGGTGTTAATTATATTGGTGGACATCAAGTGTCATTTAAGGGTTTTTATTTTAAATATCCCATTTGTCACCAAACTACATTTACACGCAAATCGGTGTTCGAATACATGCCTTACCTTGACTCGAGCCTGAAAATTATGGCTGATAACAAGTGGCAAATGACTTTTTTTAAACACTACGAAAACAAGGCTTTATTCATTGATAAGGTGGTAGCTTTTTACGATATACAAGGGGCATCATACCATAAAAGAATGAAAGGCTACCGCGAGTTTTTAGGGTATATCGGTAAGTTATTGCCTTTTCATATTTATTTGGCCAATGTGTTGTTATATCCAATTATCTGGGCCAAGGTTAAGTTTATTCGTGCTTTTCAGCAAACAGCTTGGTTTAAAGCATACCGTAACCTTAAGTTTAAGAACAAAAAGGCCAATGTTTAAAAAATGTTATGTAGTTAATTACTCAACCCATTTATATTGCGCAGGCTTAATTTTTAACACATGATTTTATCAGACAAACGTATTCTTGAAGAGATAGAAAAAGGAACCATTTTAATTGAACCTTTTAAACCAGAGTGTTTAGGCACCAACTCGTATGATGTGCATTTAGGTCGTTATTTGGCTACTTACAAAGACCGTGTACTAGATGCCCGTGAGCACAACAAGATCGAAACATTTGAAATTCCTCAAGAGGGTTTTGTATTGCAACCCAATACCTTGTATTTAGGTGTTACTGCCGAGTATACCGAAACCCATGCTCACGTGCCGTTTTTGGAAGGCAAAAGCAGTACAGGGCGTTTGGGTATTGATATACATGCTACTGCTGGTAAAGGTGATGTTGGTTTTTGCAATACCTGGACATTGGAAATTTCTTGTGCTCAACCTGTTCGTATATATGCCAGTATGCCTATAGGGCAGCTGATTTATTTTATGGTAGAGGGTGAAATTGAAACCATGTACAACACCAAGAAAAATGCAAAATACAACAAGCGCAGTGTTAAGCCTGTTGAAAGTATGATGTGGAAGAATAAATTCTAAACTTATAATTGGTGAATTACAAAAATCCCGCTTCATTTACTGGAGCGGGATTTTTTATTTGCTGTAATACTCTTTGGTTTGGTAACAATCGCAAAACAAGTTGTAGGAGGTCCACTTGCCAAAACGAATTTGTGGCTTGTTAGGTAATACATAAACGTAACCAAAGTTGTTTATTAATCCACCCGGTAAAAAGGTAACCACAAAGTTTATTTTTACATTGGCGTTTGGGTTTAACCATTGGTTTACGATGGAGTTATTGGTGTGCTTTTTTAGTATAGCTAATGTTGAAACACTTGCTGAATCGTTGTTGTTGGTTAATGAGGTATTTATTTCTTTATATCGTCCGTTGTTAAACAACAAATAATTGGTGTAATGGAAAGATTTTACATTACTCCAAAAAACCTGGCCCTGATCGTTTATGTTTAGCTTCAGGTGAGTATGGTGGATATTGTCGTAAAACTCATGTTGACGCACCAATCCAGTTGAATCAAATTGAAGGTAAATGAAACCAAAATCAAACGTTTTTTTTTGGTCGTATTTTACGCCTTTCTTAAAGTAAATTCTATCACACAAGTAAAACGGACTGCCCAATGCAACCAAACCCTCATAAGGATAGTTGGCAGGTTTCGATTTTACAGCACAAGAGTCTTTAGTTAAACTCACACTATAATCGTCATCGAAATAATAGGTGGTATCAACTTGCGAGAAAGCCAAAGTAGAAAGTAACAACCCAACACATAATAAATGGATTTTCATATCCACTAACTCAACAAAATTTTCCAGGCACTTTCAACTTCTTTACGCTCTAAATATTGATGTGCCAATTGGTGTTTAGCTTTTATCAAAGCATCTTCTGATCGGGTGTTGATAATATGCTGAAGTTCTTTATTCATGCGTTTAAATACTTCAATATCGCTCGCATCTGGCAAGTTTTCTGTATTGCCAAGCATACCCAAATCGTTGCCGGTTAAAACAGTACTTGTTCTAATTTCAATAGGCAATGCATCAACCCCAATACCAATTGTGGTTAATGGTTTTGGTACTTCGAATAAGGCTTCACCATGGGCTCGTGCATACCAATCGCCACCTAAGCGCGATACCAGATCTATTTTCTGTTGGTCAATCTTTCCTACCGCATTCAAAACATCAATGTTAATGTGCATCAACTTTACCTCGCATATCACCAAATTACCTGCACCACCTTCTATACCTAAAGGTATAACTTGATTAACCATACATTCAAATTGTACGGGCGATTCTTTAACACGAGGTGGTTTTATGGTTAACGAAGGTTCCTCTGTTAATCCTACTTTGACAAACTCATTTGTTCCTCGTGGATATTCTGTGCTACTTAAACTTGTTTGTTGCACCATGTTATAAGTAACTACATTAATACAAACTTCGGGCACATCAAGTACATTTTCTAAAGTATGTTTAGTGGTGTTATCGCGACCCCTTCTTGCAGGTGAAAAAATTAAAATAGGTGGCTTGGTGCTAAACATGTTAAAGAAACTAAACGGACTTAAATTTACGCTTCCGTTTGTATCAACCGTACTCGCAAAACATATTGGTCTTGGCGCTACTGCTCCTTGCATCAAGCCTTGTAATTCCATTACCTTAAGCTCTTCAGGGTTGTAAGTGCGGTATTGATTGATCATCTTCTTCGTATTAAAATTAAATAATTGCACTAAGTGATGTTGCTTCACCAACTAAACCTTGAGCACATTTCAATATGCGACCTGGATATTTTTGGATGATTCGGTAATCGTGTGTCGCCATAAGTATGGCAGTACCTTGTTGGGCAATATTATGCATTAGGTTCATGATGTCATCGCTAACTTTAGGGTCAAGATTACCTGTTGGTTCATCAGCTAAAATAATTTCGGGTTCGTTAAGTAATGCTCGTGCAATAACAACACGTTGTTGCTCTCCGCCACTTAACTCATGAGGCATTTTATAGTCTTTTGTTTGTAACCCCACGAGTTCTAAAACTCTGGAAATTCGGTCTTTTATTTTATTCTCGTCTTTCCATCCTGTTGCTTTTAAGACAAACGATAGGTTTTGAAAAACGGTCCTATCGGTTAAAAGTTGAAAGTCTTGGAAAACAATCCCTAACTTTCTTCTTAGGTAAGGAATGTCTTTAGGTTTAAGTTTGGTTAGGTCGAAACCTGCAATGCTTCCGGTTCCTTTTTCTAACTTTATTTCGCCATAAAGTGTTTTAAGTAGACTGCTTTTTCCACTACCTGTTTGGCCAATAAGGTAAACAAATTCACCTTGACCAATTTTTACATCAACATCACTTAGTATGAGGTTATGACCTTGGAATATTTGTACATCCGTTAAATCTATTACTGTTTCCATAAGTTTGTTACCAATTAATTTTATGCATTTTACCAAAAGGTATTTCATTCAAAAGTCTAAAAACCTCATCAATTTTGTCTCCTAATCCACATTTTTCCAAAGCTCGCTCAGGTCTATCGGTTCTAAAGTAGGCAATTAGAGTGAAATTATCATCCCTAAGTTGAACGTAATCAGGTATTTTAGCCTTTCCTTTTATTTTGATAATATACAAAATAGAATAAAATTAGTTGTGTTTAAAATAATTGCTGTAAAATTAAACGAATTCCTTGTATTATTGCACTTGCAAAATTATAAAAAAACATGAGACTACTTAAACAGGTTTCTTACTCTTTTTTGTTGGCTGCTGCGGCAATCACTACTGGGTGTAGTATAAAAACAAACATGGGTAACAACAATTACACCGTAACACCAAACCCGTTGGAGGTAAAAGGCGATTCAATTTTAATTATCATGAGTGCCAACATTCCAGCTAAGTCCTTTAATCCTAAAGCGAATGTTCAGTTTCAACCTTACTTAAAAACAGCTAAGGGTGACGTTCAACTTAAAGCAGTAACGCTAGGTGGCGATAAAGTGTTGGAATCGGTTGATTTTAAAATTGATTCGAAAACAGGTGGTAAAATCACTTACACTGAAAAAATCCCTTACAATTCAGACCTAAAGCGTGCAACCTTGTACCCAAGTTTTGCTGTTAAAGTGAATGGTAATTATCAAGCAATAGAGGCTGTTAAAGGTTCTACATTCGCTGATAAAATTTTGGCAGAAGGGACAATCACTACTCCTTTATTGGTTAAATCGAGCGAAACTCCAGTTTTAGACGCTACTGCCTATACAGCAGCTTTCAGTACTAAGTCGGTTGATATCTATTTCCCGTTAGACGGTGACAGGTTTAATCCTAACTTTAAAGAAGGTAAAAGCATCAGCAATAAAAAACAACTTGAGTTGTTGAAGAAATCTCTAGTATCCAATAAAAATTGGACTATCAGAGGGATTGCGATAAACGGTTTCGCTTCACCTGAAGGTGAATTACAAAGAAACTCAGGCTTATCTCAAGGCCGTACAACCTCTACTTTCACCTACATGAAAAAAGAGTTAAAAAAGTTAGGATTTACAGAGGTTAATGATCAAAACTTAAGCATGGGCGCTACCATGGCAGAAGATTGGGCTGGTTTAACAAAATTAATTGAGGCTTCGAGTTTAAAAAACAAAACGGCTTTGGTTGCCATCTTGAATAACAATTCATTATCAGATTTAGATAAAGAGGCTCAAATTAGAGATAACGACAAAAAATCTTGGGATAAAATTAAAACAGAAATGTTGCCTGTTTTACGTAGATCAGAATTAGTAGTTAAAGGTCAAACGCCATTAAAAACGGATGCTGAATTAATAGCAATGATGAACATCGACTCGTTAAGCGATGTGGAGATGTTACACTTAGCTGTTATTACAACTGATGATGTTAAGAAAATGGAAGTGTATAATAAATTTCAAGTTAAATTCCCTAATGATTGGAGAGGATTTAACAATGCGGGTGCATTGGCGTTAACTACTGGTGATATGGCTAAAGCTGGCAACGATTTAGCTCGTGCAAACGAACTATCGCCAGAAAATGGTGCGGTATTGGCAAATATGGGTGTTGTTGCTAAAAATAAAGGTAACATCAAACAAGCAGAAGATTTATACAAACAAGCAGAAGCAAAAGGTGTTGACGTTAGTTATCACAAGGCTATTATAGCGATTAAGAAAGGTGATTACGCTAGTGCTGTTAGCTTATTCAATAATTCAGGTAAAAAAGATTTCAATACAGTTTTAGCTCAATTATTAAATGGTGACGCTGCTGGAGCAAAAACAACCATAGATAATATGGCCCCTGATCAATTAAATTGGGAATTATATTACTTACGTGCTATTGCCGGTGCTCGTTTAAACAATGCAGAAGTTGTTACAAGTAACTTAACTCGCGCAGTACAACAAAATGTTGTAGTTCGTCAAATGGCTAAAGAAGATGTAGAGTTTATTAAATTATTTGGAAACCCTACTTTTGAAGGTGCTATTCGCTAATTATAAATAAGAATAAAATTGAAAAGGGTTGAAAACTATTTCAACCCTTTTTTTATTCATCAAAATAATAAAATCAATCAACATGACAGCAGATCAGTTAAAAGCTTTACGTTTAAGGGTTGAAGACCTGGGGAGGTATCTTTGACGTTGAAGGGAAACAAATATTAATTCAAGACGAAGAGAACCAAACTTTGCAACCTTCTTTTTGGGATGATCCCAAAAGGGCGGAGCAAATTATTAAGAGTATTAAACAAAAAAAGATTTGGACAGACGCTTATCAATCTACAGAAAATGCAGTAGATGATTTAAGTATATTGTATGAGTTTTTTACACTTGGAGAGGCAAAAGAAGAAGAAGTTGATGCAGCATACAAAGCTGCGATGGAATCTTTAGAGTTGCTGGAGTTGAAGAACATGTTGAGTGGTGAGGAAGATCAATTTAATTGTATCCTTCACATCAATTCTGGTGCCGGAGGAACAGAGAGCCAAGATTGGGCAGAAATGCTGATGCGTATGTACATCATGTATTCTGATAAACACGGTTTTAAGGCTAGTGTTGTTGATGAACAGCCCGGTGATGGTGCAGGAATTAAATCTTGCTCCATTGAAATTATTGGTGAATTTGCCTACGGTTATTTAAAAGGCGAAAATGGGGTGCATCGTTTGGTGCGTATATCTCCATTTGATGCCAACGCCCGCAGACATACCTCATTTGCATCAGTTTATTGTTATCCAATAATAGACGATAGCATTGAGATCGAAATTAAAGATGCAGATATTGAAATTCAAACATCCCGCAGTGGCGGTGCAGGTGGCCAAAATGTAAACAAGGTGGAAACAAAGGTTCAATTAACCCATAAGCCTACAGGCATTGTTATTGTTTGCCAAGTGGACCGCAGCCAAAGTGCGAATAAAGATCGAGCATTTAAAATGTTAAAATCGCAGTTATATGAATTGGAGTTGCGCAAACGCAATGAAGCAAAACAAGTATTAGAGGCAGGAAAGAAAAGAATAGAATGGGGATCTCAGATCCGTAATTATGTTTTTCATCCGTATAAATTGGTTAAGGATTTACGTACAGATGTTGAAACAAGTGATGTGCTGGGAGTAATGGATGGTGACTTAGATCAATTTATAAAAGCATATTTAATGGAAGAGTCTCAACATTAGTTAAAGTATACAAAAAAGCCCTCGATGTTTCGAGGGCTTTTTTGTGTAATCAAAAAATGAAACCTATTAAAACATGGCAACTTCCGTTACCGGGCTTCCAATTAATCCCAAGTTCAGTCCATTATTTCAATTGGCCTGGATCGATAAAAATTTGTAAACCATCAACTTTGGCAAATTGCTGAACAAATTCTAAATTTGGGTTAACCCATTTTTTACCAATTGCATTTATTTAAAAAAATAAATTGCAATGGTTAATGTTGATGAAGTTGAAGTTCAATCTAAAACTCAACATTATTTTATCGGCATAAAAAAAGTATTTCTCTTTTGTTATGCTTCGGTTCATTAACTTGGGTTAGAAGTTTAATAACGGAGCTGACTCTTCAGCAATCTTCGAAGTTATATCTTCTTTGCTGTCAGATTTTTTGTTGCTACCGTTTCCGTTTGTTAAGGATTTTACCTTGTTAAATTCACCCAAGCCAAAAACCTCATATTTGTTTTCTTTTAAAAACATACCTAATGCAATAGCTTGTTTAATATTGCCAATTTGCACGTCAATTTCAAACTCATCATTAATCATTGGACGAGGAGAAATGGTGAAAATTACTTTTTGATCCATTAAGTAATCAAACAAAAATGCAGTAGTTTTCCTCTTCGCTAGCACGGTTACTTTTTCTTCCATTATATGGTATATTAATTTAAAGTGTTGATAATCAGTATTTATGTTTCTGATGAAACATGTTGTAAATATACAATGCATGCTTGGTTTCCCCGAAATTTAGTACTGATAGATACACACAAAATTTAGTAGCTACATAGCGCTTATTCACATTGATAATAGAAATGTTAGTAACATGTTAGTATCCTAGCTGTTATACACATCTATTTTCTTTGTTCGGGCAAAAGTAGCCCACCTGTTAGTAGGCGACTTAGCTGTAATTAAAACTCAGTTTAGTTTATAACAACCCTATTGAGCCCAATTATAATCTCATAAGTCATTGTAAACTATTTCGTATCACTACTTAAAAATAATCACTATGGCGTGTCAACCCCAATTAAATCAAATCGCTCGCGTTCGCAAAGTTCTTTTCGATTAAGTTGGGTTTAAATACCAAATGGTTTATGCGGCTAAGCGTTGGTTATGGTTATAATCCGTTACGTTTTGTGCTAATTTCAAATCTTTTAGGTAGTTTCCTATATCGCCCGATAGCATTTTGCAATGCGCTCTTAATCTGTATGCATCAGCATACTGTTCATCTAAACAGATTGCTTTATTTAAATCGCCAATCGCAATTTCTGGTTTGTTGTATTTAACAAATACAAGTGCTCTCCAATAATATAGGTCTTTTCTAAATGGACTAACTACTATGGCTCTATTAATAAAATGGTATGCTTCATCGTAATCCTTTTGTAAGTAACATAATTCTGCAGCCATCAATAAATAACTTGCATTGTGGTTATCTATTTCAAGTGCCTTAACTAAAAAAGTTAATGCCACATCATAGTTTAAGTTAATTTTGTATAGCTCTGTCAAATGGAAAAACACTTCCGAATCGTTTTCTCCTTCTTCCAACATTTTAGCTAAAATAGCTTGTGCTGTTTTAAGTTTACCCATGTACATGTAACACAAGGCTCGTTTTGTTTGTGCTACTTTGTTTTCACTATCAAGTAAAAGTACCATGTTAAATAAATGAAGTGCTTCTGTAAATTCACCGCGGTGTAAAGTCTGTAAGGCATTGTCTAAAATCTGTGTAGGTTTTACGGTGTAAACCATTTGTTCTAGTGTATTCATGACGTTGTTTGTTTTAATTTCTGAGTACAAAGTTTGTATAACACTTCGCAGCCTATTTGCGAAGTGTTCGGTATTATATTAATTAACTTGTTATCAGGAATTTAAATTGTAAAAGCAACGTTATAAGTTGTGATAAGTTATTATTGCGCTAATAAATTCATGTATTGTGGCAGGAGTTAATAGTTAACTTCGCACCATTGTTTATAAATACGTTCTAATTATGAAAACAGCATTAGTGGTGGGGGCGACAGGCGCAGTTGGAAAAGCCTTAATATTTCAATTAATAGAAGACAATAATTATTTGCGCATTTTGGTTTTATCGCGTAAGCCATTAACCATTAAACATCATAAGTTAAGTGTTGTGATTGTAAATTTTGATGTGTTGAATGATTACAGTGACCAAATGGCTGCCGATGATGTATACTGCTGTTTAGGTACAACCATTAAAGTTGCTGGCAGTAAATCTGCTTTTTATAAAATTGATCACGATTACGTAATTGATGTGGCGCGTATTTGCAAACAAAAAGGGGCCATACAGTTTATTTTAGTTACCGCAATGGGCGCTGATTCAAGCTCTGCAATATTTTACAATAAGGTTAAGGGCGATGTGGAGCAACATGTGGCCAACTTAAATTATAATAGCTTCATCACTGTTCGCCCTAGTTTATTATTAACTAACCGCAGCGAGTTTAGGTTTGGTGAATGGATTGCTCAAGTAATGATGAAGTACACCCGGTTTTTATTTATTGGTTCGTTGAAAAAGATAAAAGCGATACCCGTTGAAATGGTGGCTAAATCAATGATACACTTTGCCAACAAAGGATTTAAAGGTAATCATGTATTTACCAATGACATGCTGTTTATTCAGTAACATTAGTTCTTACTTTTGCATGTCAAACTCAGTAAGCATGCCAGTTTGCTTTTCCCAATGGCCTGTTTTTTTGTTAAATTTTAAAAAGTCGTAAGTACCATCTGGTACATAAGTTTCGGGATGCCCGTGGTCTTGCGGACGAGTTGGAGCAACGTTTTCTTGTACTAAAACATTTTTACTTGGCTCGTATCGCAGCACCATATTAGCATTGTTGTTGTATTCAAATATCATACGCTTTAGAGGTTGTTTAAAACGTTTGTCTTTTAGATCAAAAATTGAAGCGCCAAAACGAGGTTCATTGTTTTCAAAATACAATGATTCAACTATTTTTTTGTTGCTCATCATCGTATTGCCATCCCAACCAATTAATGTGTAGTAGGTTTGTTTTTTATAGGTATTAGCAATTATTTTATAGTACAATGCTCCAAACCAATGTTCGCTGCTAAGTGTTGTATCTAAAGCGTTTTTGATATAATCAGAACGATCTATTAATGGATAATAACTTCTAAGGTTGGTGGTGTCTTTAACTGTTTTTAGATAATCGGGGTTGAGTTGAATAACACCGTAGTTTCTATAACTTTGGTTGTTTAGTGCTAAATTCCAGGTGATAACACGAAAAATATTATCTGGAGATGGCAACACTGAAATATTTTTAATGGTGTCAAAGTTATAAAAGTAAGAATTCTCTATACGTAATGCTTTTACAAAACTTTTAACAAAGTGATAGGCCGATGTTAATCGTTCTTGCTCATCAGTAGAAGTAATCATCAATTTACCAAGTGCTTCAAGTCTAATTTCAAGGTCATTTAAAGAATCTAGATGTAAAGAATCTATCCTATTAACTGAGCCTGTGGGTAATTTTTGAGCCTTTAAAGGTGTTAAACTCACTAAGCCAAGAATAAAAAATAGCGTAAAAATGATTGGTTTCATATTGGGTGTAAATATCATAAAAACACATCAGCATTCAAAACTAGTTATTACTATAGTTAGTAAACAAAAAAGCACTCCGAAGAGTGCTTTTGATATGTAATAGTATTTTGGTTTAATTATACTTTTTTAATTACCAACGCAGATGCACCACCGCCACCATTGCAAATTCCGGTTACACCAATGCTGCCGCCTTCTTGGTGTAATATGCTTGTTAAAGTAGCAACAATGCGGCTACCGCTATTCCCTAGGGCATGACCCAAAGCAATTGCACCACCGTAAACATTTACTTTTTTGCTGTCAATACCTAGTAAGCGGTTATTAATTATTCCTACTACAGCAAATGCTTCGTTAAACTCGAAATAATCAACATCTTTAATATCTACACCAGCCATTTTTAAAGCCTTAGGAACAGCCAATGAAGGTGCTGTTGTAAACCATTCAGGAGCGTGAGCTGCATCAGCAAATCCAATAATTTGTGCTATAGGTTTTAATCCTAATTCTTTAACTTTTTCACCACTCATTAGAACCATCGCACTTGCACCATCGCTTAATGGAGAAGCGTTACCAGCAGTAACGGTTCCCGTTTTGTCGAATGCTGGTTTTAATGATTTCATTTTTTCGAAGTTCGCTTTCGCATATTGCTCATCTTCCAACATTAAAATGGGATCTTTACCTCTTACCGGTATTTCAACAGGTACAATTTCTGAGTTGAATCCTTTTTTAGCAAACGCAGCTTGAGCACGTGTGTAACTTTCAATTGCAAATGCATCTTGTTCTTCGCGAGTAATGTTGTGTTCACGTGCACAAAGTTCACCGGCATT
>CANLLM010000071.1 GCA_947491825.1 Bacteroidota bacterium
GCCCTATCCTATTTATAAATGAGGCAGATGCCCTATTTTCAAAACGCAAGGATGCTGATTTTAGCAACGTATCGCAAACTGAAAACGAAATTCAAAACATCTTGCTTGAAGAGATGGAGAAGTTTGAGGGCATTCTATTTGCCACCACCAATATCATCGATAATTTTGATACTGCTTTTGATAGACGTTTTTTGTTTAAACTGTGCTTACCCAAACCCGACCAAGCATTAAGAGAAGGCTTATGGCAATTGAAGGTTAAAAAGCTGAAAGCCTCAGATTATACCTTGCTTGCCAGTCGCTATGAATTTTCTGGAGGCGAGATTGACAACATCATCCGCAAAATTGAAATATCAGATATTCTATACCAACAAAAGATAGACCTTGAAACCGTCATCCAATTTTGCGAAGAAGAAACCATGAGAAGAAATGGAGCCGGAAGGAATAAGGTGGGGTTTTGAGGCTTATGCAATATTGCGATAGCATAAATATCATAAATATACCAATAATTTTTTAAAGATATAAATAGTTTTAATTTAATAGTAATTTTTACTTTATTTGCATAGTGATATAGTCAAAAGAGAATGAGAAAAATTTAAATGTAAATAGAAAGTGGAGACCAGAACCCACTCAAAAAAACGGGGCGTAATCTGAAAAGCCTTATGAGTAGGAAAGAAAAAAATGAATAAAATAATAACAAAATCAATTTTAATTTTTACATTATACTTAGGAAATAATGTAGCTTATTCACAAGATTTAATAATAAAAAAAACAAGTGAAGACATTCAAGCCAAAGTAATTGAAGTAACCACTAATGAAATTAAGTATAAGAAATTTGATAACCAAAATGGAGTAACATATTCAATTCTTAAAACAGATGTTTTAATGATACGTTATGAGAATGGTTCCAAAGATATTTTTAATGAAACAGCCCCAAGTAAAACAGCACCAGTAGAAACAGAAAATTATTTTTTAAAAGGACAGAAAGATGCTTCAATATATTACAAAGGATATAAAGGAGCGGGAACAGGAACATTAATTACAGGTTTACTATTATCACCCTTGATTGGACTTATACCTGCGACAGCTTGTTCCTTAACACCGCCTCAAACACAAAATTTAGAATATCCAAATGAAAAACTATTTAGCAATGCTGATTATCAAAATGGCTATACACAAAAAGCAAAAAAAATAAAGTCAAACAAAGTATGGACAAACTGGGGAATTGCTTTAGGAGTAAATCTAATATTAATATTAGCTCTACAAAAATAAAACTAATAACAACTAAATTTATGCTTCATATTGATATGTATATTTAATTTAGTAAAAGTATTGATAATTGTTATTTAATCTACAAGAAATTTAATAAATGACAAATTGCTGAGAGTGGAGTCCATAACCCACTTTAAAAAACAGGGCGTAATCTGAAAAGTCTGATGAGTAAGAAAGAAATAAACTAAAAATATGAAACAACTAAACTTAAAAGTAATTATCTCCATTATACTACTAGTAGTGCTACAAAGCTGTGCCTTTCATGGAGGCTATATGTCCAACTCTGCATCTTTAAGTTCAAATAATTTCCAATATGTAAAAAACAATGCTCAAGGAACTGCAATGGCAACATACGTATTTGGTTTAGGCGGAAATGAAAAGATGGCATTGGTAAATGAAGCCAAAATGGATTTACTAGAAAAAAATCGATTAAAACCTAACCAAACACTAGTCAACATAACTGTTAATTTTAAGCAATCATTTATTTTCTTTGTTAGTACTAATAGATGCACAGTAACGGCTGATATTGTTGAATTCAATTCACCAGCAAAATGGTAATACAAGAATGAGCGGAGCCGAAGCACCCATTGCCACTTAGCCATTCGGGATTTGCAATCCCGAATAGAATAGCTATGGATTTTCAATCCATGTTTATATTTAAAAAATTATAGGGTAAAGCGGATTAAAAATCCGCATCTAATTGGCTCGAGATTTCAAATCCCGAGCGGCAGATTTTCAAATTATCATTCATTAACTACCGTTTCGGCTCCGCTCGAGGTCCGTTCATCTTGGTCGGCTGAGCGGAGCAACATAACAAGGGGCTGCTGAGCGGAGCCGAAGCACCCATTGCTATTCAAATTATCATTCAGTAACTACCGTTTCTGCTCCGCTCAAGGTCGGTTTAATTTTGCAAAGAAGAAACCATGAGAAGAAATGGAGCAGGAAGGAATAAGGTGGGGTTTTAAGGCTTATGCAATATTGCGATAGCATAAAATATCATCAATCTAACTGTTTTTATTTGCAGATATAAATAGTTTTAATTTAATAGCAATTTTTACTTTATTTGCATAGTGATATAGTGAAAAGAGAATGAGAAAAATTTAAAAGTAAATAAAAGTGCGCTCCAGAATCCACTATAAAAATCAGGGTATAACCTGAAAACAATTATGAGTAATTAAAAAAAATGTATCTATAATTCTATCCACGTAACTACAAAACCATTGAAAAAAATCATTTACATCATTTCTCACTTATTAATAAGTATCGGTATAGTGCAGGCTCAATCCCCTATTGCTTCATTTACTTCTCTTCCCATACAAGTAAATGATACCATTACCATATGCGCTGGCCAAAGTATTACATTTATCAATACAAGTACCTCCACTTTAGTTGGAACTACTTATGCTTGGAGCTTTGGCATAGGTGCCAATCCTATAAGCAGTAACTTAATGGGTCCTATTACGGTAAAATACACCCTTCCTTCTAATTCAATCACAGCAAGCCTTGTTGTAGATAATAACAATGGCAGTGGTATTACCAATTACAATGTGGTGGTAGTGGTAAAACAATCGCCAAATTCGCAGTTAACACTTGCTAGTTCAGGAAATGGATTTGGTACAACTACCCAAAATGGCAATACCGTTTTCAAAAAGTGCAATGCATCCGACTCTACATTATTTACTTTTCAATCAAATTATAACAATGGTTTTTTACAAAATTTTACTTGGGGTGATGGTACAATTGCCAATCAAGATTCGCTGACTGGAAATCAAATAAAACACCGGTATGCCATAGGACAATATTTATTAACTCATCGCATAACTTTTGCAAATGGTTGTAGCCAAAGCAAAGATTACATTGTATTTAATGGAAATGCCCCTATAGTAACTGTATCTGGCTCTAGTCAAAATACTTGCCTACCACTGCCCTATTCTTTTCAATTAGTTTCAAATAAAGTACCCATATCTTACCAAGTTTCATTTTCTGATGGAACCGCTGCAAACAATTTTGCCACCGTTTCAGACACTACTGTTTCACATGTATTTAATTCTTCATCGTGCGGTGTAGATTATCAAATTGCGCCTAGTTTACCTCCTATTAAAAATGCCTTTTCAGCAACCATCATTGCTCAAAATTTCTGTTCACTTAATGGCATACCGACAGTTTTAACAATCGGACCCATTTCTATTTCTACTAAAACAAAAGCAGCGTTCAGCTATGCCCCAAATTCACCTATTTGTCAGAATGAGACTGTAAATTTTATTAATCAAACTAATAAAGGAATATCAATTTCATCATCAGGCTGCGATTCTGGCTATTCGTTTTATTGGAAAGTTGTTCAAACTTCAGGATACTCCATTATGAATGGGAATATGGGAAGTGCCAATGGTTTTACTGCAAGCAATTATGACCATACCAAATGGACCAATGGTAGCAATGCCTTGTCTTTAAAATTTGATACCCCAGCTACCTATCAGGTTTGGCTGTATACTGCCAATTCATGTGGAATTGACTCTACCATGAAAGAAATTATAATTAAACCCACTGCCAGTGTAAATATTTCAATGGCCAACCAAACTATTTGTAGTGGAGACAGTTCAAGCGCATTTACTTTAACCTCTACCATCACTGGATACCGTATAAGTTGGGAAGTAAGCGACACTCTCAATATAGATAAATTACCCATTCAAAAAGGAGATGGAAACAGTCCCTTAGATTTTAAACCCATGCGATTATTCAATAATAGTCTACAGCAAGGCTATGTAAAAATTAGTGCTACAGTTGGTTGTACAAATGTGCCTAAAACTTTTCATACCATTTATGTAAATCCCATCGCACAAATTATCGCTAGCCCAAAGCAATCTTTTATTTGCAGCGGCACGGCAAGCAATATCAACCTGCTTAGCAGCTTGAACATAGGAAATTTTTCATGGACCGTAGTAGCACCCATTTCTATAACAGGATCAGCAGCAGGTACTGGCAATAAAATTGCTCAAACCCTTGTTAACAATGGCAACAAAATAGATACCGTGAAATACACCATTTCTATTATTGGTGTAAATTGTCCGGGACCTAAAATAGATGTAATTGTTATTGTTCAACCTCCACTTAGCATAAAAAACCTTGCAGATATTTCAGCTTGTTCTGGATCATTCATAAAACCTGATACATTCTCATCGACTCCAATTGGAGCCAATTTTACTTGGGCAAACTCAAATACCGCCATTGGTTTGGCTAATACTGGAAGCGGTAACATCAATCCATGGTATGCTCCTTTAAATAATGGAAGCACTGCCATTACAGGTGAGATAACTCTGACAGCTGCTCTGAATAATTGCCCTACCACAAGCTCTAAATTCAAAGTGATTATTAACCCTAGTCCGAAGTTTAATGCCACCCTCACCCCCCCATCAGGTTTGGATTGTATTAGCAATAAGGGTAGAATAAATGGCACTACAATTCCAACAAATTGCAAAGCATTTTGGACAGGCCCACTTCTGCTTTCTGGGGATTCTACATTAAATCCAGAAGTAGGTGCAGCCGGCCTATACAGGGTGAACATAATAGACAACAGCACTGGATGTACTGTTAAAGATAGCGTATTAGTAAGTCCTCCCACACCCATAAAAATAACAAATATTAATAAAACAGATGTTAGCTGTTATAATGGATCTGATGGTAGTATTGTTGTATCGACAGATAACCCAGCGAAAGATGTAAATTATACATGGAACCCAAATGTATCCATTAAAAATCAAGCTGAAAATTTACGTATAGGAACCTATCAAGTGATAGTGAACAATACCGATGGCTGCAGAGACAGTAACACAGTCATAATAAATCAACCCGATGTTATTCAAGTAAACCTTTTAGACACCCTTACAGGTGAATGCGGTGAGGAAAATGGAAGTATTCACATCGAAGCCACAGGAGGAAAAAGTGGTTTTACTTATGTATGGAATAATGGCAAATCTGGCAATCACATTTATGAATTAAATGGAGGTTCTTACATTGTGAACGTAAGAGACAAAGCAGGATGCTTGGTAGTTGATACTTTCATGCTAAACTGTAGACCATTGGTTCCATTGGTTATCCCTCAATTTATTTCACCTAATAATGACAACAAGAATGACTTATGGGTAATTGAGCATTTAGAATTATATCCAAATAACAAAGTGCAAATATTCAACCGATGGGGAAATTTAGTTTATTCAGCTTCACCTTACATAAATAATTGGAATGGGCGTCAAGAGGGAAGTAGCGAAACCATGCCGGCAGCTACGTATTTTTATTTAATTGAAACCAATAAAAAATCACAAGAACCCTTTAAAGGTTTTTTAGAAATCCAACCTTAATTAGATATGAAATATATACTTAGCATACCCATATTTTTGTTATCACTATCGGTTTTTGCGCAGCAAGATCCGCAACATTCATTTTATTTTAACAATCCTTTATTTTTCAATCCTGCTTATGCTGGAAGCAATGGCGTATGCAATATTACGGGCGTTTCTAGGGTGCAATATGTGGGATGGGATGGCGCTCCAAAAACGCAATTCCTTTCCATTCAAGCCCCCATTGCTCGAAAAAAAATCGGCCTAGGTGCCACCATAAGTTATGATAAAATTGGTGCAAGGTCAGCTTTAAATACAATGGCTAATTTTGCCTATCATATTCAATTAAATGAAGATAATGTAAGACTCTCATTAGGGCTATCAGCAGGTTTTTCTCAAAATTCGTTTGGGTTTTCTGGTTTAATTGTAAACGACCCTACTGATCCCAATTATTTATTAGCAAGCAATACCCTTTCACCTAATTTTGGCTTTGGCACATACTTATACGGAAAGAAATTCTATGCGGGATTTTCAATTCCCAAAATGATTAAACAATCCATTGATAACCAAATTGGCAATGCCATTAATCAGCCACATTTGTATGTCATGGGCGGATATGTGTTTCCTATCAATAGTGTTGTTGACTTAAAGCCATCCATGCTAGTAAAATATACTGCAAATGCCCCTATAACCACAGATTTAAATGTATCAGCTTTCTTCTACAAGCAAGTTTGGCTGGGCCTTATGTGTAGAATGAACGAATCCATTGGTTTTAATAGCTCGTATCAATTACCAAACAATATAATGTTTGGCTATGCCTTTGATTATCCCATTAATGGAATGAGGTTAAGTCAATTTGGAAACCATGAATTGGTCATTTCAATCAATTTATTCAACAAGAAAAATGCATTCATCAGCCCTCGATATTTTTAAAAAATGAAAATAAAAATTGTACTCATATTGTTAGGTATTATTCGTTTTGCATACGCCCAAGGATTTAAAGAATCTTATGCGACACAACTTAGCAATCGACTTGAATTTGTAGAAGCTTACCCCGTTTGGGCGGAGCTTTCTACTACTTTAATGAACAAGCAAAAAGGTAAATGGAACTACTTGCGCATGGCAGTTGAGGCTGCATACAAATCCGAACAATTCGAAAAATCATTTTATTGGGACAGTATTTTAGTAGCTAAAAAACAAGCCACTGCCAAAGACATGATTGTGTTTTTTGACCTTTTATGTTTAAATAATAAACATGCTTTACTAACACCATATATCGACAGTGCTTTGTTGGTTTTTCCAAAAGATAGCCTCATTCAAATATGGAAACAAAAAGCGCCCCTTGTTTTGGGTCTATTAAACAATAAAACAAATTATGAAGTGACTCCAATCAGACCAGAAGCTAAAGGTGAAGAATATGGTGCTGTGCCTTACAAAAGGGCTTTATTGTATGTAAGCAATGAATACAATACTGGTTTTGTAAATACAACTTACGGACGCACAGGACAAAATTATAGCAATATTGGTTTGATTGAAGATGCTAAAAATCCAAGTGTTGCAAATGGCTTTTGGGAACAAATAAAAAACAAAGATTTATGGACTGAAATCCCACCTACCAAAACGCATGACGGGCCTATTTCTTTCTCAAAAGATTATAAACAAGCTTTTGTTACAAGCAACCAAACTACCACTAATGAGAACAATAGCATTAAGTTTTCGCGTTTACAATTAAAAATATACAGCCTAACTGCAGATGGATGGAAAGAGGATAAAACTTTTGATTGGAACAGCCCCGAGTTTTCAACTGGACATGCTGTTTTAGATGCTGATAAAAATTTAATTTTTGCTTCTGACAGGCCAGGTGGATTTGGTGGGGTAGACTTATATAAATGTATCTGGAAAAACGATCATTGGGGCAGTCCAGTTAATATGGGACCTAGCATTAATACTGCCTTAAACGAAATGTTTCCTTTTGTGTCTAACAAAGGCAATTTATATTTTGCTTCTAACGGTTGGCCCGGAATAGGTGGACTTGATATCTTCAAATGGAACACAAAAGATTCATCTCTTTCGCATTTAGGAATACCCATTAATTCAAACGATGATGATTTTGCCTTTTATATCAATGAGATGAACAACAATGGGTACTTATCATCAAATAGAAACAAGAGAAAAGACCAAATATACAGTGTACAGAAAATAGTAGAAGGCATAGAACTGCAAGTTAATACCATTACATGTAATGAAAATACTGTGAGTAATATTCCATTAACTATTACCGATAAATCCAAAAACACCAGCCAACAAGTTACTACGGATGAGAATGGTGCTGCCATTATAAAAATGCAAAAAGGCCGCGACTATTTAATAAGCTTTGAAGGCAATGAGTATAGCTACCCCGATTCATTATTGTACCATGCCAAAACCAATGGCAGGTATGAGAAGAATCTAAAAATACGTTTGAAAAACCAAGTGACTAGCCTATTGGTGCAAGACGAAAAACTGAAACCACTTGAAGGTGTTATGCTAAATTTTTATAACAAAAAAATACCTGTACTTAAAGTGTTGACGCCTGCCAATGGACAATATGCCTGGACAAATGTGGGACAAGAATTAAAAGATTCGGTGTATGCCAACTTTATCAACCACAATGATGTGTCAATAAAAATTCAAAAAGCTGGCAAAGACCGCTGTAACGATACCTTGCTTATACCCCTTACTTTTATAAAAAAACAAGCGGATGAATTCATCAATTTGGATTTGATATTGTATGATTTTGATAAATATTTTTTAAGACCTGAAGGAAAATTTGAACTCGAAAAATTGGTAAAATATATGAAAGCAAGGCCCGAGTTGATTGTAGAATTATCATCCCACACCGACTCTAGAGGCGAGTATGATTATAACATTACCTTATCTAATAACCGTTCTCAAAGTTGTATTGATTATATCATAAGTAAAGGAATAGATGCCACACATATTATAGCCAAAGGATACGGAGAAAGCAAATTAGTAAACCCCTGCTCTGACAATGTGCCCTGCACCGATGAGGAACACCAACAAAACAGAAGAACCGAGCTAAAATTATTAATTAATACCAAGTAACATTGAGAACTATAAAAACAATGCGTTTTAATGGAAAAATACCCCCTTTTTGTGCAGTACTGAGCCATAAAAACATACTGTTACTGCTACTGTTTTGTGCTTTTAAATTAGTTCATGCACAAAGCATTTCGAGTACTCAAATTAATAATACTCACTTTTGTTGGGGAGGAACTTATACTGTAACTTTTACAACTTCAGTTGCATTTCCACCTACTACATTTACAGCAAAGCTTTCTGATATAAATGGGAATTTTTCAGCTCCAACAAATGTTGGAACAAGCACCACAAATTCTATAACTATTACAATTCAATCGGGAACAGCTCTTTCCAATAATTACAGACTTATAGTTAATAGCTCAACTCCTTTTTTGACTTGTGATACTTTATCTGGTTTAACCATTACCAAACCATCACCTAATTTTAGTTTTACAAATAATTTATGTGCAGGATCTAATGCTAATTTTACAAATACTTCTACTGGAAATGGAGTTGGTATATTAAATTATAGTTGGAACTTTAGCGCTACCGCAGGAGCACCTAGTTCGCCTAATACCAATGCAAGTCCAACAGTCTCTTTTAACCCTGCCAATGGAAGTGGTACTATTAATTACAGTATTATTTTAACGGCTACCGATTCATTTGGATGCACAAATACAGTAAAAGATACCGTTATCATTAGGCAAAAACCCATACCTAATTTTACCATTACAAACAATAATGCTTGTGCTGGCTCTAATATAAGTTTTACTAATACTTCGACAGGGGCTTCACCTTTAACATGTTCTTACAGTTTTGGGCCAACACCACCTGCTGGTGCACCTGCAAATATTAATAATAATTGTACTCCAACAGTTAGTTTTAACCCAGCTTTTGGAGGTGGTATAATAACTTATGCAACTAAATTAATTGTTACTGATGTTTATACTTGTGTTAGTGATACAACTATTAATGTTGATGTAAAACAGAAGCCTGATGCAAGAATTGATACTCTTTTGAATACTTTCTGGGATGTCCCTCTGGGTATTTTCATAAATTGTGGCCCTACAAGGTCTAACCCAGATTTCACTTTCACAATTGACAATGCTAGCTCAACAACCACGGCTAATATTAAATCAATAATTGCTTGGGGGGATGGGCAAATTGACACCATAATTACATTTAGCAGTGCAACTCATACATATACAAGTTTGGGTTATTTCACTTTAAAAATCACGTCAATTAATGTAAATTCCCTTTGCACTTATGAAAAGCAATATTCCCTATTTAATGGCAATGCACCAGGCGGCAATTTCACTTATCCTCCAAATTTAAACAACTTATGTAATCCAGTAACAGTTGCATTTCCAATCGACACAGCAGCAACAAATCAAAATCCACCTGGAACAATTTATACATTTTTTGTTAATGATGGAAGCCCAACACTAATTTATAATCAAAGTACCCTTCCTCCAGTTATTTATCACACCTTCAATAACACCTCATGTGGCACAAATAGTATAGTAAACGGAAATACATTTAACAATGCATTTTCAGCATCAATGAACATTTCAAACCCTTGCAATACAACATGGCCAGGAGGATCAACCGTTGTGAGGGTTATTCAAAAACTTAAAGCTGATTTTACAATACCTCCAGAAGGCTGTACCAACAATAATATTATTTTAAACAATATTAGTAAAGGAAGCTTATTTAGAGGTACTAACTCATTATGCGATACTAATTTGAATTATGCGTGGAGTATCAGTCCAGGTTCACTAGGAGTAAATTTTTCCTTTTTGAATGGAACTAACTTTACTTCTAGAAATTTAAACTTGAATTTCTTAATACCTGGTAATTATACAATCAAACTAAAAATTTCCCAACCCAATAATCAAACCGCGGGATGTTCAACAGACTCCACTACCAAAACAATTTGTATACAACCACCACCAATATCCAATTTTCAGCTTAGTTTAAATCCATCAAGTGGCTGTGTTAATAATATTATTTCACCTATAAATACATCTAACACCTTATTGAGTTGTGGCACTACCCAATATATTTGGTCAGTATGGGATAGTTTAACTTCACTTCAAATTAAACCAACAGCCAGGTTTAGCTACCTTTCGGGAACAGACTCAAGCAGTGTTAATCCCATTTTTAGTTTTTCACAAAAAGGCTGGTATAAAATCCGCCTGCAAATAGTGAACAAATGCGCAGGCATATTTACAAAAGACACTTTCATCATTATTAAAGACAAGCCAATTGTTTCCTTGCCCAATAACATCAATTATTGTGACAGCCAAACCATCACTTTTAATTTGGGTAGTGTTAACCACAAACCTATTTATGATAGCAGCTATGGAACCATATCCAGTTACAATTGGAAAATAATACCAAATACAGGTTTCACTTATACCAGTGGGGACAGCACAAGTAAATACCCAACCATAAAATTTATTAATTATACAACGAGTCCAATTACATACAAAGTAATACTTAGCGCAACCAATGAATGTGGTGTTTCGGTTCCAGATACCCAAAACATCACCATCAACCCAAGGCCGCAGGCCACTGCAAGTGCCATCCCATCAAAATTGGCTTTTTGTTCTGGCGGAATAACTACTATATTATTAAATAATAACCTGGGTTTAGGAGTCAAATATACATGGAGAGCTTATGGAAGTTCAAACAAAATAAGTGGCTTTGGTAATCAACTCATAGGCGTAACGGGTCCCATTACTCAAACATTAATCAATACAGGAAGTGTGAATGAAACGGTGTTATACAGAATTGTAGCAAAAGATACACTCACAGGCTGTTTGGGAGATTCAACAAGTATCATTATTACAGTTTATCCAATTCCTAGGGTATTTGCCAGTGCTCAAAACATTTGTTCAGGTACTCAAACCAATATTGCCTTATCATCCAATGTTGCCGGCACCTTGTTTACATGGACTGCCATTGCCAAAGGTGCTACCACCGGTTTCAGAGATACCAGCAATGCAGTAAGCGGACCAATCATTAACACACTAGTGAATGCGAGTGCTTCTGGAGACACCGTTATATACACCATCAGAGCCTTTGCAAATGGGTGTGTATCGCCCGATACTATTATTAAAGTTACGGTATCCCCCATCCCTTCAACCCTTGGGGGTTCAGCCAGTATCTGTTCATCAGACACCGCTAAATTTACGCCATCTAGTTTGGTTTTTGGTACAAGCTTTACGTATACTGCAAGTCTCATCAATGGCAATGCCATTGGATTTTCAAATGGAAATGGCTCCATAAGCCAAGAACTTACCAATACCGGCAATACAAATGCCTTGGTCAGATATACCATTACACCAAGGGGCCCCTCGCCAACATTATGTATAGGTCAGCCTGTCAATTTTGATGTAACTGTTAAACCAAAACCCATATTAAGCGTCACATCTGCAAGCAACATTTGTTCAGGTTCTCAAACCAATATTGTCTTAAATTCGGGCGTTGCAGGCACACTGTATCAATATAATGCCACCCTGTTATCAGGCACAAATACCAGTGGATTTTACAGCAAAACAACAGATACCTTAAGTCCCATATCGCAAGTAATAACCAATATTGGCAGCACCAATGCGGTAGTTAGGTATTATATAACACCTATTGTAAATGCTTGTAAAGGCGATTCATTGTTACATGAAGTTACCGTTTATCCAGGTGTGATTGCAGGAACTGTTGGCACTGCAGCAACAGTTTGTAGTGGATCAAATGCTGGAACATTAAACCTAAGTGGCAATACAGGTGCGGTGGTTAGATGGGAACTAAGTGTGGCCCCTTTTACAAATTGGAGTATTATTAATAACGTAGGTGCCACTCAAAACTATTTGAATCTTACTCAAACAACATGGTACAGGGCAGTCATTCAAAGTGGTGGATTATGCCCAACTGTAAATACCTTACCCGTAATTATTACGGTAGATTCAGTATCAATTGCTGGTAATTTAACTGGCACCGACACCGTTTGTACTGGCATAAACAGTGGTCTCTTAACCTTAATTAATAAAAGAGGAACTATAGTAAATTGGCAATTGAGTAATGGATTACCCACATGGAATAATATTGGAACTACTATTGTAAATCCTTATAGCTATGCTAATTTAACCCAAACCACTTGGTTTAGGGTTTTGGTTCAAAATGGTGTTTGTCCTTTAGCCATTTCAGATAGTGTTAGGATACAAGTAGATGCATTACCATCGGCTGCAATTGCGCCTAATAAACAAATTTGTGCTACTTCATTAACATTAGGAACA
>CANLLM010000072.1 GCA_947491825.1 Bacteroidota bacterium
ATATGTCACAAATCACACAACAAGAGTTGTTGGAAGCGGGTGTGCACTTCGGTCACTTAACCCGCAAATGGAATCCTAAGATGGCTCCGTACATTTTTATGGAGAAAAATGGAATCCACCTTATCGACCTTAACAAAACTGCTGTTAAGCTTGAAGAGGCCGCAAACGCCATCAAAAACATTGTTAAATCAGGTCGTAAAATCCTTTTTGTTGCAACAAAAAAGCAAGCAAAAGAAATGATTGAAAACGAAGCTAAGCGCGTAAACATGCCTTTCGTAACCGAACGTTGGTTAGGTGGTATGTTAACAAACTTCAGCACCGTTCGTAAATCAATCAAGAAATTGCAAACCCTAGACAAAATGGCTGTTGATGGTACTTATACCAACATGGCCAAGAAAGAACGTTTAATGGTTGAACGCGAAAAGGAAAAATTACATAGGATTTTAGGAGGCATTGCCGACTTAAACCGTTTACCTGCTGCATTATTTATTGTTGATATCAAGCGTGAGCACATTGCCATTGCAGAAGCACACAAACTAAATATCCCCACCTTTGCTATGGTAGATACCAACTCAGATCCAACTGTAGTTGATTTCGCTATCCCTGCAAATGATGATGCTGCAAAATCAATCGCTTTAATATCTCGTGTTATTACTGATGCTATTGTGGAAGGCCTTGCCGAACGCAAAAAGGAGAAGGAAATAGACACTGATAAGGAAAAAACAGAAGAAACTGTTGAAGCATAAAACTTAACTTAAATCGGCCCGCAAGGCCGATTTTTGTATAGCGTTTAAAGTAAAATTATTTAATTATCAAATAATAATAATACAATGAGTACTATTAGTGCTGCTGATGTAAACAAATTGCGCCAAATGACAGGCGCAGGAATGATGGACTGTAAAAAAGCCCTTACCGAAACCAATGGTGATTTTGACACTGCTGTAGATTTCCTTCGTAAAAGAGGGGCTAAAGTTAGTGCTGCTCGTGCCGATAGGGATGCAAAAGAAGGTGCAATTATTGCAAAAACTTCTGCTGATCATAAATTAGGAATCATCATTCAATTAAGTTGCGAAACAGATTTCGTTGCTAAAAATGAAGACTTCGTAAAATTTGCAAATAGCATTGCAGATCTTGCCTTAGCAAACAAACCAGCTAATGCCGATGCTTTAAAAGCATTAGATTTAGTTGGACAACCACTAAGCGAGCGCTTAATGGAGCAAGTAGGTAAGATTGGTGAAAAAATTGACGTTGTTAAATACGAGATAGTTGAAGCAAATAATGTGGTTGCATACATACACGGTTCAAACCGATTAGGTGTATTGGTTGCAATGAACAATGCTCCTACTGAATCGAATCTTGCTGCTGGCAGAGATGCTGCTATGCAAGTTGCAGCTTTAAATCCTGCTGCGGTGGATAAAGATGGTGTTGATTCAACCGTTATCGAGCGTGAGATGGAAATTGCAAAAGACCAAATTCGTGCTGAAGGTAAACCTGAAAACATGATTGAAAAAATTGCTCAAGGTAAATTGGCTAAATTCTACAAAGAAAATACCTTATTAAACCAAGAGTTTGTTAAAGACGGTAGTTTAACTGTGGCACAAATGCTTGATAAAGTAGAAAACGGCCTAACAGTTACTTTATTTAAGCGCATTTCGCTGTAATATTTTAACATCATTATCGTAATTGAAAGTCGCTCGAAAAAGAGCGACTTTTTTTGTGCACTAAACATCCAATTTATTATATGCTAGTATGTAATAGGATACCATACTTACTAGTGATAAACATCCATTTAACATAGTTAATATACACTCATTTACCTTAGTCCGCGTTTCCCAGGTTCTTTAAAAATAATCGTATAGGGGCATGATATCAATGGCTCAGCATTCATTGGATATTTCTGTTTTGCCATTGTAAACAAATAATTTCTCTAATTGCAGGTATGAGCTTATATTTACGTCCACATTGGTAAATGCACACTAGTGAGGTTTAACTTTCGTTTATAGTATTTTAATGAAACACACTTTCTTTATTTTAAGTTATATATTCTTCTTGTGTATAGCTTCTCAAGCACAAGGTCAGGTTATTGATGAAATTGCAGCGGTTGTGGGCGATAACATCATCATGCAATCAGAAATTGAAGTAGAATTTCAACAATTACAAAAAGACATTGGATCATTAAACGACAGTGCTCGTTGTGCCATCATGCGTCAGAAAATTGTAGAGCGAATGCTACTTACACAATCTCAATGGGACAGCATTCCATTAGGCGAAGAAAGGGTAGATGCAGAGCTAGAAAAGCGGATTCGCTTCTTCTCGTCACAATTTCCAGGCGGCCAAAAGGAAATGGAAAGCTATTACGGTAAAACCATCACTGAAATTAAAGCCAATAACAGAGAGAAAATAAAAGAAGGATTATTGGTACAAGAAATGCAAAGCAAAATTTTGCGTGATGTTAAAGTTTCTCCAACTGATGTAAAGAAGTTTTTTAACGAGTTAGATAAATTAGATAGTCTTCCATACTATAGTGCAGAAATTCAGTTAGCGCAAATTATCATGATTCCTAAAGTTAGTAAAGAAGCAAAAGAATTGGCCCATGAAAAAATTAGTGAGTTGCGTGAGCGTGTTTTAAAGGGGGATAATTTTGGCACACTTGCTTTGATTTACAGTGATGATAAGGGTTCGGCACAAAAGCGCGGTGAGCTAGGTTATTTTACTCGTGGTGATATGGTGCCAGAATTTGAAGCTGCTGCTTTTAAACTTAAGCCCGATAGTGTGTCGAAAATTATTGAAACAAAATATGGTTATCATATTATGCAGTTGGTTGACAGGAGAGGAGATGATATTAATGTGCGACATATATTAATTAAACCACAAGTATTTAGAAGCGATGTGTCACGTACAAAAGAAATATTAGACAGTTTATTGTGGCAAATAAAAATTGATTCCTTAACATTTGAAAAAGCAGCGCTGAAATTTAGCGATGATGAAAACACCAAATCTAATGGTGGTTATATAACTGATGGAACTGTAGGAACCAACAAAATTCCGTTGGACGAATTGCCAAAAGACATCTTTTTTCAGATAGAAAAGTTAGAACCTGGTAAAATTACAGAACCAGAACAGATTACATTGCCAACACCAGATAAGCAGCAAGCTTGGCGGGTATTTTACTTAAAATCTGAGGCCGCCCCTCACCGCGCAAATTTGCGTGATGATTACCAAAAAATGCAAGCTTTAGCCATGCAACGCAAACAAATGTTGGCCATGCAAAATTGGATAGAAAAACACAAGAAAGCATTTTATATACAAATTAGTGAGCAGTATAAAACCTGTGTGAACCTTAATGAGGTTATCACTAAATAACTATTTTATAAATGAGTATATCAAACTATACAAACGATGTAGAAGCGGCCAATGCGCTTCACCAAAAATTTAAAGAATTAAAAAGCGAAATAGGCAAGGTAATTATCGGGCAACACGATGTTGTAGATGCCGTATTGATGTCGATTTTTGCAAACGGACATACCTTATTGGTGGGTGTTCCGGGTTTGGCAAAAACATTGTTGGTACGTACCATTTCGGAGGTGTTAGATTTAAACTTTAGCCGCATACAGTTTACCCCTGATTTAATGCCTAGTGATATAACAGGTAGCGAAATATTAAACGATAAACGCGAGTTTAGTTTTGTGCGTGGCCCCTTGTTTGCTAATATTGTTTTGGCCGATGAGATTAACCGTACGCCACCAAAAACACAAGCCGCTTTGTTAGAGGCCATGCAAGAACGTAACGTAACTGTTAATGGGAAACTACATCATTTAGAGCAACCGTTTTTTGTTTTGGCAACACAAAATCCAATAGAGCAAGAAGGAACTTATCCTTTACCTGAAGCTCAATTAGATCGTTTCATGTTTAATGTTATTTTGGGGTATCCAACATTAGAAGAAGAGCTTAAAGTAATAAAAAAAACCACCGGAAACTATCAAGCTAATTTAAATAAGATTTTACATGGTAACGAAATTCTAGCTT
The DNA here is from genome assembly GCA_947491825.1 of Bacteroidota bacterium. Classification (GTDB taxonomy): domain Bacteria; phylum Bacteroidota; class Bacteroidia; order UKL13-3; family UKL13-3; genus UBA6183. Next base: position 4,027 of record CANLLM010000072.1, read on the forward strand.
TCCAACAATTGGTACGCAAAGTGCCTGTAGCCGATAATGTATTGGAGTATGCAGTTAAACTAGTAGCACAAACTCGACCAAACACTCCTTTAGCAGGGGCTAAAGTTAACGAGTATGTTAGCTATGGTGCTGGTCCGCGTGCAGGACAGTTTTTGGTGTTAGGCGCCAAATGCCATGCATTGTTACGTGGCAACTATAGCCCTGATATTGACGATGTGAAAGCAGTTGCATTTAACGTGCTGCGCCACCGTATAGTTAAAAACTATAAGGCTGAAGCGGAAGGGGTAACCATGGAGCAAATTATACAAGGCTTGATGTAACAGGGGGCTTTGCACAAAACCATGATCAGAACCTTGGCCATTTTACTTTCCGTAGTTTTTCATCCGGTGTTTGTAAATCTTTTGGGGTTTTTAGCGGTAGTAGAATTAAACCCACGCTTACAGGCTGGGTTAACGCAACAGGCCAAGTGGTTTTATATCATTTATGTATTTATCAGTACGGGGTTAATTCCTTTGTTTGTGGTGGTAGCCCGAAAAGCTTTAGGTTTTACCAATAACATGATGCTAAATGATGCAGATGATAGGCACATACCCTACATTGTAACAGCTACAGCTTATCTTTTTGGTTATTATCTATTTGTTAAAATGGGTACACCACACGTAATGCAAGGTTATATGTTGGGTAGTGCATGTATTTTGGTAGCCGTTTTAATCATTAACTTTCGCACAAAAATAAGCGCACATGCCACATCATTAGGGGCATTGGTTGGGCTGATATTGGCCTTATCTCCCAACATGATGTTTGATGTAAGAATGTTATTGATACCTATTTTATTGATAAGTGGATTAACAGCAACATCTCGCCTGGTGTTAGAAGCTCACACCCATCAACAACTTTACTCAGGCTTCGGGTTAGGTTTTTTATTGATGTGGTTGATGCTTTAGACTATTGTGGGAGCAACAAAATAAAAATCGCCAACTTCGTAATGAAGTGCTTCGGTTGGGTTAATAGGCTTTAAAGCAAAATCAACCAAGGCGTTTATTTGGTAACCCAAAGGCAAAAACAAATCAAAAATAAGTTTACGGTTTTCGGCACTGCTGATTTCCATTTGTATAGTGGGTTTAAACTTAGCAATGGTTTTTATAAAATGAGGCATCACGTAAATCTCGTAGCCTTCTACATCACACTTTAAAAAATCAAAACGGGTTAAGTTAGCAAACAACTCATCGGGCACACGCATGTTTACATCATAGGTTTGCATGTTGTTTTGTTTGGTATCGCCATCAATAACCTTGGTAAGTCCGTGCCTGAAAACACCATCAACCATAGGCGTTCCCATTTGTATGGTTTTATTTTCGCTACCTAATGCGGTTTGGTGTAAAGTAATGTTTCCTAAACCAAATTGTGTGGTGTTTTTAATAAATAACTTAGCGAATAAATCAACCGGTTCTACCGCGTGCACATGGCCGTTACGACCTGCATGCTGGGATAAAAATACCGAGTAATAACCAACGTTTGCACCAATATCAACACAAACAAAACCCGGTTTAACCAACTCTTTTAAAAAAAACAATTCAGGGTATTTTTTCTTTAAAAATCCACCACGTATTAAACGTATGTATACATCACTTACCAAAGCCAAATAGTTGCGGTGGCCAAGCATGTTTAATAAAAGTGCGCGTAGTTGTTTTTCCATGTTTGTTTGCCAGGGTAAATTACAAAGTTTATTTTACTTCTTCATAATCTATGTACTCACCAATGTTTTTATCGGTTGGTTTTTGTGTTTTATTAATTTTAGGGTTGATGGTTACATTACCCTCCGTTTTTTGTTGGTCTGCTTTGTTATAATGGTGGTGATGATGCTTGTCAAACCTAAATACTTTTGTTTTTACCGTACCGCCCATGTATTTGCCAAATAGCAACCTAAACAGTGCATAAAACAAAAACAGATATATTAAAAACTTAATCATGTGCTTAATTTATGTGGGTGCAAATGTACCACCAATTGCATAAATTTTTAACCTCTCATTCTAAATTTCGCGTTACACATGCGAAATCAATTAATAGTTTGTGATATTAGTTTTACTAAAATTATTAATAAGGGCTCTTCGGGTAATCTATTCACGAAATAAATTTGATATAGGCATTTGAATCTTTAATTCAACCCTATTCGACTTTTTATTGATTAACTCGATATCAAACTCACCTGTTTGCTGAAAACATTTTTACCCAAAAACGTACCTGCGTGTTCGTTAAAATTAGCAGTATCGTCTGTGGTTAAATAGCTTTGTGTACCACCTTTACTGCAATTTTTTTCGAGTTCAGGATGTCGGTTTAAATAGTCAACCAAACTATTGGTTACTATTTTGCCTTGCGTAAGTATGGTAATGTGATCAGGAGTAAACTTTCTTATTTTATCAACCAATAAAGGATAATGCGTACAACCCAATAAAAAAGTATCAATATCGGGTTGTTGTTCTAGCAATTGGTTAATGTGTTTTTCTATAAAATAATCTGCGCCTGGGTTTAAATGTTCGTTGTTTTCAACCAACGGAACCCACATAGGGCAGGCCTCCTGAAACACTTCCACATCTGGGTAAAACTTATTTATTTCTACTACATACGATTTTGAAACAACAGTGCCTTTTGTTGCAAATACGCCTACTTTTTTTGTTTTGGTGTACTTGCCCACTATTTCGCTAGTTGGTCTAATTACGCCTAACACACGTAAGTGCGATTCAAGGTTTGGTAAATCGTTTTGTTGTATGGTACGCAATGCCTTAGCCGATGCTGTATTACAAGCTAAAATTATCAAACTACAACCTTGTTCAGATAAATGTTTAACGCATTGTAATGTGTACTCGTAAACAGTTTCGAAACTACGTGTACCATATGGTGCGCGTGCGTTATCGCCCAAATACAAATAATCGTATTGAGGTAAGGTTTGTATAAATTCTTTTAATACGGTTAGTCCTCCATAACCACTATCAAAAACACCAATTGGTCCGGGTTTTATCATACCGCAACTTATACCAATTGTAATCATTTTCTAGTCCAAACTAGAAAATAATTTTACAATGGTAATGCAGATGCTATACCGATGTGAAATAAGTAATGGTTCAATTTCGTTTCACTTCATTGTACCAAACATCTTTCCTATCGGCATATACCACTGTACGATTTATATCACTGAAATAGTTTACAAATCACATTGGTATTACATGAAAATAGTTCAATAAGGGCATTGCCGATATGGGACTATTTTGAATGTGCTTTCGGTATTAGTTTAAACCCAAATTATTCATTTGGGATACAAATAGAATAATCGATGTAAGAAAATCAAACTTTTGTGCCTCCGTTACACTTCACACAAAAGTTGATTTTCTATACCGAGGCTTCGGTACGGGTTTACCCAACTAATGCAGATAGTTCAGCTCATTCTTCGCCTTCTACTGCATAATTTGGGTTAAAGTTGGCTTTAAGGCAATAAAAAAGTTCGCACAACCAGTATAGTTATGCGAACTTTTATAGAGAGATTGAATACGTTATTCAATAATAATATGCTTGGTGGCTAAACCTTGGTGCGTAGTTACTTTTATAATATACAATCCTTTTCTGTTAAAGTTAATTTGGGTTGATGTAGTGGTATCAACCAACTTGCCGTTAACATCAAATATTTCAATTTTATCTAATTGAAGATTTACCGGAATATTTACATATACCAAACCATTACTAGGTACCGGATAAACAGTTATCAATTGGTTAATTAAATTCTTATTATTAACGCTGTTAACTAGTTTAATGTTAAAACTTATTGTGTCGGAAACCTTGTATGCTGTGGCTTTAACAGCACTTGCCTCTTTTACCCAAACGGTTATGTTGCTATATAAATTAGGTAAAGTAAAGTTAAAGCTATCTCCAGTAATGTTGTTGGCAACAGTAACCGTGTCAACTACATTGGTCTTTATGTTTAGGCCTGTGTATTTAACTTCGACAGTATCTACAAAAGTTTTATTCCAGCCAATGGTTTTGGTTTGATTGCCCTCCCATGTAGAATCTGGAACTGTTATAATATTTAAAGTAGATTGGACAATAGTAAAGTTAGGAGATACTGAACTCACACTTAAATTTATAGGATCGATAACACGAATACGAGCAGTGGTGGTTGGTATTGATGTTAAATTAAATGTAAATGCGCCATTTGCTGCCAATGTTTTGCCAAGTGTGGTATATCCGCCTGGGGCTGTTTGTATTTGAACCACCAATGTGTCTAAGTTTTGTTGATTCCAAGTTACAGTATAAAATTTACCTCTAACCCAAGTTTCGCCTGTTGTAGGATAATTGATGCTCACACTACGAGGCACATCAATTCTAAAAGTAGTTGCACTTGAATCAGCAATCGCAGCATTGGCTTTATTTTTAATACGCACCAAAGCAGTATTGGTAACCGCATTAGGTATGTTCCAGCTGTATGTTCCTCTGCTACCAGGAACGGTATCGGTAATCATGATCCAAGGAGCAGTTGCAGCGGTGCGGTATTCAATCACAACGGTATCAATATTCTGTTGGTTCCAAGTAATGTTTTGTACACTACCCACCATGAATGTTTGTCCGCCATTTGGTGCTGTTAAGTCAACTAAAATTGCATTTTGGCTTGGTACATAAGCCATGGTAGCAAAGTTAATTTTGTTTACCCAACCTGGGTTATCAATAAATGGGTTTCGATTCTTTTGTGTAGCGAAAATATATTCATTACGTGCAATTTCAATTGGGCTGGGTGGATCTTGTTGGTGCCATTGTAAAAGCAGGTTAATGTCTTGGCCTGCAGGTAAACGCCATTGGTTGTTACGTTCTCCATTGTATCTTACCAACATATAAAATAAAGCACGAGCTAAATCACCTTTTTGTTCATCACGTGGTTCATAAACCGTAACGCCATTTGCATTTGTACCCAATTTGCCAAAACCTGTTGGCGAGGTGCTTGTTGCATTTAATACCACGCCAAAGGGATTATTGCTTCTTACTGCGTTTGCGTTAGTTTGATCTGCAGGAAACAGGTTATGCATGTCATTGTATTCTAAAACTTCTTTTCCTCCAACTGCTGGCCAACCGCTTCCTGTGCCGCCATTACTTGGCATCCAGCTTTGGGCAAAGGTATGCTCACGTGTAAGTGTTCCGCTATTTGTACCGGTCCACCAAATAAATGGATCTTGATATACATGTCTTAAACCAGTATATACACACTCAACAACTTTGCGGCCCATGCTGGTATCGCGCGCCAAATAATTATTAACCATAGTTGATGCATAGTTGCTGTAAAAAATGGTATCGTGCGGTGTTCTTACACGGCTGCCCAATGCCACTAAAAAGTTTAGGCTATTGGTATCAACAGTGCTGTAATAATTACCCGGAGTGCCATTTTGTGTAGTAGTGGCTGCAATTGGTGCAGCAGTTGTTTTGTAGTTTTCAAAACCAGTTGGTCCGTTAAATGCAAAAGCAGCAAAAGAATAAGTGGTGTTTGCTAAAATGTAATTTGGACGAAGCAATGTGGTGTCGTTTCCGATGTATGCCACTTGCGCATTACCAATGTAATCGCCACGTTGGTAAGTAACGCCATCAAAAGGCGTCTCTGTTATAGTAGCTGCTGTTTTGCGCAATAAAATGTATTTCTCGGCTCCAACTGCTCTGTTAAAGCTTACATTAAAAGTATGTGTTTTTACATTGCTAATAGTAACATTCCCAACTTGGCTGGTAGGCTCGGTAGCAAATAGTCCGCCTACACCGTAAAGGTTAATATTAAATGGACTGCGCACACTATCTGTACTGTAAATTTTTAATGTTGCAAAACGGGAACCATTTGCGCTTGGATTAAAATACACCGAGAAGGTATCTGTTCCATTATTAAATGGGGTAATGCTATCAAAAGCGCCAATGCTAAATTCGCTTGCATTTGCTCCAATTAATACCATGCTATCAACTTTTAAATTAGCCGATATGCCAAAGTTTTGGAAAGTAAATAACTTGCTTGGTGCATTGCCATAGGCAAAGGTGTTGCCGTTTATTAAGGTTACATTATTTTGTTTAACCAAAATACCTGCGGCTGGAGGCGGAGAATTTAGAATCAACACACTATCAAGTGCCACGTTGGTGCCAGATTGCTTGTCGGTATAAAAAAACCTAACGTATCTGCTCGTTGCGTTAAGTGTTTCAGAATAACGAGTCAGTGTTGTGGTCATTGCAATAAAAGTGCGAATGTCTACCCAAGTATTTCCATCAACCGACTCTTGAATTTTGAACGACCCCGCAAAGGGTGGGTTAGTGCCAAAGCCTGTTCCTCTGATGTAATAGCTTAAGTTACCTGGTTTATCATTAAACCAAACGGTTAAAAACTCATCTTTCCCATCAAGTCTACAAGATAGCCCATCGCTACCAACAGAAAAACCGGTACCAGAGTATGTTAAATTACCGTTTGTACCTAACCCTGTTGTCCAGCCAATAGGTGGGGTTGAGATACCAGGCGTTGTAAAATTCCAGCTGGTTGGCAGCACTGCTTGTGCAAATGCCAACAAAGGCATCATACAAATTGAAAAGAATATTTTTTTCATGTAGTAAACGCTTAAAAAGCCGTGCAATATAATTATTGTTGGTTTAAAACAACTCGTTATCAGTCTATTTTGTAGGTTAAATTATTGGCATTACATTTTAATGTGATTATTCGGCCTACAAAGGCAATCAAATGATAACACTAAAGACAGCTATTCTTATTAATCCTATTTTATTATTAATTTCAACAATGCAGCTGAAGGCTCATTATAAGCATTACAACCAGTATGGTTTAATGTTCATTTTCTAATATCGCTTTTACTTTGTTTTACAAAATAATAATCCGGGTTAATTGATTATTTTCGCACTTCAAAACTATGGCACTCGATCAACTTGATGATGAATTTGTGGATCAGAAGGAAATGAGTTTCTTCGATCATATTGATGCTTTCAGAGGGCATATTGTAAGGTCTGTTATAGCTATTTTAGTACTTGCCATTGCTGCTTTTTTTAATAAGTATATTCTGTTTGATGTCATTATTTTTGGACCTGTTCATACTGATTTTTGGACTTACCAAGTGTTGTGTGATTTGTCTCATTTGGTTACCGATGGTGATGAGTATTGTATCAAAGAAATGGGCTTTGTACTTTCAAACATTAGTATGAGTGGGCAATTTACCGAGCACATTTTTGTTTCTTTTGTAGCAGGGTTAATTCTCGCCTTTCCATATATTCTATGGGAGTTGTGGCGTTTTATGAAGCCCGCATTAAGTACCATGGAGGTAAAATATGCAAGAGGCTTGGTGTTTTTTAGCTCGTCATTATTTTTCATCGGGATATTATTTGGCTATTTCTTTCTATCACCACTTTCTATCAATTTTTTAGGTTCATACAAAGTGAGTGAGTTGGTTAGTAATGAAATTAATCTCGATTCATACGTGTCATTTATTGCAACTTTAACCTTTGCAACAGGACTGATTTTTGAAATGCCTATTTTGGTGTATTTCTTGGCTAAAATTGGTGTATTGGGTAGTGGGTGGATGCGCAAAAACAGGCGTTACGCAATAGTGGTTATTATGGTGTTGGCCGGTTTATTAACCCCATCTCCCGATATTGCCAGCATGGTACTTATGTTTATTCCACTTTATGGTTTATATGAGTTAAGTATATTGGTAGCAGTTAAAGTTGAAAAAGGAAATGTAATTAAGTAATAAGTGTAAACTAATATCATATGAAAATAGCAATTGGTGGCGACCACGCAGGTTTTACTTACAAACAAGAAATAATAGGCATGTTAACGCAAGCCGGACACGAGGTAAAAGACTTTGGTCCGTTTAGTGATGCTTCTGTTGATTATCCTGATTTTGCGCATCCTTTATCAACTTCAATTGAGCAAGGAGAAAACGAACTAGGCATATTAATTTGTGGTAGCGGCAATGGTGTTGCATTAACCGCCAATAAGCATCAAGGCATTCGTGCCGCGTTGTGTTGGTTGGAGGAGTTGGGGGCACTGGCCCGTCAGCATAACGATGCCAATGTATTGTGCATACCTGCGCGCTTTATTTCTTTAGACTTAGCCAAGCAAATAACCAATACATTTATTAGCACTCCTTTTGAGGGTGGTAGACACGGAAACCGTGTAGAAAAAATTGCGTGCGCATAAGTATCTATTTTGAGCACCAACATTCCCAACATATTACAACAACTTTACAGTGGTGATAAACGCGCCTTGGCTCGTTGTATCACCTTAGTTGAAAACGAGTGGCCCGGATATGAGCAATTGCTAAAGCAACTTGCTTTTACAAAAAGTATTCCAGTAATCGGAATAACAGGCCCTCCAGGTGCAGGCAAAAGTACACTTATTGGAGCCTTGGCAGGATACATTACCTCATTAGGGAAAAAGCTAGCCATTATAGCGGTTGACCCAAGTTCACCGTTTAATCGTGGTGCGCTTATGG
>CANLLM010000073.1 GCA_947491825.1 Bacteroidota bacterium
AATGTTTGGGCAGACAAGAAGGTGAATCGGAGAAGTTGATTAGTTATGTAACCGATCGTGCAGGACATGATTTACGTTACGCCATTGATGCCAACAAAATTATGAATGAATTGGGTTGGAAACCATCATTACAATTCGAAGAAGGTATTGAAAAAACAATAGATTGGTACATGGATAACCAGCTTTGGATGGATGAAGTTACCAGTGGTGATTATCAAAACTACTACAATAAAATGTATGCTAGCCATTAGTTTTAGCTATAATATTGTGTAATTAAAATATAAAAAGTAGTTTAGTACGCTCTATTAGCACGCTAAACAAAAGAAAACAACCAAATGAAGGGAATAATTTTAGCAGGAGGTAGCGGTACACGTTTACACCCATTAACACTTGCTGTTAGTAAACAGTTAATGCCTGTTTATGATAAACCAATGATTTATTATCCGTTATCGGTGCTTATGTTAGCAGGTATTCGTGAAGTATTAATTATTTCAACACCGCATGATTTACCTGGGTTTAAAAAATTATTAGGTGATGGAAGTCAAGTGGGTTGTAGGTTTGAGTATGCTGAACAACCCAGCCCTGATGGTTTAGCCCAGGCATTTGTTATAGGCGAAGCGTTTATTGGTAAAGATAAAGTTGCCCTTGTTTTGGGTGATAACATATTTTTTAGTGCTGGTTTAAGTCAATTGTTAAAGGAAAACAATGATCCTGTTGGTGGTGTTGTTTTTGCTTACCATGTTAACGACCCAGAAAGATATGGCGTGGTTGAGTTTGACGAACATATGAATGCGTTAAGCATTGAAGAAAAACCAGCAGATCCTAAATCTAATTATGCGGTTCCTGGTTTATATTTTTATGATAACGAAGTAGTAGATATTGCCAAAAATATTAAGCCATCACCACGAGGTGAGTTAGAAATAACAGACGTTAACCGTGTTTATTTGGAGCGTAAAAAATTAAAAGTTGGTGTTTTAAAACGTGGTACTGCTTGGCTTGATACAGGAACATTTGCCTCCTTGATGCAAGCGGGGCAATTTGTACAAGTATTGGAAGAACGCCAAGGATTAAAAGTGGGCTGTATCGAAGAAATAGCCTACAAAAATGGTTGGATAACAAGTGAACAATTAGTGGTAGAGGCCCAGAAACTTTTAAAAAGTGGTTATGGTCAATATTTGATGAATTTAATTAAGAAAAAGTAAAAATAGCTATATGAACGAGCAGCACGAAGCGCTAAATAAATTCTGTTATCAGATTAATTACGCAATTAATAATTACATACCTCACGGACTAAAAGCAGCAGATTTTAACAATATTATTATTGCAGGTTTAGGTGGCAGTGGTATTGGCGGCCAAATTGCCAAGGCTTTTTTTATAAACGATATGCCTTTACCTGTAACTTGTTTAGCTGATTATAGCTTGCCTGCATACGCCAACGAGAAAACATTGTTAATTGCGGCTTCATACAGCGGTAACACCGAAGAAACAATTGCTGTTTTTAGCGATGCCCAACTTCGTGGCTGTAAAATATTAGTGCTCACTACAGGAGGAAAGCTTGAGCAATTAGCACAAAGCGCAAGCGCCTATACACTTAAAATTGAAAGTGGTTTTCAACCGAGAATGGCTTTGGGTTTTTCTCTTACCTACTTGGTGTTGTTACTTGGTGAGTTAATTGGAAAAGATTATAAAGAGGAACTTAAAAATGTTGCTTCAACCATAGCAGAAACAGAACTATACCATGATGAGGCTGAGGCTTTATTTCATGAACTTCGCTCTAGAATCAAGAGTAAATTCGTGGTGCTAGCTGATGGTTTGCTTGAGCCTATTGCAATTAGGTTTGCTCAACAAATACAGGAAAATGCTAAACATGAATGTTTTGTTCATGTTCTTCCTGAAATGAATCATAACGTGATTGAGAGTTATTATGATACTTTAGATTCTGTTTTTTTTGTAATGAACTCAAGCCAAAACGAGCGTTTAAATATGCGTTTTGATTTTATTACAGGTTTGCTAGAAGTAGAAAATCATAAGGTAATCATCATGCAGTTGGAACAATACAATTTGCTTAGCGTTTACGAACTTATTCATCGCTTGGATTGGGTATCATTGATGGTGGCTGATGAGCGAAGAGTGGATTCTTTAAACGTTCCAAATATTATGTCGTTAAAAGAATACTTAGCCTAATACATACCGATTTTATGTTATGGGAAAAACAACATTGCCATAACGAACCTAACCATGAGTATACTTAACAAACTTTTTAATATCAAGCCTAAAATTGCTGATTCAACTTTTATAAATCCAGTTACAACTGAAATCCACAGCCACCTTATACCTAATATTGATGACGGGGTTCAAAGTTTAGATGAGAGTATTACAGTTTTCAAGCATTTTGCAGAACGTGGATATAAAAAGGTAATTACTACACCTCATATCATGGGCGATTTTTATAAAAATGGCCCCGAAAATATTTTACCTGCTATAGATATTATCAATACCGAACTAAAAATTCAAGGTGTAAATATAGAAATACAAGCTGCTGCCGAATACATGATTGATGATACTTTTGAAAAGAAAATAGCATCAGGCAATTTGCTTACTTTTGGTCAAAACCATGTACTCGTTGAATTGCCCTTTACAGAAGAGCCTGCTAATTTTAAAAGCGCCTTGTTTGAGTTACGTGTAGCAGGATATAAACCCGTACTTGCTCATCCAGAACGGTATGCATTTTTAGCCTTGGATAGGGATAAATTTACAGCGCTTTTTGAGCAAGGAATATTATTTCAGATTAACTTGTTTTCACTAATTGGGTACTACTCGCCCCAAGTGAAAAAAACAGCCGAATTTCTAATTGAAAATAAAATGGTGCACATGGTTGGCAGCGATTGCCATGGATACAGGCATTTGCCGGTATTTAATGACGCAATTAAAAGTTACAATTACCAGCGCGTATGTGAGTTACCGCTCATAAATAATAACCTATAAGTCTACGTCATCAAGTAGTTGCGCCAATTTTCGATCTTTATTGGTTACAATGTAACCAGCATCATGTGTGCGTAAAATTACATTTACTTTGTTGTACAAATTACTCCATTCCGGGTGATGATCAAATGATTCGATCACTAAAGCTGCTTTACCCATCCAATTAATGGCATCCATAAACGAATCAAACTTGTAGGTTTTACTCAGCTTATTGTCTTTTTCTACCCAGTTATTACTCATTATAATTTTAATTTACTAGCAAGCTAATCTATTATGAGCATATTTGTACTACTTAGTTTATCAGAATGAAAAAGCAAAATATCCTATTCTTAATATTAGTTTTTATTTCAACGTATACGTTCGCTCAAAATACTTGGCTAAAGAATTTTGGTTCTACGCAATTCGACAATTTTGATGCGATTACTACGGATGATTCTGGAAATGTATACGTGGCAGGTCGCATGGCAGGAAGTATCACAATTGGTGATACTACACTAAACAAAATTGGAGGGAGTTCGTACAGTTATTTCTTGGCAAAATTCACATCTAACGGCAATTTTACTTGGATTGCAGGAGTTAATGTAGTACCAAATCTTGAAATAGTAAGTGGCCTTGCGGTGGATAAGAATTTTAATGTGTACATGAGTATAAACGATCCTGGTACACTTTTTAAATTTAATCAAAACGGTACGCAGCTTTTTCAAAAAACCATACAATCTTGGAAACCGAGATTAGGAAATGTGTTGGTTGATGATAGCAACAATGTTTGGATTTGTGGCTCATTTAGTCAATACAATTTTAGTTTAGATGGTTTACCTGCTATGCCTCATCATGGTGGAACATCATTATACATCGCTAAGCTTGATACTGGTGGCAAAGCACGTTTAGTCATTCCTATAGGTTGTAATAGCATAAGTGCCAGGATGGGTAAAATTGCGCTTCGTGACAGTTTGGTTTATGTTACAGCTAATAGTCATTTTGATGTATATATTAAGAACGACACCTTCACAGGTGCTAATATCATAACGGCTTGTTTTAATAAACAAGGTGATTTTAAATGGGCTCGTAAAATATTTCCAAGTACAACAACTAGCCTAGAGCATATTACTGATATTGTTGTTACCTCACAACATCAAGTTGTTATTGGGGGCTTGTTTTATAATCCGATTAATGTTTCAGGAACTATTTTAAGTAATGCCAACAATAAGCAAAATTTTTTCTTGGCATCTTATCAATATAATGGCAATTTAAAATGGGCTAAACAGGCTAATACCATTTACGCTACATGCAATGCAATTACGTTAACTCATGATGATAAAATTGCTGTGGCTGTAGATTATAATTTTTCCTTTTCATTTGGTGGGCAATTAGGTGGCGATGGCACCTCCAATAAGCGATATGCCTTAATGATGAGTGTTGATGAGAACGGAAACGCCAATTGGATTAAAACATTAGGTCAGGTTGATTGGACTTATGCAACTGCGATTGCTGTTGATAAACAAGGTAATTGGTATATGGGAGGGAACTTTCAATCAACCACAACCAACAGCATAGATGGCAATAATATAAGGGTAGTTGGTGAAGTAGATGTTTATTTTATAAAAAACTTTTATTTACCTGCACCCGGTGGTGCTACTCAATTTAGTTTTTGCAAAGATGGGAAACCAATGCAACTCGTGGCTTCTGGAAGTGGTGTTAAATGGTTTGCCGATTCATTATTAACTCAACAGGTTTTTGCAGGTAATAATTTTACAACACAATTTGATTCAGCAGTTAGTTATTATGTGTTGCAAACACAAGGTGGGGCAAAAAGTTCCTCTAAAAAAGTAACAGCATTTTCTTTCGCATTAACCCCAATAAGTTTAACCCAAAGCGGAGATACCTTGTTCGTTAGTTCAGCACAAGGTAAACAATACAAGTGGTCTAAAAACGGAACATTAATGAGCGGAAAAACCACATCAAGTTTATTAGTTAATTCATCTGGTAACTACCATGCACAGATGATTGATGGCAATGATTGCGTGAATCATACAGATACCATAAACATGCAAGTAACTGGACTTTTTGAATCATCAGACATACAGGTAAGCATCTATCCGAATCCCGCAAATGACATGTTGTATCTTACTAGTGATGAAAATATTACTGAATTAAATTTTTATAACCTATCGGGCGTTTTGGTAAATACATTACATGGCCAACAATTAAGAAGTTGCTCGCTCAGCAAAATGGCTAATGGGTTATTTATGGTTCAGGTTAAAAGTAATAAGGGCGTAGCAGTTAAGCGTATTTTAATACAACATCAATTAAAGTGAACACTTGGCTGTAAAAATGGCTATCCTATCCACATGTGCTAACAAAATGTTTGTAGGTTAGTTATGCCTAAATTGTAAAATTGAGGTATAAGTAATACGCATTATGGCATTAAGCAGATTTTGGTCGTACATCATCGTACTAAGCGCAATTTATATTTTTTACATGTTGGGTACCGGCCAAATATATACCTTAGGTAGTTTGGTTAATGGTAAACAGAACGACCCTACCATCATATCTGAGATTGAAACTATAAATTTACAACAAAGTGATACGGCTTTATTTGCAGTGTTGCAGGCCAATAAGATATATGCCAATGCAACAGGCGATAGTACTTATCAATTAATGGATAATGGAATTGTTCAAATTGCAGCTGGTAAACAAGCTGCTGATGGTATTTTTCCAACCTGTAAAAACACCATTATGGACATTTGGCTGCCATTAATCGGTTACCTTACTTTTTTCTGTGGGTTGTTAAACCTACTTAACGATAGCAATGCCATCACTAAATTGGCTCATGTGCTTTCACCATTTTTTGCTAAGATATTTCCCGAATTACCAAAAGGCCATCCTGCTTATGGGTTTATGACCATGAATTTTGCTGCCAATTTTCTTGGCTTAGATAATGCCGCCACGCCATTTGGTTTAAAGGCTATGGAGAGCATGCAAGATGTAAATACCAACAAAGAAAGGGCCAGTAATAGCCAAATCATGTTTTTGTGCCTACATGCTGCTGGGTTAACCCTAATTCCTACATCTATTATTGGATATCGCGCGGCACAGCATGCGGCAAACCCTGCCGATATTATGTTGCCAACCATTATAACTTCTTTTGTTGGAACCATAGCCGCATTAATTTTCGTTAGTATTAAACAACGTATTAATTTATTAAATCCAATTGTCATTGCTTTTGTAACAGCTATTAGTGCAGTAATTGGTTTTTTATTGTTTTATGTCAATCAGCTTACGGGTATTCAAAAGTTTCATTTTACAGGCAACCTAAGTAATGGTGTTTTGCTGTTTATTATTTTAGCCATTGTTGCTTACAGTATATTTCAAGAAAAGATTTTTAAAACCAACAATACCAATATTTTTGATTCGTTTGTGCATGGTGCCAAAGATGGTTTTACAACTGGTGTACGTGTTTTACCTTATATGATAGCCATGTTGGTTGCTTTGAGTATTTTTCGCAACTCTGGTTTAATGAATATTGTAATGGGTGGCGTAACCTCTGTGCTTGCTGCTTTTGGTGTTGATCCACAAATTATACAAGCCATACCTGTTGCATTAATGCGTCCGTTTAGTGCAGGTGGTTCTCGTGGGTTTATGCTTGATGCAATGAAAACCTACGGTGCCGATAGTATTGCTGGACAGCTTTCGTGTTTATTTCAAGGTGCAGCGGAAACCACCTTTTATGTAGTAGCATTATACTTTGGTTCGGTAAATGTTAAAGATAGCCGTTACGCCCTCAGCGTGATGTTGTTGGTTGATTTAGTTTGTATCATTACAGCTATTTTTGTGGTGAAAATTTACTTTTAGGAAGTAATTTATTTTAACTTTTAAGGAAGAAGCTTTTTAAAAAGAAAATACCTGTTAGATGCCCCTAAACGCTTAAGTTAATTGCCTATCTGGATAATGTTATTGTTAGGATTGGTAAGCTTAAATCTTAAACAACGAATATTGTTTGTCCAAAAAATTATCAACGTGCATACAAAACATACTTTTTTCTAATATTTTCGCATCTCATCATTTGCAAAAATATATGCTTATGGTGCTGTAAATAAGCAAAAAACAATAAATAATTTATACGTATGGCTTTAGACATAACAGGAAAAATTGTTCAGAAAATGAACAAGACAGAAGGAATTAGCAAAGCAGGCAAGGCTTGGAGCAAGCAAGAATTTGTAATTGAAACGCAAGAAACCTACCCTCGTAAAGTAATGATGAGCACCATGAACGAGAAGGTTAACGACCTTGAACGTTTTAATGTTGGTGATGTAATTACTGCATCGTTAAACATCGAAAGTCGCGAATACAATGGCCGCTGGTATACAGACGCTCGTGCATGGAAAATTCAAGGTCAAGGTGCTGGAGGATCAACTACAGAACCAGATCCGTTTCATCCTGACAATGAACCAAATTTTACAGCCGATTCTGCCTCAGACGATTTACCGTTTTAATTAAAACACTAGTAAAAGCGTCCCGAAGTTACATTCGGGACGCTTTTTATTTTATATACCATTATCCTTTTAATAGATTTGTGCGGTTATGATTAACCACAACCTAAAAATATACAATACGCTAACGCGTACAACCAAAAAGTTTGAACCAATACATGTTGGCCATGTGGGCATGTATGTTTGTGGACCAACAGTTTACAACAATGCACATTTAGGCAACGCGCGCACTTTTGTTTCGTTTGATGTAGTGTTCCGATATTTACAACACTTAGGTTACAAAGTACGCTATGTGCGCAATATCACTGATGCGGGTCACTTAGAAAATGATGCAGATGAAGGGGAAGATAAAATCACCAAAAAAGCAAAACTGGAGCAATTGGAACCGATGGAAATAGTACAACGTTACACCATCGATTTTCACCATGTAATGGACGCGTTTAATGCCTTACCTCCAAGCATTGAGCCAACGGCAACAGGTCATATTATTGAGCAAATAGAAATGACCAAACAAATTATGTCCAATGGTTTTGCTTACGAAAGTAACGGTACCATATATTTTGATGTAGAAAAGTTTGCAAAAGAGAACAACTATACTGCATTAACGGGTCGTAACTTGGATGATTTGTTAAACGGAACACGTGAACTTGGCGGACAAGTTGATAAACGCGGCCGATTGGATTTTGCGCTTTGGATAAAAGCTAAACCTGAGCATATTATGCGCTGGCCTAGCCCTTGGGGAGAAGGTTTTCCGGGTTGGCATGTAGAGTGCTCTGCCATGAGTAAAAAATATTTAGGTGACCGTTTTGATATTCATGGAGGAGGGATGGATTTAGCGCCTACGCACCATACCAACGAAATTGCACAAAACGTAGCTTGCAATCACCATAAAACTCCTATTAATTATTGGATGCATACCAATATGCTTACCGTAAACGGACAAAAAATGAGTAAGAGTTTAGGTAATTCTTTCTTGCCATTTGAGTTGTTTTCGGGTAGCCACAATTTATTGGATAAAGCATATAGTCCAATGACAGTGCGTTTCTTTATGCTACAAGCTCACTACCGCAGCACACTCGATTTTAGCAACGAAGCATTACTAGCAGCCGAAAAAGGTTTTGCACGATTAATGAATGCCATGAAATTGTTAGATGATTTAAAATCATCAGCAACATCTACCTGTGATATCAGCGAATTAAAAACCAATATATATGCTGCCATGGATGATGATTTTAACACGCCAATTACATTGGCTCATTTATTTGAAGGGGTTAGGATTGTTAACAGTGTAAATGATGGTAAAGAAAGTATTAGTGAAAGTGATAAAAGTGAATTGGTGAAATTAATGAGAAGCATGGTGTTTGATGTGTTGGGCTTGAAACTAGAAAATGCTATACATACGGATAAAATTGATGGGTTGATGAATATGATTTTAGATGTTAGAACGGATGCCAAATCGCGTAAAGATTTTTCTACCTCTGATTTAATAAGAGATAAATTAAAAGAAATTGGTTTCGAAATTAAAGATGGCAAAGAAGGAACAAGCTATACCATCAACTGATCATGATCGTTTATGATTTCGTGTTATTAAACAGCAAAATGAAAAAATTTATCCAAATAAAAATAAGCACTATTATACTGTTTTCAGTAGCATTCGTATCCTGTAACGAGTTGCCCAAAAATCAACCCAAACAAGAAACCACAACAGCAGAAATTGCGGCACCATATAAACAAGTATCGCCTGTTTTTAATGCAGATAGTGCCTACTATTTTGTCGAAAAACAAGTTTCGTTCGGACCTCGTGTAACCAACAGCGAGCCGCATAAAAAGTGTGGTGATTGGATCGTAAGTGAATTGAAAAAATATGCTGATTATGTAATTGAACAAAAAGCTGCCATCACCAATTTTGACAACAAAAAGTTAAATGTTAGAAACATTATTGCAGAAATAAATCCCCAAGCATCGACTAGAATTTTATTGTGTGCGCACTGGGATAGCCGCCCTTATGCCGATCAAGATACCAAAGATATCGATAAGCCAATTTTAGGTGCAAATGATGGTGCAAGTGGAGTAGGTGTGTTGATGCAAATTGCAAAAACGTTAAAACAAATTCCGCCATCTGTTGGGGTTGATATTGTTTTATTTGATGCCGAAGATTTAGGTAAGCCAGAATATGACAACAGCTACTGCTTAGGTTCTCAATATTGGAGTGCCAACCTGCATAAGCCGGGTTACAAAGCCAATTTTGGTATTTTGTTAGATATGGTTGGAGCACCCGAAGCAAAATTTGCTTGGGAGCAAGTTTCTATAGAAGCTGCGCAAACTGTTTTGCAAAGTGTTTGGCAAACGGGACATAATTTAGGTTACAGCAATTATTTTATGTACTACCAAAAGGCGGGTATCATTGATGACCATTACTACGTAAATAAAATCGCTAAAATACCAACCATCGATATTATACATTACGATGCGGCTTCACGCACCGGATTCCCTAACCATTGGCATACCCACAATGATAACATGAGTGCCATTGACAAAAATACATTGAAGGCAGTTGGACAAACTTTACTAGAAGTTATTTACAATCAAAAATGATCATATACTGCTGCATCACAACAATTACTGCTGAATTCATTTTGCCTTCAATTGATGTGATATGTTGGCGCTAAATACCATTCGGATTTATACTGACGGGAGTTGTCATACACAGTTAAAATACGGTGCGTGGGCAGCTATTATTCAAATTAGTAATAATGAACACATTATTAATGGGACTGCCAAAAATACCACACACAACCGAATGGAGTTGCAGGCTATAATTAATGCTGTTGAATACCTAGGCCTTAATAAAATAAGTTTCGATAAAATTGAGGTATTTACAGATAGCCAATATGCAGTTAACCTAACAACAAGAAAACACCGAATTCTAGAGAACAATTACCTCACAAAAAAAGGAAGTCCTTTACAAAATAACGACCTACTAAAGGGGTTGTTTAACCTTTTTGAAACGATGCCTTTAAAATTAATAAAGGTTGCCGCACATCAGCCCGTAAATAGTAACAATAACCAGAACCGAAAAGTAGATTTGATCGTGCGTGCATTAATGAGAGAAACAATACCACATGCTTAAATTTTAGCAGTAGCTGTTAGGTGTTTTTTCCAGTAACGTTTTCCATAACCACAAAAAATTTCATCCCCGCTTTTAATCATTTTATTGGCTATAATACAAACATTATTATTTTCATCTAATGCGATTCTACTGTTGTTCTTAAACACCGAGGTACCTAGTCCCATTGCATCGTTTGCATATTTGGCAAAGCAATCACTTTTAATAGAGTCCATAATACTGCCGTCAAGCATGGCTATAAAATACTGGTCGTTTCCTTTCTTAGCGCGTTTTTTAGCTATTGCATCGGTAAGTATCTCGCCCCTATATGTTGCTATTACTTCATCTTTATAAATATGAATAGCAGTGTATAATCCACTACCCGCATTTTCCAATTGCGAAATGGCCTTATATAAATAAAGCTTTTCGGGTGATTGTATTGCATTGCTATCAGTAGATTTTTTCATGTGCGTGTAATTAATCGATATTTTTCCAGTATACAATCATCTTTGTTGGTGTAACTGTCAAACTTTGGCTTAACAAATTAAGTCAATAGAAGTATTGGGGTGTAATAGTTTGCAAGGATTTGATCTATGTGAGGTTGAGTAATAGAATTTAAATAACACTTCACCTATACAAAGCAATTGTAAGTTTAATTCCAAACACGCGCTTTTGTTTAGCCCCAAAAATTATTACGAACAGGAATGACTACATATTGTGAAGCATAAGTTGCTTTAAGGCTAATTTGATAGGTGAAGATGATACCTATACTTTATTTAATCCATGTACTGCCTTTGCCATTTGACTAATAAGTTCAGGCTCTTTTTCAAATGCGTTACCAACTACCACCACATCAGCTCCTGCATTACAAGCAGCAATGGCACCTTCAGGAGTTTTAATGCCACCGCCAATAAATATTGGTCCATTTACACTTTCGCGTACCGCACTAATTATCTTGGTTGATATAGGATGTTGCGCCCCACTACCTGCATCCATATAAGTAACTTGCAAACCTAACATTTCGCCTGCCATGGCTGTGCATGCGGCAATGCTATGTTTCTCGGCAGGTATAGGCGTGGTGTTACTCATGTAACTTACAGATGTAATATTACCACCATCAATAAGCATGTATCCAGTAGGAATAATTTCTAAACCACTTTTTTTAAGCATAGGTGCAGCCAATACATGTTTGCCAATTAATA
>CANLLM010000074.1 GCA_947491825.1 Bacteroidota bacterium
ATAGCCACTTTATAAGGAGCTAAAATTGCAGGCAAGCTCAACACAACACGTGTGTCTATTTTGTCACCTTCACCAACTTCTTCTTCTTTATATGATGCACATAAAACAGATAAAAACAAGCGATCTAAACCAACTGAAGTTTCTACCACGTATGGAATATAATTACCGTATGCTTTACCATTTTCGTCTAATTCGGCATCAAAATATTGCATTTTTTTACCCGATAATTCCTGATGATTCTTTAAATCAAAATCAGTACGCGAGTGAATACCTTCTAGTTCTTTAAATCCAAATGGGTAGTTAAATTCAATATCAACCGCATCATCAGCATAATGGGCCATTTTTACATGGTTATGAAAACGATAATTGTCATTACCCAATCCTAATTTTTTGTGCCATTTTATACGCGTTTCTTTCCAATACTCGTACCATTGTTTTTGTGTACCCGGACGAACAAAAAATTGCATTTCCATTTGTTCGAACTCGCGCATACGCATAATAAATTGACGGGCTATAATTTCGTTTCTGAAGGCCTTTCCTGTTTGTGCAATGCCAAAAGGAATTTTCATCCTTCCCGTTTTTTGTACATTTAAAAAATTCACAAAAATACCTTGGGCTGTTTCAGGGCGTAAATATATTTTATCAGCATCTTCGGCCATGGCACCCATTTCGGTACTAAACATTAAGTTAAATTGGCGTACATCTGTCCAATTTCTGGTTCCACTTATAGGGCAAGCAATCTCATATTGCTCAATCAATGATTTAAACCCTGCTAAATCATTGTCAAGCGTAACTTTATCAAGCGCAGCTTGCAACTCTTCTGCCTTATTGGTTTTACCTTCTTTTTCGTATTTGGTAATTTTATCTTCCAATAATTGATCAGCACGGTAACGTTTTTTACTATCCTTATTGTCAATCATAGGGTCGCTAAAGCCATCAATGTGTCCACTAGCTTTCCATGTTTTAGGATGCATAAAAATTGCGGCATCAATACCCACTATATTCTCATGCATTTGTACCATGGCTTTCCACCAATATTGGCGTAAATTATTTTTTAACTCAACACCATTTTGGCCGTAATCATATACTGCACCAAGTCCGTCATATATCTCGCTACTAGGAAAAACAAAGCCATATTCTTTTGCATGGCTTACAACTTTTTTAAATATTTCTTCGCTCATAATCTGCCGCAATTTAAAGGCTTTAAACAGTTTTTAAAAATTAAAGATAAAGAACTGCATATCAACCAGAAAGATGAGCACATAAAAAAACACATCAGCCTTGATGCTGAAATAATAAGCCACTGATTACCGTTTATACTTAACTGCTATTAAATTGCATACCAAATAAAGTAAGATTGGTTACCGTATTAACAACACAATACACCGAAAGGTTACAATACATTTTAACTGAGCTACTGGGCAACCGCCTTGGCATAAGGTATGCAGTTACCACAAATATAGACGACTTTAATGCTACAACTGGAGTTAAAATAAACTACACTCCAACCCAACAAGAAAATAGCCTACAAATTATACCTATAGATTTATTGTTTGAGAATTACATACAGAAACAAAAGCTTGACGTTACAAATGATGAAACCTGGCATACCATTTTATGGCCAAATGAAAATGGTGTAATACCATTTGATGTATTTGCTGCCTCGTTTTATTTATTGAGCAGGTATGAGGAATATGAAGACGCTAAAAGAGACCATCACGGCCGATTTGAGGCGAAGAACAGCATCGCGTTTAATCATGATTTCCTACAATTTCCTCTAGTAGATCACTGGTGTGAGGTGCTAAAAAAGGAGTTAAAAGCAATTAACCCAAACATTGAATTTAAACAACACCAGTTTAATGCCATTACAACTGTTGATATTGATTTTGCCTATTTATACCATGGTTTAGATACAAAAAGATGGTTAGGTAAAATCATTAAATCAGCATTAAGTTTTGATTTAAATGAAATACTTATTCAAATTAAATCAACTCTAGATGCTAAATACGACCCATACAATACTTATCAATTTATTAGAAAAAGTATACGAGGTAAACTAGGTTATTTTATTTTGATGAGTAATAAAGGTGGGTACGATAAAAACATACGGATTAATGGTAAAGCATTTAAAACGCTTTTGCAAGAGCTCCGCAATAATTCTGATTTTATAGGATTACATCCATCTTATGCATCGAACCAAAACTTTAAGATGTTGCTTGAAGAAAAAGGTAAATTAAGTAATATCATTACACATAAAATTGATTGCAGCCGACAACATTTTTTAAAGTTAACCCTACCACAAACTTATCGTAATTTAATTGATGCCAACATAACCGAAGACTATACAATGGCCTATGCAGAGCAGATAGGCTTTAGGGCAAGTACTTGTATGCCTTACCATTTTTTCGACTTACAACTAAATCAATCAACCAAGCTGGTTTGCTATCCAACTTGCTTTATGGATACCACGGCTATCCAATACCTAAAGTATAGTGCGCACCAAATGGAAGAAATTAATAAAAAGTTATTGAATACGACCAAAAATTACAACGGACTTTATGTAACGTTGTGGCATAATAGTACATTTGTATCACCCCACGTAAAGCGAACATTTTGTAATCTATTAGAAAAAATTGAATTTAATTAGATTTTTTAAGTACGAAGAAATAGATAAAACTAAGTGGGATGAATGCATAAAAAATGCTAACAACAGTCTAGTATACGGCTATAGTTGGTATTTGGATATTGCTGCTCCTGATTGGAATGCGCTTGTTTTAGGTGATTACCATGCAGTGATGCCCCTACCCACACTTAAAAAATTTTATACCTTAGCCTATCAGCCATTTTTTACGCAACAACTAGGTATATTTATTGGTGCTGGTTATGAATTACAAGCAGGTATAACAGAATTTTTTGAAACCATTCCACAAAATTACAAGTACATTAATGTTTGTTTGAATGAGAAAAATGATAGTGGCGCGAAAGTGAATTTTGAACTTAAAAGACGTAATAATTATTTGCTTTATCTTCATCAAACATACGAGCAATTATTTAAAGGATTTAGTGACCACAACAAACGAAATATTAATAAATCGAAAAATAATAATTTAAGGGTAAGTGAAACCAATCACGAACATGTTGTTAAATTTTATATCGAAAATAAAGCAAACGATACCGCAAAAGTTAGCATAGCAGACTATGACCGTTTGAATAAATTACTTGATGAAGCCAATAAGCGCGGATTATTAACATGCAAACAAGTGAAAGATGACGAAGGTAATTGTCTTGCTTGTGTAGCTTTATACGTTCACCAAAACAGAATGATATATCAAATAGGCGCCTCAAATAATCTAGGCCGTGATTTAAGAGCAATGTACTTTTTATTTGATAGGCTGATTGATGAATACAGTGAACAGAGCATAGTTTTAGATTTTGAAGGTTCGGATATTGAGGGCGTGGGTAGATTTTTTAGTGGATTTGGCGCACTCTTAGTTCCTTACCACAGATTAATAGCTAACCGCTTACCTTGGCCGATTAACTTGTTAAAAAAATAATACTGTTTTTTAGTGTTATTGTATATACTTGTGTTGTCAACTTAAAAATACCACAAGGTGAAATTTGCAGCTATAGATATTGGAAGTAACGCAGTTAGACTGCAAATTGCGCGCCTAAACGACAACCCACTAGAACCGTTTAAAAAAGTGGAATTTGTTCGCATACCGATTAGATTGGGTGATGATGCATTTAATAGAGGGAAAATTAGCAAAGAGAAACGACAAATGTTTTATAAAGCTATGCAATCCTTTAAGTTAATGATGGAAGTATTTGGCGTGCATAGTTACATGGCGTGTGCTACTAGTGCCATGCGAGAAGCAAAAAATGGGGAAAAAATAGTTGAAAAGGTTGCTGAAGAATTTGATTTAAATATTGATATAATTGACGGCAAACGTGAGTCGGAGTTAATTTTAAAATCGATTACACGTTACCTAAAACCCGACCGCAATTACCTTACAATAGATGTAGGCGGAGGAAGCACAGAGATGACTGTGATACAAAATTTAAAAGCATACGATAGTGCAAGTTTTGATGTAGGAACGGTGAGGTTATTGGACAATGCCATTAAAAAAGAAAATTGGAATGCATTAGAATCATATGTGAAGGATCATATTAAAGCTATAGAACATTCGCGTGCAATTGCAACCAGCGGTACCATAAATAAAATAGCCAACATTATAAGTCCAAGTTTAACTGAACCTTCTATTACTATTGATGAGTTAGATAAATTTTATCACACCATCAAAAAAATGAGTATTACAAAACTTATAGAAACTTATAAATTAAATCCAGATAGAGCTGATGTAATGGAACACTCGGCATTCTTATACCTTAAAATTTTAAAGTGGGCAAATATAGAGAAGCTATTTGCACCAAGTGCAGGTTTAAAAGATGGAATATTGTATGAGCTAGTTGAAAAAAGCGAGTATTAGAATAAGTCGGTTAGTTTAAAATCCAACAACACATATAAGCCATAGGTAAGCAATGTCCAAGCTAAAAAGCTAAAAAACATATAGCGTTTTATTTTCCATTTATTTTCTTCGAATGAAGCAGCCAAAATTGTACCTACGGGAACAGACAATAAAACTGGAGTAAGAATTACGATCCCTAAAATTTCATACTTAATGATAAACTTTAAAAGTTTCCTGCGGTTTTTTCCAACAGGCTTATGAACCTTTGGTTGAGGCGGTCTTATTTTATGATATAAAAACAAAATGCCATCCCACAAGTATAAGTAAACAACAACACCTAACATGCCACCACCAACGGTACATAATAAGGTTTCGATAAAATTTAAATGAGTGCCTATTGCGGTAAATACTCCAAATAAGTATTTCACTGCACTGGTTAAAATTACAGCAATATATTTAGCCAACAGTTCCTTCATGCTATTAGCAAATATAGGGGTTTAGCGCATTAGTCTTTAGTTAAATCTAACTTTTTAACAGCAGCAATTGCTTTGCGCACATTTCCATATGTTTTTAAAAGTAAAGTTGCTTTAGGTTCATCTACTTTTAAATCATCCATAATCATTTTTGCGCCACGCTTAATAAGTTTGTTATTGGTGGGCGTCATATCCACCATTTTATTTCCTTTAATCCTCCCTAATTTGATCATTAGGCTTGTGCTAATCATGTTTAATACTAATTTTTGTGCAGTACCACTTTTCATTCGGGTGCTACCTGTAACAAACTCTGGTCCTACCACCACCTCAACAGGAAATTGAGCTGCCTCTGCTACCTTACTGCCTTTGTTACAAACTACACATCCTGTTAAAACACCTGCTTTATTAGCCTCTTTTAATGCACTAGCAACATAGGGCGTACTGCCACTTGCGGCAATACCTATCAATACATCCTTTTTGGAAATTTTATACGCTTTTAAATCTTTCCAACCTTGTTTTTCATCATCTTCGGCAAACTCTACGGCTTTATGTATGGCCTTATCACCTCCTGCAATTATACCTACAACCAAACCAAACGGAACACCAAAAGTTGGTGGACATTCGCTTGCATCAACAATACCTAATCGGCCACTTGTGCCGGCTCCAATATAAAATAATCGACCACCATTTTTCATTTTATCGTATGCTGCATCAACCAAACTTTTAATTTTAGGTATGGCTTTGTTTACTGCAACAGGAACACTTTTATCTTCCGTGTTGATATTAGCAAGTAGCTCCTTAGTACTCATCTTTTCCAAATGATTGTACTTTGAACTTTGCTCCGTGGTGCGCTTATCTAATTTATTAGCAGCCTTCTCAATGGCTTTTTTCGCGGCAACTTTTACCGGTTTGGCTATTGTTTTTTTTGTGGCCATTACTTTATCAATTAATTGTATTAAACAAAAATCAACCATAAAAACCTTTTTTGCGTTCGTGTGGTTGTTATCTTTGAATCTTATTACGAAGAACATACATGAACAAATCAATTTGGCAACCATTTATATACGCATTGTTAATAGTTGTGGGCATAATATTGGGCATATGGCTAAAACCAAATACAGAAGGAGGGCCATTTTTATTTAAAAGTAAAAACAAGATTGGTCAGATACTTAGCATTATTAACGAGGCATATGTAGATACAGTTGATGTGGATAGCCTCGAAGATGTAGCAATTGAAGAACTATTAACCCAACTTGATCCGCATAGTGTTTATATTCCTGCGAAAGATTTACAGCAAGCCAACGAAGGTTTAGAAGGTAATTTTGAAGGTGTAGGAATTGAGTTCAGTATTTTGGATGATACAATTATGGTGGCTAATGTACTTAAGGATGGGCCAGCATCGAAGATTGGTATTTTACCTGGAGATAGAATTATAAAAGTAGATACAGCAAATGTGGCTAGTATTGGCATAAAAAACGAACAAGTATTTAAATTGTTAAGAGGGGCAGCGGGCACCAAAGTATTGGTACAGTTATTTAGACCGGATGGTAAACGCAAAATAAGTTATAACATATCGCGAGGGCAAATTCCTATTTACAGTATTGATGCTGCTTTAATGTTAAATAACCAAACAGGATACATTAAAATTGAACGTTTTGCTGCTAGTACACACCAAGAGTTTATACAAGCCCTTGAAAAACTTCAGGCCCAACAGTTAAAACACTTAATATTGGATTTACGTAGCAATCCCGGAGGATATTTAAGTGCTGCTACAGAAATTGCAGATGAATTTTTGGATGATAAAAAGTTAATTGTTTATACCGAAGGTCGCACCCAAAGGCGCGTTGAATACAAGGCTGAGAATCCTGGCAATTACGAAAGCGGTAAACTAATTGTTTTAATAGATGAAGGCAGTGCTAGTGCCAGTGAAATAGTGAGTGGCGCATTACAAGATTGGGACCGTGGCGTTGTTTTAGGAAGAAGGAGCTTTGGTAAAGGATTGGTGCAAGAACCATTTAAGTTAACTGATGGTTCTGCCATACGATTAACAGTATCGCGGTATTACACGCCAGCTGGCCGTTGTATACAAAAAGATTATACAAATGGATTAGCCGCCTACGAGCATGAAATAAGTAATAGGTATGAAGATGGTGAAGTAAGTGATGAAACGAAACTGAAAATTAAAGACAGCACAACATACAAAACCACGAACGGCCGAAAGGTTTATGGAGGTGGAGGTATTACACCCGATGTTTTTGTAGCAATTGATACCAGCTACATCAATCAATTTTATGCGGCATTATTTGAGCAAAGTTTGTTAAGTAGGTTTACTTATAATTTTATGGATGTGAACCGTAAAACCTTAACTACAACTTATAAAAATGCGGCAACTTTTAATGCCTCATTTAATGTGAATGATGTTTTATGGAATACGTTTATTTCTTTCATCAAAGAAAACAGGAGAGGTGATTTTACTGATCAAGAAATTAAGCAATCAGAAAAACAGGTAAGGCTCTTAATAAAGGCAATGATTGCAAGACAAGTTTGGCGAGATGAAGGTTACTTTACTGTATTAAGTAGTGAAGACAAAATGATTAGAAAAGCCATTGAAACTTTTTCATCCAACTACGACAAATTACTTCATCCCTAATAACAAAAATGCCACACCAAATTTGATGTGGCATTTTTATTTACAATTAAATCTATTACATAATTGCAGCTTCAACCTTTGCAATTAGTGCATCTGCATCGGTATGATTTTTATCTAAAATTTGTTTAGCTCGCGATTTAATATCTTCTGCAAACGCACGGTCTTTTAATCCTTGCGCATTTACCAATACATTAAAATAAGCCCCACGTACAGCGGTTTTAACACATAACACACCTACACCCGCATCTGTAACACTATTAGGGTTTCCTTGTTCAACCATAGCTGCTAACATGGGTAAAATGCCATAAGCAGTTTCCATTATTCTGTATGGTATATCGCAAGCGTATTTAGTAGCGTCTTCAATGGCTTGTGTTCGTAATTTTTTCTCTTCATCATTAGATTTGGGTAAACCAAACGCATTCATAATTTTGTTAAATGCATTGGTATCTTCATCAACCAAAATGAGTAATAAATCTTTTGCATGTTGACCTTGCGCAGCAAAATCACTAAACAAACTAATCTTATCTTCCCAACCTCGTTTTCCAGCACTTAAATTAGCTACCATTGTACCTAATGCTGCGCCTAAACTTCCCACATAAGCGCTAATACTTCCACCACCAGGTGCAGGACTTTCACTTGCTGTTTCGTCTGCAAATGCACGCAAATCCATGCGGATTAAACGTCCATTTTCTGCATGACGTAATTTGTATTCAATTATTTTTTTCTCCGGATCAAAAGGAACCAACTCATCTAAACCTAAACTTTTAACAGCAATATGTACCAACTCACGCTCGCTTACCCCAATGCTACGGTTTTGTTTTTGCAGGTAATATTTTCCAGCATCAAGCATGGCACTTAAAGGAATCAACCCAACTAATTCGCTTCCAGTTACACGTAAACCTCGGCTTTGCGCACTTCGACAAACTTCATCAAAAGCTTGGTGAACCGATGTTGTTTTATAGTTAGTTAGGTTCATAGAAATTTGAGCAACGTTATACTCTTCAATAAACCAACCAATTGCTTTTACTGCTTTTAAAGTGCCGGGAATACGTAAATCATTTCCGTCAGCATCCTTTAATACTTTTCCCGTAACTGCATCTCCCTCACGTTTTACACGTCCAGCCTCGCGCACATCAAACGCAACACTGTTGGCCAAACGTACTGATTTTGTATTCAGATTTACGTTATAAGCTATTAAGAAATCACGGGCACCTATAACGGTGGCGCCACATTTCGCATTAAACTGAGCAGGACCAAAATCAGGTTTCCACTCTGGCAATTTAATTTTGTCAAAAAATCCTTCGTACTCACCTGCCCGAATAACTGATAAATTATTCCGCGACTCGTTTGGCTGAGCAGATTCATACAAATACACGGGGATTTCCAACTCCTCTCCTACATGTTTACCCAATTTCTGCGCGTATAAAACGGTTTCTTCCATGGTAACACCACTTACTGGAATTAACGGGCAGACATCAGTGGCGCCCATGCGTGGATGCTCCCCTTTGTGTTTACTCATATCAATTAATTCGGCCGCTTTTTTAATAGCCAAAAAAGCAGCTTCAATTACCGCATCAGGATGGCCCACAAAAGTTACTACGGTTCTATTCGTTGCTTTACCTGGATCTACGTCTAACAAGATTACCCCATCTACCAATTCTATCTGGTCAGTTATTTGTTTGATGATTCCTAAATCAACACCCTCGCTAAAATTAGGAACACACTCGATTAATGCATTTTTATTCATAAGTAAAAAGTATGCTAAATGAAGCAGCAAATAAACAACTAAAAACGAAAAAAGCCCCGGGAATTTCCCGAGGCTTCTTCTGTTTATAATTAGATATTATTGTTTAATCAACTTAGTAACATGATTTAAGCCAGATGCACTAACACGCACAAAGTATACACCTTGCGATAATGACGCTAATCCGTCTAATGTTAATGTTTGATTACCATCTAGAATTGTTTTATCAAATGACATGATTAATCTGCCGCTGATATCCATAACTTGGATACTTGCATTACCTGCTTTTGCACCATTAATCTCAATGGATAGCTTGTCGCTAAACGGATTAGGATAAGTTACAATTTCTGCGGTTAAATCGTTGTCGTTTTGAACAGTAACAATCTGGCTATATTCAAATTTACCATCGTTATCCAATTGTTTTAAACGGTAATACAATTTGTTTACTCCTGTTGTTGCAAAAGCGTTGGCATCTTGTAATGTGTAGTTGTTGGTTGCACTGGAGTTGCCTGATCCTTTTACGAAACCAATTAACTCAAACGTTTTTCCATCTGAACTGCGTTCTACATTAAACCCGCGATTATTTACTTCACTAGCTGTTGTCCAATTAACCAATACATCTTCGTTTATTTTAGCCGCTTTTAAGCTGACTAATTTAACTGGAGTTGTTGTGGTACTGCTACTTATTGCATTAGCGAATCTAATGTGCATGTATTTACCATTGTTCTCATATACATCAAAGGTGTAACCAGTTAATGCTGTTAAGCCTGTTACGCTTACACTTGTGCCAGAACCCATGTATACAATAAAGTTACCTGTACCAGTTGTATTGGCAGAACCAAACACTGCACTAGCTGCATATAAAGTATTATTGGTTGGCGCTACTGCTAATGTTGATGATAAGCGAGCAACAATCATTCTTCCCTGACCATTACCAGCTGTACATGTAACATTTACACTAGTTACGCTTGGCGTTACGGCAACATTACTTGCTGCAGTAGTTGGAGTAACTACATCCACAACTTGTATATCGTCAATGGCCCAGCCTTCATCGTTTACAAATCCATCAGCAATGAAGCGGAAGCGGAAGCGCACATTAGATTGACCAGCTGCTCCAACTATACGGAAAGCACTTTCTATCCAACCATTGGTTTGGCTAGTGTAGGCAGATCCAGATCCTAAGTCGGTTGAAAAGTATGGGGCAACAGTAGAACCACCAGAATTTGTAACATTACTATTATACCAAGCATAGCTTGCTGCAGTATTAAAGTTCCCTCCTGCACCAACAGCACTGTCAGCACGTCTCCAATAACCTCCATTTATAGAAACTTCAACAATTAAACCATCCCAATCTGACTCACTTTTGAACTTATGATTAAAACGAACAATTGGATCTAAAGTCAAAGTACTGAAATTAAACTGAGGCGATACCACTGAAGCATCATGATCTACATCATATTGACCTGTTAATTTAGTCACCCATGCATTGATACCACTCTTTGCTCCTGTTAAGAATGTTTTGGCAGGTGTGCCTAAAACCCAGTTGTTATTTGTAGCTAAACCAATTATCCAGTTAACATTTGTATTAGTAGATGTTAGCATCGTATTCCAACCCGCCCTACCACTTTCAAAGTTTTGCGTATATGGAAGTGTACTTATTATCGGATCTGTCACAAAACTATCTTGAATACTATATGCGGTACCCACACTGTTAGTAGCATAAGCTCTGTAATAATATTTGGTTGAATGCACCAAGCCAGCAGGATTGATTGAAAATGTACCTAAAGCTACCAAAGGATTTGTAGTAGAATCCACAACTCCAATACCAAATAAAGCAGGGTTAGCTGTTGTAGCATAAACAATGCCACTGGCTGTTACAGCGGCTCCACCATCCGAGGTGATGTTACCTCCAACTGTAGCCGTTGTTGTTGTAAAGTTTGTTGGAGAAACCTTTAAAACAGTAGCAAGTACAGCAGAACCAGGGGTATTAAATGTACTATCTGCACCATAAGAAGTACCTAACGCATTTACTGCATAAGCACGGTAATAGTATGTAGTAGAGGCAGATAAACCACTAAGGTTTAAGCTAAATGTACCACTGCTAACCAATGGGTTAGTTGTAGAGTCTATAACACCAGCTGTAGCACGAGTAGGATTTGGCGAAACACCAACAACCACACCACTTGCAGTTACTGCGTTGCCACCATTATTGGTAATGTTACCTGCCAAGGTCGCATTAGACGTTGTAACATTCGTTTTAGTACCTGTTAATACAATTGGTGCTG
>CANLLM010000075.1 GCA_947491825.1 Bacteroidota bacterium
AATATTGGGAACTTTTACTCACGACCATCACCATTCAGGTGATTTTTTCTTTGGCAGGCCGCGTAATTTCTTGTGGCATTTATTGCCTATTTGCTTTGGAAGTCAACCTCTAAAAGATGCACCTTTAACAACTAAGCAGGAATTTATGCAAAAATATAAAATAGACTTTACGGATGTAATCGCAACGCTTGAAGTAGAAGATGGCGAAGAGGAAGTAATGGAAGAAGACTTTGTTGATATGAGTGCCAGAACTTTTTTTGATTTATTGGAATTGGTTGATGTTTTGCCAAAACTTAAAGCCGTTTATTTTACCCGTAAAACATTCAATGGCATGCCAAATGTTAAAGCAGAAATAATGAAAGTTGCACAACACTGCCAAAATAAGCAAATACGTTTATGTAAGTTAGATACACCAGCAAGGCACTTTAGCGATGAAAAACAACAACAATGGATTGATACCATTATACTTCAGAAAACTTGTTTACGCCTTTAATTAAAAAACAAATTTCAAACCAATAATTATTAGGCCATATAAGAAAGTTGAAATAATAATACCTCTTGCAGAATAAAGGTGATTGTTGCGTATAAAAAGAAAAAAAACACCTAAATTAATTACAGCGCACAAACTTAACAATGGCGAGAGTAAATTTTGTGCAGCAGACATTCGGAAAAAACTACTGAATTCGCTGTTGCGGAAGTTAACAAAATAAAATACCAGTACGCCAACCACCGGGCCTATTAACCCGGCAAGAATGCCAAATATTAAACTATCTTTTAGCTTCATACCTATCTTATTTTTTAATACTGTTATCCCAACTATTTAATCTGGGCATGGCATGGTGTGCCGTTAGGTCAAACATTACCGGAACCATACTTGCATAATTATTAGCCAATGCCCACTCGTCAGTGTCTTCACCCGTATCGTTATTGATAAATTTGCCTGTTAACCAAAAATATTTTCGACCATTAGGATCTAAACGCTCATCAAATTCTTCTTTCCATTTTGCTACTGCTTGTCTACAAATCCTTACGCCTTTGAATTCGTTTTCAGCTATTTTAGGAATATTAACATTAAGCAATGTTGCTGTTGGCAAACCAAATTCAAGAATATTCTCTGCAACACGGGCTGCTATTTTTTTGGCCAAGCTAAAATCAGCATCATAGGCAAAATCACACAAGCTAAATCCAACTGCAGGAATACCTTCAATGGAAGCTTCCATAGCTGCACTCATTGTGCCACTGTAAAGTACATTTATACTTGAGTTACTTCCATGGTTAATTCCTGAAACCATTAAATCGGGTTTACGGTGCAATACTTTATCAACCGCTAGCTTAACACAGTCGGCAGGAGTTCCGCTACATTGGTAGGCTATTATATCGCCATAAATATCGGTTTGGTATAGGCGTAATGGTTTACTTATGGTTACAGCATGTCCCATCGCACTTTGGGGACTATCAGGGGCCACTATTACAACTTCTCCAAGATGTTTTACAGCATCAACCAAATTACGAATTCCTGGCGCTGTAATGCCATCATCGTTACTGACTAAAATTAGTGGTTTCTTCTCAGACATCGGGGCAAAATTATGAATCTATGCCACACCACCAAGTTTTATGAGGAGTTCAGCTATTAATAGGGTGAAAATTTAGAAAACTTTAATAATTACGATATAATACATTAGTGAGTTCCAAGTATTTTCAATAAATCTTCTTCAATAGTTTTCTCAGCAGTTTCAATAATTTTACCAATCAATTTTTTATCCTTAAACACCATTATTAATGGAACATATTCAATATTTAATGGTTTAATATCAATAGAACTACATTGCTTTTTTCTATCAACACCAATCAATTCAATCTTCTCCCAACCAACTAAATCGACTACTTTAAACAACTGTGGAATCAATTCGTGGCTATCACTGCACCAAGTCCCCAATATAACCAACAAGCTACACTTTTCGAATTTGACCAACTCCTCTACCACACTCATTGAAGGTTTATATTGGTTGTAATTATCTTTAAACCACTTAAAACTTTCTAAATCGGTGCGTTGTAATTTACCTTCTAAATATTGGTTAGAATCTGCTTGTTGCGCCATTGTTGTGCCAATAAAAAAAAGACTGAGTATCCCTGTAATCAGTCTTTTTGAAAAATAGTTACTTACGAGATAATGCCTCATCAATAATTAATAAAACATGTTCGCGATGCGCATTAACCTCAGCATTTACAGCTAGTAGTGTCATCATTTTTTTGATACTTTTAAGTTGACCAATTACTGCTGATTTAGCCACGTTATCATATGAAGAATTAGGCTTATTAACCGATACAATATTGCTTAACTCTTTTACGTATTCTATTTGCAGGTTTTGACGGAAGGTATTAACGTTTCCACCAATATCTTCTTTAAAACAAGCATTGGTTAAATCGTTTAATACATCAACTACTCCATATTTATTGCCATATAAGCGGCTATCTGTTATTCGCTTTAGTGTAGTTGGTGCTAATAGATGATCAATAACCATAGTTTGAACCAACAATACCCGGTCGTGTATTTTGGGATCATCTGGTGCACCAAAAAAATTAAACCCTCTACGTTGGCTTTGTAAATTTTGATACAATCCATTTGCAGCATCAAAAGCTTTAGGACTAAACAAATACTGTGATAAAGCATTCATGGCTCGCTTTTGTTCTGCTAATGAAACAGGAGTGTATGCTGGGTTACCTTGCATATGTCTATCAATATATAAGCCACCAATGTAACGAGATATAGATTGGGTTGCATTTGCCATTTCCGAAATTGATATACCAAAAGCTTGTTTTAACTCTTGGTAGCTTTTGCCTTTTGCGATGTATCGCTTGGGTAACTCAGGCAACATTTTATTAATGAGTTTTATTCTATCGATACTATATGTAATAACATCATTACTAAAATCATTAATATTTACTCGGGGGTCAACACCTTTTCCTGGCGAACGCATGTCGTCAGCATCATTACCAAAAATCAAGGTACTATCTGATGATCGGTTTAGGATTTCCGTAAGTCTATTTTCTTCTACTTCTAAATCCTCAGATGCTGAGCTGTAACCGTAAGTGATTGCCCATAAATCATAAGGCCCAGGACGCGTTGTAAAGTAATCGCCTTGTTTCGTTTTATCGTTGGATAGGTTAACAGCAGGGTATTCCATAACACTAGCTATTAATCCATATTTACGAGTAAGCTCCTTGTTGTGCGCTTGCGCAGGGCTCCAAAGTTGACTTGCTTTCATATTATGCATTAAACCCATGGTATGACCCATTTCATGCATAACTAGGTAATACAAAGATTGCGTCATGTATTCACGTTTTTCTATAGATGATAAACCACGTGCTTCAATCACGCTGTTACCAAACATGCTGGTTAAATGTAAGTGATGGCCAGCCTCGCACATTTGCATGTGATCAGGCAAATTAGAATTGAATGATGAGGGCTGCGGAGCATCAAATAACTTTTCTTGGTTTATGCGGTTGGTAACAAAAATATATTCCAACATAATGTCTGCACCTAAAATTTCTCCTGTACGAGGATCTACAAAGCTAGGTCCGTAACCACCAAATGGCGGCTGAGGTGATGATGTCCAACGAAGAACATTATAATATATATCACCAGCATCCCAAGTGGCAGTATCGGGTTGTTCTAAAACCACTACCGCATTTTTATATCCCGCTGCTTCAAAAGCAATATTCCATTGCTCACCAGCAGATTTAATAATTGGTCTGAATTCTTTAGGTGTTGTATTTTCTATCCACCAAGTAATTGGTTTTACGGGCTCTGATAATGCCACTCCGTTTTCTTTCTTCTCTAATCTCCAACGGTGAATAATATCTTTATAAGCAACCGCATTGGTAGTTGTCATGTCATTTTTTTGCTGCCCAAAATACCCAATACGTTGGTCGTCTCTACGCGGTTGCATTGGAATTTCAGGAGCCTGTATAAAACTGTGTTGGTAAGTAATACTCACAGCGCGTGCGTTAGC
Organism: Bacteroidota bacterium; assembly: GCA_947491825.1. GTDB lineage: Bacteria > Bacteroidota > Bacteroidia > UKL13-3 > UKL13-3 > UBA6183. The sequence goes on from CANLLM010000075.1 coordinate 4,014, forward strand.
CACCTCTTTCCCCCCCGACATAAGTGGCGAGGGATTGTCATAAACATATTCCACCACAATATCAGTATTAGCAGGATAGTTACGCGTTTTAATGTATTTGCTTTTTTCTTTATTAAGCATGCCCAACAAACTCATTTGGCCCATAGAACCTGGAAAAGGTGTTGGTTTGATTTGGCTCATATTTTCTCCTAAAAATATCGCATTGGCATCTAAAAGCATACTTCCATTTTCTTCTGCTAATATTTTTTGACTTACCAGCACGGCATTACTAATATTAGCATCTGCGGCTTTACTTATTGCATTGGTTGTGTCAAAATAAAACTCAGTATTCTGTTCAATAAACTCTATCCTATCAAAATAGCGTTTAATGGTGAACACCATATTATCACGAAAGCTGCCACGAAAATGCCCTGCTGCCACAACACCATTTTCGGTATAACTAAAATAAATAAACTTCTTGTTTAAAAGGTCCTTTTTTACCAAAAGGTACATAGCACCATTTGAGGTATCTTGATAAAGCGGAAACAATCCATCTTGTTTTTTACACGCTTTTACTTTCTCTGTAATGGTAGACTTTGACGGTTGATTTTTAGGAGCCTCTGTTGGCTTTTTATCTCTAGCAAATGAACCAAAAGAAAGGAGAACACCTAGACTTAATATGGATATTTTCTTTATCATAATCATATAACTAATAAACGAACATAGGTTTTTTTTATATTAAAAACTTACCGCTGATGTAAAACAAAATTTACTTAAAACATAAGAAAAACATAAACACAAAAAAGGCTGCTTGTTTAAAGCAGCCTCAAACTATAATTTTCTATTTGTCTAACAATTCAAGCAATTGATTCACCATGCCTTTAGAACCCATGTAAATGGGTACTCGTTGATGCAATGCGTTTGGAACAATATCTAATATGCGCTCCTTACCTGTGGTTGAAATCCCTCCAGCTTGCTCCATAATAAATGACATTGGATTGCACTCGTACAACAAACGAAGTTTACCATTAGGCGCTTTATCTGTTGCTGGATAAATAAATATACCTCCCTTTAATAAGTTACGGTGAAAATCAGCCACCATGCTGCCGATGTAGCGGGCACTATAGGGACGATTAGTGGCCTTATCAAACTGTTGGCACCAAGTAATGTATTCTTGTACACCTTTGGGTGCACTTAAAATATTACCTTCATTATAACTATAAATCTTACCTATTTCAGGTATTTTCATATTGGGGTGAGACAAACAAAACTCACCAATACCTGGGTCCAATGTAAAACCATTTACTCCGTTACCTGTGGTATAAACCAACATGGTACTTGTTCCATAAATCAAATAACCTGCAGCCAACATTTTGTTACCGGGCTGAAAAAAGTCTTCAGAGGTAGCTTTTGTTCCCACAGGGGTAACGCGTAGGTAAATACTAAAAATGGTTCCTATAGAAACATTTACATCTATGTTACTTGAACCATCTAGCGGATCCATACATACCACGTATTTAGCATTTTTGCTTACTGGTGAATCAATGTAAATAATATCATCGTCTTCCTCACTAGCTACCGCACATACCTCACCACCTCGGGTTAAACAATCTATTACTAAGTTATTAGCAATCACATCTAATTTCTTTTGGTCTTCGCCTTGAATATTTGAACTTCCAGCTTCACCAATAATATCAGCTAAACCTGCACGATTTACCTCGCGACTTATGGTTTTAGCAGCAATTCCTATATCGCGCAACAAGCGTGAAAATTCGCCTTTAGCCACACTAATTTCGTGTTGACGCTCAATGATAAATTGCCCTAATGTGGTTACGTTAAATTTGCTCATACAAAATTTGCTTATAAATAGTTTGGCAAATATAAGATTAGCGGCCTTCCTTACAAATCGCGTTCGGTTTTATTTCAGGTTGATTGTATATTGCAACATAATTTACAATGTGTAAAGATATTTTAGCAGCGAGGCATTAAGCAGTATTACGTTGTTTAACAACAATTTATCGCTTACTTTTAAAAACAATAACTAACGTGAAAGTTTTCAAATTCGGGGGGGCATCTGTAAAAGATGCTGATTCAGTTAAAAATGTAGCAAGTATTTTAAATGCTTATGAAGGCGAGCCGCTATTGGTGGTGGTATCGGCTATGGGTAAAACAACTAATGCACTAGAGCAATTGGCTCATGCACATTATAATAATGATGTAACAGCTAAACAACATTTTTATAAGGAGGTTAAGCGGTTTCATGACGAAATTATAGCAGGCTTACTAAAGGATACCAATAGTTATGCATACAACGATATTGAAAATTTATTCATTGAGTTAGAATGCTTAATTGAGGCTGAATCTGAAGGATCATATAATTTTAACTATGACCAAATAGTGAGTTATGGGGAAATTTTCAGCACACGAATTGTGAGTACCTATCTGAACGAAAGCGGTGTAAAAAACCGTTGGATAGATGCTCGTAATTTTATTAACACTGACAGTACCTTTAGAGAAGGTAAGGTTGATTGGGATTTAACCTCAACCATAATCAGCAAAAAACTAAAGCCTATTGTAACCAAACAATTGGTGGTTACCCAAGGATTTATTGGTCAAAATAGAGAACACAACACCGTTACATTAGGTCGCGAGGGCAGTGATTACAGCGCTGCAATTTTCGCCTACACACTTGGTGCTGGCAGTTTAACAATATGGAAAGATGTGGCTGGGGTGATGAATGGCGATCCTAAAAAATTTCCAACTGCAGTTAAGTTGGATGAATTAAGTTATGCCCATGCCATAGAGATGGCTTATTATGGAGCAACTGTTATTCATCCTAAAACCATACAACCACTACAAAGTAAAAACATACCTTTATTTGTGCGCTCTTTTGTTGATCCAAATGCTAAAGGCACATTAGTAAGTAATTCTGCACACGAAAAACCAATTCCAACATTTATATCTAAAAGCAAACAAGCGTTGCTTTCTATATCGAGTAAAGACTTCAGCTTTATTGTTGAAGATAATTTAAGCAGCATATTCAATTTATTTGCCGAACACAACGTAAAGATGAACTTGATGCAGAACTCTGCCATAAGTTTTAGTGTTTGTGTTGATGATAAAGAAGAGGAACTTGAAAAGCTGAAAAGCGATTTAAAACACAACTACATCTTAAAATGCAATAACGAGGTTGAATTGCTCACGGTAATGAATCAAACTGATGAGGCTTTAAAACAAGTTTTGGTCAATAATACGGTATTACTAGAGCAACGCACTCGAGTAACAGTTCAATTTGTTCTAAAAAACAATGCCCAATAAAGTTTACCTGCTTACAGGAAGTAATGTAGGTAATAGCAAAGCGTTGCTTAACCAAGCCAAATTATCCATAATACAACATATAGGAGAAATTACTGCTGCTTCTTCATTATACCAAACAGCACCTTGGGGCAATACCAATCAACAGCATTTTTTAAACCAGGTATTGGAAGTGAGTACAAGCCTAGAGGCCAAAAAAGTATTGACAACCATTTTGAATATTGAGCAGCAGATGGGAAGAATACGCGAGGGAAAATGGGCTCCACGTATTATTGATATTGATATATTGTTTTTTAATTGCAGCATTATTAATGAGTATGATTTAAAAATACCCCATCCCCTGATTCAACAGCGCAGGTTCACCTTGGTTCCAATGGCTGAAATTGCACCAAATTATAACCATCCATTGTTGCATCAAACGATAACTCACTTACTGCAGCATTGCAGTGATGATAGTGTAGTGGAAAAATTGTAGGCAACAAAACATTTGTTTAATGCACATTTGTGACACATGGCAGTAAAACCAGTATATGAATTTATAGCGATTGAAGGCAACATTGGAGCCGGAAAGACTTCTTTAGCAACCTTGCTGAGTAAAGAATTTAATGCCAAATTGATTTTAGAAGAATTTGAGGACAATTCATTTTTACCTAAATTTTATAACGATGCAAGCAGGTTTGCATTTCCTTTGGAGATGAGTTTTTTGGCTGCTCGCTTTAATCAATTAAAAAAACAACTGCTAGAACCCGATCTATTTCAGCAATACTTGGTAAGTGATTATATTTTTGCAAAGTGCCTATTGTTCTCTAAGATAAACCTTGACGATGATGAGTATGATTTATACTTAAGGTTGTTTGAAATCATAAATCAACAAATTAGGCAGCCCGATTTACTTGTTTATTTGCACAACCCAATTGAAAAGTTGCAATGGAATATTTTAAACAGAGGTAGAAGTTACGAGCAAAAAATTGAGGATGAATACCTACAATCGTTAAGTGATGCTTATTTACATTACCTGCATCAAAATACACATTTACGAATTTTATTGGTTGATTGTTCATCCATTGATTTTGTCGTAAACACAAACCATTACCAAAGCTTGGTCAATCTTATTTGTAAAGAATACACTCCAGGAATACATCACGTGAGGTTTTTGGCTGAAACCAAATAGCTTTTTTTAAGATTTAATGTTATGTAATTGTTATGTAATCATTTCTTTTATGTAAATTTGTTTTGTGCTTATTGAAGCACAGACATTTACAATGACTATAAAATTATACACCAAACATCTGCTAACACTTATATTAACACTACTTTTAGGGTTGATAACAGATGTACGTGCAGATAATTTGGCGAGAAAAGTACTAGTAAATTACTACGGACATAATTTAACATTTAGCTTAACCCATGATTTTTACAAAGAACAGGTAAGCAGGTTTGATAGACTAAACATAAGCCAACAAACACTAATTTTAATAAATGATAGTGCTGTTATAAACTTTGTAAAAGAGGCTGATAAATATGCACAAGCTTACCATCTTGACGATTTAGCTTATTTAATGTTAGCTAAAAAAACAGCCGCTATCATCACCCCAAAAAACGAAACTAATTTTGCTAAACAATTTGTATTCGCGGTACTTCAAATCAAAGGACTTGATGTTATTTTGGGTTTAAGTAATAATGATATCACTGTTTATGGCGCCACTAATTTTGCTATTAAAAATGTATTATTTGTGCAACTAAATAACAAAATCTATTACGATTTATCTTTCGATCAAAAGAAAGAACCTAAGCAAGAGCGTTTGGCTGATTTGGGGTATATACATACTGTAAGTCCATTAAAATTAAACAGATTAACACCTCCTACAATTGGCAAATTAAAGACTAAAAAAACCATACCATTTGAGTATGATGACTACGTTTATTTTTTCACCTCACTTATTAACCAGTCGTTGGTAGGTTATTACCATGATTTACCTGATATAGAAATGAGTTTGGTTTATTTAAACTATGGCTTATCAGAAAAAGGATCAAATAATTTGGTGGCTCAACTTAGAGAAGCTACTGCTTACATGAGCAAGGAAAAAGCGGTAAACTTTTTATTAGGGTTTGTACAAAGTTTAGATTATGCCAAAGACTTAGATGTACTAGGTAAAGAAAAGTTTGCGTTTCCTGAAGAAGCCTTATCAAATGACTTTTCTGATTGTGAAGACCGCAGTATTTTATTGGCTTATTTGGTAAGGGAAGTAACCAACTTGCAAAGTATTGGTCTAATTTATACTGATGCAGCACATATGAATGTAGCCATTGAAAACTGGAGAAAAAAATCGGGTGATCTAAGTGTATACGATATGGATTTTGTGGTATGCGAACCAAGCGGAAAAGGACTAAGAGCAGGGCAACAAAATATGAATTTAACCAAAGCCAATGTGGTTAAATGGTAATTAGACCCCTTTATAAGCTATACCAAACTGAATAAATACAGGAATAACTTGTTGGGTAATAAACATGGCAAACATATAGGTAGCCAAAAGCAAATAAAAAACAAATCCAACTCTTTGTTTTTGCAAATAAGCCCCTTTCATTTTTTGATAAAACATGGGTAAACCCATTCCCATTATTAAAGCATAAAACACGGCAAAATGTTTATTGGTAAAAGTGTGTATGTAGGCATGTTGAGCCATAAAAAACGACCATGCTACCGATGCAAAAAATAATGCCAAAAGTACTTTATACATTTTTTTGTTATTGGCTTTTAATTCGACAAAAACCCAATACGCAATTATAACAAAAGCCCATCCCGGAAACATATAAAAACGTTCCATTCTGTTAAACCAAGTAAATGGAATTTGCCAATAACTACTCAAACCAAATTCGTCTTCAGCAATCTGTCCTGCCGTTTCAACACCCGCAGATCGGAATAAAAATGCTTCCTTTAAATCTTTAATGGCTAAATCCCAACCACCAAAATAAATAGCATTTTGATAAATATGTAAACCAAAGCCAATACCTACAAATAATCCCGCTGTTATGGTTTCATAACTAAATATTTTCCTGTCAAACAAAACAGAAAAAGCCAAAGTAAGAATACCTAAATAAACGGGTTGTTCAAACGAAATATTTACCTGTAAAAGCATGATAACCCACATGGGTATAAAGTATAATTTATTACGTTTTGGTTTAAAATAATAAGCGAATAGTAAACTTACATAAATCCATTTTAACATTTCTCCATATAAGTGCTGATGCAGGTTATCAGCCCAACAGATGTAATAACATGCCAACAAAATACTTGCCCCACCAACTAACGTTTGTTGGTGATTTTGGGTGATTTGATGCAGTACTTTAAATATTAAAAAGAAAAAAATAATAGCCAGCAACATCGGGATAATACGCAAAACCGGCTCGCTTACCGAGTTAAAAACTACAGCATAAAGACCTGTCAGTATATTAGGTAATGCCGGGTAATGGGTGTACGCTTTGGTTTGAATAAGATTGGGATAATAATCGTGAACAGGTAAAAAAACGGTTTGCGTAAAACCACTATCTAAAAAAAATTTGGCCGAAGAAATGGTATTGATATCACTGTAACCATCACCATAAATTTGATTACGTGCCCTTCCACTATCATACACCGAAACATTAAACGCACGGTAAACCAATACTGAAAAGCAGATAGCAAATAAAATGTATATGTACTTTTTATAAGGACTATCGATTAAAAAATTCATGATTTTAATAGCTGGTTAATTTGGTGTTTAAAATCCTCCAATTTCATGTCTTTCATACATACATTATTTCCTCCACAGGGTATAACTTCAGTGTGATGAATACAAGGTGAACAATCCTTTTTAAGATAATACGTATGCGTTAAATCGGTTAAACGTTGCACCGGACTGATTGGCCCCCAAAAAGAAAAAACAGGTACATTTAACTTTTGTGCAATGTGCAATGGCGCACTGTCAATAGATAGCATGGCTTTACAGTCGGAACCAAT
>CANLLM010000076.1 GCA_947491825.1 Bacteroidota bacterium
GATGTGGTGTAAAAGCCTCTATAAAATAATTGGTCGGGTATTTTTTCTGGCGTATAATCAGTTTGAAATGACGATTCATCGTTAAATTCATCTTGGTCTGACCCAAATATATAGTTGTAAGTTCCGCTTACTGAAAGCCTGCTGCCAATTAATCTTTCGTAGCCAATTATATAACTAAATCGGCTGCTGCTATTGACCAATTCGTCTGTATAGCCTATACCAAGGTAATTGTCTGCATTAGTCCAAGTATCATAACCAAAGCCAATTAATTTTATATTATTTCTTTTCTGCCCGAATGTTACAAGTGCAGTTATAGAGAAAAGGATGAATAATAGATTTCTTTTCATTACTTAGGTTGTAGTTTAATATTTAGCTTCTCCATAATTGTGTTTGAAGGAACGCAAAACCCAATACCTTCAATGCCATCACCCACCAATTTCATGGTTACCATTCCAATAATTTCGCCATTTTCATTTAGTAATGGGCCACCACTGTTTCCGCTATTTATGGATACATCAGTTTGAAGGTATATTTTTTCACCTATCTTTCTTTTCCCGCTGATGATTCCTTTTGTAACGGATTGACCTAGCGATATGTCGCTTGGTGTTCCAATGGCAAAAACATCTTCACCTGTTTGTGCAGAGTCTGAATTGATGAGTGCTAGGCCTCTGAAATTTTGGCCGCTTACCTTTAACAGTGCCACATCATAAACCTCATCTCCACGAACTAATTCTGCGGTTAATGTAATCGATTCGTTCAGTTGCACATCAACTTGTTTTTTATCTTTTATTACATGGTAGTTTGTTATCAAGTAACCATCATTAGAGATGAAAAAACCACTACCATGCCCATCACCATGTTTAATAGTTACCACACCCTTCATTAAATAGCCTATTAAGTCTTTATTTTTACTAAAAGCTGGCGTTTTATTGGGTTCAATTTTTATTTCATCAAGAAGATTTTCTTGTTCTTTATTGGCTTTAGATTCTGCTATAAAAAAATTATAATTGGTATCGTTTTCAATGATATTTGCGAGGGCTTCACTTAACCCTCTTGCAAGTAATGTTTTGGCATCAGCACGCTCACTTTTTTTAGTAATCGTTTGTTGTACTTCTTTTATTACCTTACCAGAACGTTTTGAGAAACTCCAAGTAACAGATGCATTTACAGTAGTGTAGTAAGTACCTTTTTCTTTTAAAAAGTTGGTTCTAAATTCGTTTACAATAGGTTTAATCAAAATGCTATTGGCATTAATCAGCAGTGAATTTTCTTTCGATAAATCTTCATTACAATTTATAATTTTATACCTATTGTAATTTTGACCATCGCACGATAAAGATTTGTACAGATAGGATGCGTAAGATGATTTTTTGAAGTAAACGGCATCATTCATGTTTTTCCCTATTTTAGACCCATCTGCTATATTCCATTCGGTTTCTTCAAAAACAAAACCCACACGTTCAACATCTTTGTCATAAATTCTTTTTAAGTAAACAGAAAAAGTATCTTGGTTGTATTTATAGATATTACCTGTTGGATAATCTACTATGCAGGGTATACAAAGAAGCATTGCATCTAAAAAGGCAAAACCAGCTTTTTCTTTTTTCTCAATTGTTATTTTTTGTGATTCGTATTGATCTTTTTCTATTGTTAAGGTTTGCTGTCCAGTGTTCTTGCTTGGATTATAAAGTAACGGAGTTGTGCCAATAAGCTGATTTTTGCTATTAAAAACTTTTGCGTTTAGGGTGTTACTTGTAATAAATATCCCTTTTGTTTTTTGTCTCTTCACATCAAGTAGTGTTGCGCAACTTGATAGCAGGAGCATAATCAGCGAGAAAGCAACTGTTATATATTTTGTCATTTTGTCTTATTAAAACTTAACTACCACATTTAAAATTATTTAACTGTGATTACTCCAAACCGATTTGTTTTGCCCTTTTCGGCATAAATAAGGGTTTGATTATCGTTTAGTTTCTGATTAAATTTAGGAACAAACACTGCTTTACCATCTGTTTTTGATTTGAAGAAAATCTCTGATGAGAATTCACCTGTTTTTTGATTAACCGTTGATAATGCTACTACTAATTTTTTAGGATTACGGGTTGATGCAAAGTAGGTTCCTCTTTTTTCTGGTTTTGTTTTAGGTGAAAGGTTTTTAGGATTGTCGTTAAACATCATATAAAGGTTGTTTTCATCGTTTATAAAAACGTATGACGAGTAGTATCCACCATCATTCTGACTGATCTGTTTCTTTGGTATTTTTTGCACCCAGTTTATTTCAGCATCTTTTGATAAACTTACCACCATAATATCATTGTAATAGTAGGTGTAGGTAGTGCTAGTAGCGCCAGTTTTTGGGTCGCGATAAGTTGTAATTACCAATTGATACGCTTCTCCAATAATAAAAAAGTCGCCATTTTCTTTAACTAAAATTTGTCTAACATCAAAGTTTGCTGTAATCCCTTTCCCTTTTTTGGCTGCTCTTTCTGTTGTAAATAGGAGCAAATCTTTTTTAGAAAAAGGGATTGTTTTTTCTACTACTGTGTTTAATGTTTTGGCGTTTATTTTTGTAATAAATACACCTTGAATTCCACCTTTTTGGTCGTAGTAAAAACCTGTAAATTGAAGTTCACCTTTGGTATAAACAAAATTTAAATCTGATATGCGGAAAGCCTTACCAAACTCCACCTTCACTTCTTCTAGTTTATTTGTGGCAGGGTAGTATGCAAAAATAACTTTCTTGTTTAGGTCTTTACTAACAGGTATGTTACCATATAAGTATACATTTCCAGCTTCATCAATTTGATAACCTACAATACTGAATTGTTTATCTTTATATGGTAGCTCAATGGCTTTCTCCCACTTTAATTTAAAGTCATAATCGTATAGTTTGTAGTTTACTTCTTCGTTACCTTTTTTACTATAACCTTCGTTGTGGGTAATTAAAAAGTTTTCTGAGTTGGGGAGATGATGAATATCAAATCCGCCTTGATCTTTTTTTCCTTTGTATGAAATTTCATCAACTAATTTTTCTTCCCCTATGCTGCCAGTCTTGTCAATAACAGATAAGTATAATTTATTAACATCTGCTTTTTTATCATTTTGAGAGCTAAAAATAAAAATTTTATCTTTCACTTTGTACATTCCTTCTCTGGAAATGTCTTTCTTATTTATCTCGTTGGGCACCTCTATCGTATACTCAACTTCATGATCTAGGTTATGTCTTGCAATCCATGTTTTAGATTTACCAAAAATTCCAGTGATGTTATATTTAGTAATGAGGTAACCATTGGGGTCGCTACCTAAAACGCCACCTATTCTGAGTTGCTTATCTGATTTAGTTTCTTTCCCCCATTTTACTTCAATATTTTGAGCTGATGTTATTGCGCTAGTTAGAAGGAGAATAATTAAAATTTGTGCAATTTTCATGTTATTTTTTTTTGTCAATTATATGAAATTTTATTTTAAAATGATACCCAATTGCTTACTTAACTCAATTATTTAATATGACTTGTATTTAAGTGTTTAAACAAAATGATTATACCCATCAACATTGCAATAACAAATAATCGAAGTAAGCAACTAATCAGGTATATTAAGTCGTTGATTAATAGTTAAATGCGTGTTATTTCAAGTTATCTAACATGTCTTTCGTCATGCTGGATAAATCATATTGTGGTTTCCAGCCCCAATCTGTTTTTGCTTGCGTATCATCAATACTTTGAGGCCAACTATTCGCAATTGCTTGGCGAAAATCTGGATTATAACTCATGGTAAAATCAGGTATGTATTTTCTAATTTCAGTAGCAATTTCTTCTGGGTTAAAACTCATCCCAGCAACATTATAACTGCTTCTAATTTTAACTTGTTCTGCCGGAGCCTCCATTAATGTTATGGTTGCTTTTAACGCATCAGGCATATACATCATAGGTAATGCTGTATCTGCACTTAAAAAGCACTCATATTTTTTATTTTTAAGTGCTTCATGGTAAATGTGTACCGCATAATCTGTTGTGCCACCACCTGGTGCACTTTTATGTCCAATTAATCCCGGGTAACGAATGCTTCTTACATCAACACCATATTTTTGGTGGTAATATTCGCAGTAACGTTCACCTGCTTGTTTGCTAATGCCATAAATGGTATTGGGTTCCATAACGGTATATTGAGGTGTGTTTTTCTTAGGTGTTGTTGGGCCAAATACAGCAATAGAACTTGGCCAATACACTTTTTTTATCACCCCATCTTTTGCTGCATTAAGTACGTTAAAAAGCCCTTCCATGTTTAGGTCCCAAGCGAAACGCGGATTTTTTTCGGCTGTTGCAGATAACAGTGCCGCTAATAAATATACTTGAGTAACGTTATGCTTTTTAAAAATCTCATCTAACCTGTTTTTGTCCATGATATCTAAGGTCTCGAATGGTCCGTTACTCAGCTCAGGTGCTTTTAAATCGCTGGCAATAACGTTATCGTTACCATAAATTGCGCGTAATTCTTGAGTTAATTCTAATCCTATTTGGCCTTGGGAGCCTACTATCAATATCTTTTCGGTTGCCATGTTGTTTGTTATTTTTAAAGTAGGCACAAATTAAATGCTAAAACATCAACAACAAAAAGAAAAATACTTAGTGTTGAGTTTTAATGCTAAAGCCTTGATTTAAGGTTGTGCCACGGTATTGTAAACCGCTATCGGGTAAGTTGGTGCAAGGTAAGTTACTGTCCCAACATTGCTGGTTGGAGGCCGGTACGTTGAGTGTGCCACCATTCACTTCAAATTTAATTAGTTGTGCTTGACGGTAAGTGGGTGGAATGAACAAAGTGTTTTTAAATCCATTATTGGTAAGCTGTTTTTGGACCGACATTGCAATCAAGCCCAATAAAAATATACCAACTAAAGTAAACTTGTTTTTAAACAGTAATTGCTGTAAGGTGGTTTGATGAAATAAGTTGATTCCCATGGTGATGGTAAATACCAAATAGCCAAAAACAAAACGTGGGGTAGGGCCGTGGGTAAACCAGAGCACGAGTGCTACAATGCAAGTAGTTGCTATAATCCAATAATAATGTGCTGTAAATTGGTTTCTAAAGCGCTTATTTGCTATCCACTGTGTAAAGAGTGTGATGTAAAAAAACATTCCACCAACAAGCAATATAGCGCTAAAAATATCGATGCTTTTTATCCAATGTGGCCACCATTGTTTAAAGGTAAAGTACCTCGATACTTCAATATCTATATCAGGTGCGCGCGCATAAGCAAGATTTGCGTATACTTCATAGGCTACGATTTCAGGGCGCATTTCCCAATCAACATCAAAATAATTACTGCTTGTTACTGGAAACAATAAATAACCCGAATGAATAATATTGGTGATAAACCATGGAATAAAGATTAGCAAACCTATTCCTATTAAAGAATAAGTTATTCGTTTGGTTATGAGTTGTTGTTTGAATGCATAAAAAAGGACACCAATTGCAAATAATACCATGGGTAATGCACTCAATTTATAAGTTATTAATAGCATCGTTAATGCTAGTAATAGTAATAATTCAATTGTATTTTTATTATGGTTGTTTACTATATCTGTGAACCAACAAAATAATATAATTATGCCTATGGTAATGCTTATATCGTTGGTAACACCACCGGTATACTTTCTAGTAGCAACTATGGCAAAATAAAACAATAACAAGAGGTTGCGCAACCAAAAATGTTGCTTTAAATGTGGGGTAACATATAGGGCTGCCATTATGACTAAAGCGGCATTTAAAGTATATACTGATCGTATCCCTAAAAAGTGAAACCCACTAAATGCTTGTAGTAAGAACCAATTACTGTTGTTCCCCAATTGCCGTCTAATATTCCCTATTCCAGGCACTGCAGCATATTCTTCTATCCATCTTATGGCTTGTAAGTGATAATCGCCAATGTCTCCATCTGCTTTGCGAGAAATCATGTTAAGTAAAACAAGGATTGAAAATCCGATGCCAACAGCAACGTGTTTTTTACTACTAATTTGATGTAAGGAGGTCACTACATCTTTGGCTATCATTTTAAATTGACCTGTCGCCAAAATAACAATTGAAAGCCAGATGTAAATGTGCGCAAATAAATTAACGGGAAAGAATAAATGAAACACTTGCAACAACATTGCAATACTTCCCCAGCCAATAATTACATATAATGTTGGGTGAAGTGTAGCAGCTGTAACACCACAGATTTTACTGAGTAAACGCGTAAAAATAACACCCGCTGCAAATGCAATAGAAAGGTTATATATGATTAGTAAAATACTAACCAACATCGTTTATGCTTGCCCTTTTTTACGTCTCAAAAATGCAGCAACAGCAATTGCTAAAGCTCCACCATAAAGAAGTATACTTGAAACCAATGTAATACGCTCGCCTGTAGCAACCGATTGAGGCTCGAAACGATACTCAATGGTGTGTTTTCCTACTGGTATTTGCATGCCACGTAACACATAATTACAACGGAAGTGCGGCACCAGATTTCCGTCAATGTATGCGTTCCAATCTTTGTCGTAATAAATTTCGCTAAACACGGCTAATTGCGCTGCAGCTGCATTGCTTTCATACACCAATTTATTCGGCTGATATTTGGTGAGTTTAATTGTGGCAGTTGTATCACGTTGTATTTTAAATGTGCTTAGTTGTTCCTTAAAACGATTATCGATGAAGCAAGTTTGTTTAGAATTAAAGGTTGTTAACGAATCTATTTCAGCATCCGCATTTTCAACCCAAACCAACTTATTAATAAACCAAGCATTGCCATTTGCGCTAGGATTCATTTGTGGGAAAAGGTTATTTAAGCTGTCGCCAACAATAAAGTATTTTACGTTTAACATGTTAAAAATTTCCATGTTGTTACGTGCAATTTGAAACTCGATTAACTCTTGGTATCTGCGCATTTTCGCTCCATGGTAACCGCCAATTGATTTGTGGTAGTAAGATGTCAATGCATCTTGGTCTAATCGTTGTGTAGTGTTGTACACACGATAATGAGGATCTTTATCTTGAAGAATGATTTCATCGGCTTGTGTTTTTTCTACAACGGCATCTGTCTTTTTGCGTTTTTCATAATCTTTGTCGTTTAGGTAACGTTTATCAACTCCCCATAAATCAACCAAAATTAATGCACCTAAAATAAGGGCTAGATATTGTTGTTTAATTTTATCGGTTACAAAAAACCAAAGGGTACCAAATGCTAGGGCAATAAACATGAAACTGCGTAAAGCGTCCATTTGACGAACCTTTTCGCGTGCTGCATGAATAACATCTATGGGATAACCATATTGTTTAAGTTGACCATCTATTGGTTCTGCATCAACAGATGCTAAACTAGGCATGGCAGCAAAAATCAAACATAAACCTCCAACAATACCACCGCTATATAATAAAGCTTTTTTAAGTTCAGCTTTTTTAAGTCTGCCATTAATCACATCGCGAATAGCCAATAAGGCTAATAACGGAAATGTAGTTTGGGCAATAGATAAAATAAATGTTACCGAACGAAATTTATTGTACAAAGGCACATTGTAGAAAAAGATGTCGGTTAATGACATAAAGTTTTTACCCATAGATAAAAATATAGCCAAAGTTGAAATCACCAGAATCCACCACTTTTCGCTGCCTTTTACCACAAATAATCCCAACACAAACAAGAAGCAAATAATAGCACCATAGTATATTGGTCCTGCCGTAAAAGGTTGTTCGCCAAAATACGCAGGTATACCTTCTGCTAACTGTTTGGGCTGTTGTAATCCTGCGGCTTTAAACTCTTTTTCAATAATATCGTGTGTATGTGCGTCACCTGCATTGCCGCCTCCAAAAAAGTTAGGTATCAATAAGGTAAATGGCTCCGAAACGCCATTACTCCATTGTAATGCATAATCTTTATCCAATCCGCTTGATTGGTTGTTCTCATTACTCGTGCCTTGGGTTGTTTTAGTTAGTTCTGATGTGCCACGAATACTGTATTTACCATATTCTTCGGTAACTAAGAGGTTTGTTATATTTGAAGTAGCACCTAAAATGGCGGCAACAAATAAAAATGCACCTGTTTTTAATAGGTTAGGGATGGTTTTGCTTTTTACTGCCAATATTGCCTCAGTAATCATCCAAACTACCACAATCAATACCAAATAATAGGTAATTTGTAAGTGACCTGCTGCCAATTGTAATGAAAGGGCTATGCCTGTTAATACGGCACCTAACAACTTTTTATTACCTAATGTGATTTTAATACCTGCAATAACCAATGGCATTAAAGCAATGGCATTACCTTTTCCTGCATGGCCTGCATCAATATTAATAAAGTTAAATGTACTAAATGTAAATGCCAATGCACCTGCTATGGCAAACCAAGGACTTACCTCAAAAGTTATTAATAAAATATAAAAGCAGATGTATAGTAGAAAAATAGTTTCCAAAGGGTTACCCATTACCCTATTTACAAGGCGATACACATCGTTTGATGCGTTGTAATAGTAAGTTGCCCCAATGAGGTAGGTTGGCATTCCTGAAAACATGCTATTGGTCCAGAAAGTGCGTTCGCCACTTTCTTTTTCAAATTTTGCAATCTCTTCATACGAAGCTTTCCATTGCATCACATCATGCTGTTTTAGCACTTTGCCGCTCATTAATGGAGAAAAATAAGCGAGCATAACCACCAGAATTACAGCCACAGCAATTAGGTGTGGTAAAAACTTTTTAAGTAACGATTGTTGATTCATTCTTTAATAAATATGGTTTCGAATATATAAGATATACGTTGCATTTGAAATGGTGTGATCACAAAACATTACTTTTCTTACACTTTGTCATTAAAATATGCATTAACAAGTTCTTTGTCATAAGTGTGTAAAAGGGTTTGTGTCACTGTTTTTCACAACATCATCGCTATAAATTGCGCCAAAATTAATAACTCATTTACATGAAAAAAATAACTTTACAAATTACTTTTTTGTTTGCTTCGGTAATGCCGCTGCTAGCTCAAACAACTGCTAACGATAGCGTTAGTCTTGGGACAGGTTATATGAATGACATTTATTACAGTTTTGAAAACGGTACAGTAGGAACTCAACCAGGAGCTAATTGGCACATAGCCTTTGCAACTCGTCCGGCAGCGCCACCAACCAATGTGTTGCAATCAACCACCATCATTGCAAATGAAGGTCGTAATGTTCAAATCTATAAATCTAATCAGTTCAACTTTGCTAGATTTGACACCACTGGATATAGAAGTACAATAATTGACACCAATGTTGGTGCTTGGGAGTTAATGCACAACAGCGATAGCAGCTGGGATTTAGGTGCTTTTAATGCCAATTTGGTAAAGAGTGATCCTTTTGATTATGGTTGGGGCGCTTACAACATGACAAGCCATGATGTGGTAAGTAAGGGTAATGTTTACCTTTTGCGTTTAACCAGAACCGCTCAAGGTCGTACAATCGACTCTGCATTTAAATTAATTAAAATGGAAAGATTGGCTTTTGATACACAATGGGTATTTCAAATGGCTAATTTAAATGGATCAGATAGCAATCAATACACGATAAGTAAAGCAGGTTTTAACGGTAAATTATTTGCTTATTTTGATGTAGTAAACAAACAAGTTGTTAATCGTGAACCAACTGCTCCTTGGGACATATACTTTACACGTTATGGTGCATTTTCTACTCAATTTGGACAAACTGTTTTTACTACAAATACTGGTGCGTTATCTCACCCAGCCATTTTAACTGCTCGTGTTAAAGGTACGCCAAATGATAGTACAAAAATTGCCAATGCTATTTTCAATAACAAAATTACTACCATTGGTACCGATTGGAAAATCAATCCGGGCCCTGGTCAACCTAGCTTTGCTATTATTGATTCTAACGTATACTTCGCACGTTTAACCAATAACAAACAATACCGCATGATTTTTAAATCGTTTGACGGTTCATCTACTGGTAAAATACGTTTTTATGTTGGTAGCGAAACTGATTTTGTTGGTTTACTAGAGGCAAAAAATTACCAAACAGTTGGTGTGTATCCTAACCCTGCAAATGCTTTCGTAAATGTTCAAGTAGGCGCAGGTAGTCATACGGTTGTTATTTTTGATATTACAGGAAAAGCGCATTTAAGCCAAACTGCAACAGGAACCACATCTATAGATATAACAGGTTTAAACAGAGGTTTATACTTTATTCAAGTAGATGGTAGCAAAGCTGCACGTTTAGTTGTTGAATAATAAAAGTGATCATCTTTTTTAAATACATTATCTTTTTACTTCAACGTACAAGTGCTCCGATAGGAGCACTTGTACTGTTTGTGCTATCTGTTCATGCGCAACAAAGCCAACCAATAGATACCTTAAAAACGCAACATTTAAATGATGCTATTGTAACAGGACAATATGGAGAAAATAGCCTTAAAAACAGTGTGTTTAAGGTAAAAGTAATAGATGCACAACGTATACAACAACAAGGTGCTGTTAACCTTAAAGATGTGCTTGCCAACGAAATTAATATACGTATAAACCAAGATCCAGCATTAGGTAGCAGCATTAACTTACAAGGTGTTACCGGACAAAACATCAAAATATTAATAGATGGTGTTCCTGTTATTGGGCGCGAGGGAGGCAATGTTGATTTAACTCAAATTAACTTAAACAATGTAGAGCGTATTGAGTTGGTTGAAGGACCAATGAGTGTGAATTTTGGAAGTGATGCATTGGGCGGTGTGATTAACATCATCACTAAAAAAGCGGTAGCCAAAACGAAGCGTTTTAACATAGGTACTTATTACGAAAGTATTGGCCAGTATAATTTGGATGGTGCTGTAAACTTTGGTTTTAAGAGGACATTGTGGCAAATTAATACTGGCCGTAATTTTTTTGATGGATATAATGAAAATGAAAAAATAACTCGTTTCAGGTTATGGAAACCACGTGAACAATATTTTTTAGATGCAGCAGTATCCATTAGTGGTAAAAGTGGAAATTGGCGTATTCAAAATAATTGGTTTACCGAAAAAGTAACTTCACTCGACAGCGGCACAGTTACACCATTTTATGCCTATGGTTTAGATCAATACTATTACACAACGCGTTATACCACATCTATATTCTGGGATAAAAAATTAAAGAA
>CANLLM010000077.1 GCA_947491825.1 Bacteroidota bacterium
TCATCATTAAAGTCAAAAATACTTAATTCAGGTAATATGGTTATCCCACTGTTTATTTCCACCATTCTTTTAAGTGTTTCTAGGCTGCCTGTATGGTATTGAAACTGTTTATTTTTCGAGTTTCCTTTATTTCCTGTACAAAGGTTTAAAACTTGGTTGCGCAAACAGTGACCTTCGTTTAGTATCCAAGTTTCTGTGGGGTCAATATCATCTGGTATCAAAGTTTTTTTGCTAAACAATTTATTATCTTCACTCATGTAAGCCACTAGCGGTTCATAAAATAAAGGCTTATACTGCAAATAACCTGCGTCAATAGGTGTGGCCATAATACCACAATCTAATTGGTCATTTTTAAGCTGTTGTAAAATTTGTGTGGTCGTAACTTCTGCAATTTCAATATTTACTTTCGGATGATTTTTCATAAAATCGACCAAAAATAACGGCAACACATAGGGTGCTATTGTAGGGATAATACCAATTCGAAGTTGGCCTGCCAATTCACCTTTTTTATCTTCATTAACAACTTCTGTTAATCGGTTACATTGTTTTATAATTTCTCTGGCTTGTTGTATAATGCGTAAACCAATTTCTGTAGCTACAACTGGTTGCCTGCTTCTATCAAAAATTCTAATGCCGAGTTCACGCTCTATCTTTTGAATTTGCATACTCAATGCAGGCTGACTTACTGAACATTTCTCGGCAGCGGTTAAAAAGTTGCCATGTGTATCAACTGCCATAACGTATTCAAGTTGTGTAATTGTCATATCAACAAAACTAATACAAATTTACTTTATATAGCCTTGGCTGATATTAATCAGATTTCACACTAATAATGATCAGGAAATAAAACGCATAATATGTTTTGCTAGTATATCCGATTCTTCAATATGACCCATGTGTGCGCTGTTATTTAAATAGGCTACGTAGCTCTGTTTACATAGTAAAGATTGTTTCAACATATCTTCTTGAGGTATTAGTTCATCGTATTGACCAATTCCCCAAAACACAGGTAAAGTTGTGTGCGCTAAAAAATCAAAAGAGTCATCCCTATTTTTCATGGCCATTAAGGCCTCGTTTAAGCCTTCAGCTGTAAAATCATCGGCCAAGTTAATGTAGGGTGTAATTAACGCTTGTGGCGTGTTAGGATGAAATAAGGGGGGAATAAAATTTCTTGCGTAAAATGATGCCCCTTTTTCTGTTATGAGCCTTTTAGCTTGATCGCGTTTTAACTTTCGCTCTTCGGTATCAGGTTTTGCAGTACTGTGTATCAGGCCAAACGAGGAAAGTATGTGACCATATTTTTTAGCGAAGGCTAGTGTTACGTAACCGCCCATACTATGACCAATCATTACCAAATCATGCTCCTCCAAGTCAACTAATAATTCATATACCGCATCAGCCATGCGTTCCATGGTTGTATTGGTTTGCACTGCTGATTGTCCTGCACCGGGTAAATCAGGGGTGATTATTTTACAATGCGCTTTAAGTAACAACACCTGCTTATCGAAGCAGGTGTTGTTTTCGCAAAATCCGTGAAGTAACACTACTGTTTTGCCTTTTCCGGCTGCCGTGTAGTGTAACATATAATTAGATGTTAGTAAAATTTATGTCTGTTATCTTGTACTTTTTTCAACTCTTTTAATGTTTCAAAAGTTGCGTATTCTATACGTTGAGATAACTGAGTTTGAACTTCATTTTTGAATATACTGAAATCAGTAATTACTGGAGCTTCTGTTACTTTATTTATTGCATAAATGTAAACAGCGTTATCACCTTTTAATGGCCCAGTTATTTTACCTGTGGCTTTTGTGCCAAACAAAGTACCTACCATTACATTATCAGGACCAATATAAGCAATGTTATTATTATCAAAAGATTGTCCTGTTATTGGAGTGATGCTCAGCTGTAATTTGGCAGCAACATCTTGAATATTGTTAGCACCTGTTAGTGCACTTGTTGCTTTTTCTAAAAGTTGTTCAGCTTTTTTCTCTTTACGATAATCAGCTTCAACACGTGCTTTTACGGTTTCGAAATCTGCATTGCCTTTTTCACGAACTGCCGTTAAAACCGCTACGATAAACTTATCATTTATTGAGAATACCTCAGAGATGTCTCCCTTTTTAGCATTAAATGCCCAACGTACAGCCTCACGTGCTTCTGTCACACCACCCAATTGTTTGTCGTTTTCACGGACAAACTCAGCGGTTCTTTTTATTAATTTTTGATCAGCAATTAATTTTTCAAATGCCTCGGCATTATTACAATTTGCTACAAACTGACTTGCAGCATTGTAGGCTGTAGAGGTGGTTGCTTCACTTGGTTGAATAGCATGACTTAATACACCTGCACAAACTAACTTCTTCGATTTATCCTCTGTAATTTTTAGGATATGAACGCCAAATTGTGTTTTTAATACAAGCATATCACCTTTTTTACCAGCTAATACGGCATTATTAAATTCTTTAACCATTTGGCCTTCGCTAAACCAGCCTAAATCACCACCACGTTGTGCCGTTCCATCTGTTCCGTATTGCGCAGCCATTGCACTAAAATCTGCACCGCCTTTAATTTGAGCCATTACTTCGTTCGCTTTTTTAACGGTTCCCATTGTATCGCCATTTTCTGTCTTAAACAAAATATGGCTTGCACGCATTTGGTAAACGCTGTCTTGTTTGGTTCCAATGATTTTATAAATATTGTATTTGCCTTCACTAAAAATTGGTCCTATAATAGCACCTACAGAATCGCGGAACAAACGACCTGCTATCTCTTCAGGGTAACCTGAGCGAGGCTTAGCTGTTGGATCGAATTTAACATCGCTATTTGCATCTATATATAAAGTATCGTTTGTAGCAGTGGCGAATTGCACCAATTGGTCTGTTACCCACTTCTCAGCTGCTGCTGTATCAGTTGTGCTCGCAACAGCATCAAACATTAAAAAATCTAATTTACGGCTGTTTTCTTTTTCGGCATACTTCTTCATGTTTTTATTCATGTATGCTTTTAGGTCGCTTTCTTCGGCAGTAATACTGGAATCTGGAATGCTGAAATAATTTAAAGCTACTGCATCTACATCAACTGTTTTAGAACGATTGGTGTATAATGATTTTGCTTCCAAAGAAGTTGCGTATACGCCCTTACGTATTAAACCATAGTATTTTTTAGTTAATGCATCTTTCAACAAGTAGGTTTCAAAGTCATGTAAGCGTTTTTTAGCATCAGCATCTCCTTTTTCGTTTATTTGTTTTAGGTTGCTAACTACCATCGACTTGTCGAAAATACCCGTTTGTGGATTGGTGAATGATTGTTTCACTTGTGGGTGAATATTGTCTCCAACAAACATGTCGATCAACTCTTCATTGGTCACTTTAACACCAAGGTCTTCGTACTCGCCATCCATAATACCCTCCATAACCATCTGGCTCCAGGTTTGTTCACGCACCATATCAATGGTATTTTGATCCATTGGGGCATCTGGGCCCATTTGCTGGCGTGTTAACTCGGTATTTTCTGTAACTTTAGCCTCGAATGCCTTTACACCAATCTCTTCGCCATCAATTACACCTACACCTGTACTTTGCGAACCGCCAAAAATACTACTGTTGCTTTGTAGCGCATCCGAAATTACAAATAGCGCTAAAGCACCGCCAACTACTACTATAGCTAAGCCCGACCTGTTTCTGATTTTCTCTAATATCGACATGTTGTATCTAGTTATTTATTATTGTTCAATTTTTATAAGCCAGCGAAAATAAATTTGTTAATCGTATAAAGCAACAAAATTTAGCTTGCAGGATAGTTTTAAAATCAAAACTTTGCAAACAATTCGTAAGTAAACATGAATAATTCATCGACAAATACCCCAAGTAAAACTCGTTTATTGCTAATTCCCAACTATTTAGCGGATGATAATCCTTCAGATTTTATTGCAGATTTTGTGCGCCAACAAGTGCACCACTTAAAATATTTTGTTGTTGAGAATGAAAAAATAGCCCGCAGCTTAATCAATAAGCTTAAATTGGAATCACCCCAACAAGAGTTAACCATACTTCTATGGAACGAACACAGTAAGGCAGAGGATATGCGAGAAATTACCGACCTGTTTAAACATGGATTTGATGTTGGTATAATTACTGATGCTGGTTTACCTTGTATTGCTGATCCAGGAGCCGATGTGGTGAAAATAGCACATGAGAAAGGCATTGAGGTTATTCCGCTTCCGGGTGCATCAAGTATTTTTATGGCTTTAATGTCTAGTGGTTTTAATGGACAAGGTTTTGCTTTTAATGGGTATTTGCCAATAGAAAAAATTGAAAGGGCTAAACGAATAAAGCAGCTGGAAATTGATTTGTTTACACGAAAGCAAACACAAATTTTTATGGAGGCACCGTATCGCAACAACCAACTATTAGCTGATGTATTGGTTCATTGTGCCCCTCAAACGAAACTATGTATAGCATGCAATATTAGCTCTGCCGAGGGCTTTATTAAAACCAAAACCATCACACAGTGGCGTCAACAATTGCCTGATTTACATAAGAAGCCTGTAATATTTGTTTTAGGTTGTTGATCTTGAATACCACAGTACATTTGAAGTGCAGTGTTATAATAAGCTTATGTAAAGTTACAGAAAACACGAATATCATATTGGCCTAGATTTTAACATCTAAAAACTTGGTCGACCTTGATGTAATTGCCAACATAGCAAGCGAATTAAACCTTGTTTTTTAAGATTCTAATTAAAATAATTGCTTTTTATTCAGATATGACTAATTTTGCCTAACACATGTTAGGTTATGTCTGAATTACTCACAACCAATAGGAAAGAACAATTGCTTGAAGTGGCTGCTAGGTTATTTAAGCAAAGGGGTTATGCAGCTACTTCCATGCGCGATTTAGCTGCAGAGTTGGGTATTGAAGCCGCTAGTTTATACCACCACATCAAATCAAAGGAGGAGATTTTAGAAACCATTTGTTTTGATTTGGCATCCAAGTTTAGCAATGTGATAGCCGAAGTAAACGACATTTACTTTAATGCCGAAGAAAAACTTAGAATAGCCATAAAAAATCACGTTCAAATTATTACCCAAAACACCAATCAATCAGCTGTTTTTTTGCATGAGTGGCGCAACCTAAGTGAACCAAAGTTAAGTGAGTTTATGAAATTGCGAGACGCATATGAAAAAGGCATACGTGTGATATTAAAAGATGGCATGAATGAAGATTTGTTTGATGATGTAGATGAAAAATTTGCATCATTAACTATTTTATCAACCGTTAATTGGATTAACGAATGGTATAAGCCAAATGGTAAAATGAGCACTGAAGAAATAGCTCAGAAATTAAGCGATTTTATTTTGGGTGGGTTAAGAAAAAAGATGGTAACAGACATAAATTATAAACCATAACACCGCAAAAAATTAAAAAAAACAGGTTTTAGCACAAGTTCAACCAATCAAAAAGTAACTAATAATTAAAAAATATATGTACGGAAATGCTTACATCGATCCTAATGAGAAGGCTAACGCAATGATAGCTGGAGAGGATCCAATTAAATTAGCTGAATTTGAGGCGCGTATTGCCCGTGGCGAAAAAATTGAGCCTAAAGATTGGATGCCTAAAGAGTACCGCAAACAACTCATTCGTATGATTGAGCAGCATGGTCATTCAGAAATAATTGGTGCATTGCCTGAAGGAACCTGGATAACACGTGCTCCAGGTTTTAGACGTAAAATGGCTTTAATGGCAAAAGTACAAGATGAGGTTGGACATGCACAATTGCTTTATAGTGCTGCCGAAACGCTTGGCAAAAGTCGCGAAGACATGACCAACGACTTAATTACCGGGAAAAGTAAATACAGTAATGTGTTTAATTACCCTGCATATACTTGGGCAGATGCATGTATTATCGCTTGGTTAATTGATGCAGGTGCAATTATTAATCAAGTTGCAAATGCCAAAGGAAGTTATGGCCCATACTGTCGTGCGTTAGATAGAATTTGTACAGAAGAAAGTTTCCATTTAAAATATGGTCATGATAATGTAGTAACCCTTGCTACTGGCACACCAATTCAACGACAAATGGTTCAGGAAGCATTAACTCGTTGGTGGCCTCCAATTATGCACTTTTTTGGTCCTAGTGATAAAATTTCACAACACTCCGAGATATTAATGCGTTGGAAAGTAAAGATGGCAAGTAATGATGACATGCGCCAACAGTTTTTAAACATGTACGTTCCCAAAATTTGGGACTTAGGTTTAGTACTTCCAGATCCTAATTTGAAGTTAAACGAAGAAACTAAAAAGTGGGATTATACAGAACCTGATTGGGATGAGTTTAAGCGTGTAATTAATGGTGGTGGTCCTTGTAATGCCGAACGTTTGGCTGTGCGCAGAATGGCTGAAGAAAGAGGTCGTTGGGTGCGTAAAGCACTTTATAATGCCTCAGAAAAATACGTTACTCCATTGGCCTAAACGAAAGTTTATGATCAAATCACTAGACCCCCGCGTAACACGCGAAAAAATAGAAGAAAACAACCTTATTGCGCCATTAACTCCAATGGATAATTGGGAGACCTATGAGGTGTTTCACCAAAAAAAACGTGGCGATCAACACATGCATGTGGGTATTGTTCATGCTCCAAATCCTGAAATGGCTTTGTTATTTGGAAAAGAACAATACGGACGTAGAAATATTACAGCCAATATTTGGGTGGTTAAAACAGCCCATGTTTTTGCAAGCGAATACGATGATGCCGATATGTTTGAAACAACGCCCGAAAAGCAATACCGTGAAGCCGGTGGCTATAAGGTGATGGATAAAATTAATAAATACAAGAAGGCGAATAAGGGGTAATGACATTTGAAAAAATTATTGTGTATGTAGGGCATACTTTTATGTTGGTGCTTGTTTTTTTCTCGGTATATTTTTATCAAGAAAGAATGTTACATACGGATAATGCTTATGGTGTTTTAACATTAATTAATACAGAAAATTTTATCATACCTCATTACAGGTATCCGTTGGTATTGACGCAGTTTTTACCGCTGTTAGCCATAAAGTTTGGTGCAAGTTTAAAAACAGTAATTATCGCTTACTCAGCTAATTTTTACATACTGTATTATGTGTGTTTTTTGGCAGCAATGTATGCTTACCAAAACACAAAAGTATCGTTAATTATTGTGTTCACTTTATTGGTAACAACTAGCGAAATTTTCTTTCTTCAAACTGAAGTTGCGCATGGGTTGGTTTTTAGTTCTTTGTTTTATGCATGGCTAAATTATACCACAATAGCATTGAGCAAGTTTAAAAAATTTGTTCACCAATTAACGGGTGTTATTATTTTTTTAATCTCGGTTCTTTTTCATCCATTATCAGCCTTATTCACAGTATTTATTTTAGTTTGGATTGTGGTTGAAAAACGAAATTGGTCTGATGTAAAGTCAATGGTATTCTTGGTACTTGCATTTTTGGTGTTGTTTATCAAAGCTAAACTAACTCCTATAGGCTCTTACGAAGAAAGTTTTTACCAAACCAAAGAGGTGTTGTGGAATGCACTATTAGACCTAAACGACTCATATGTTTTTAAGTTTTTTATTTTGCGTTTACAGGGCTTGTATTTGCTCCCAACTCTTATGTTACTATTTACATTAGGCTGGTACATTTATAAAATGCAATGGTTAAAGTTGTTGTATTTGTTTTTGGTATCTGTTGGTTATGTAATTTTAGCATCTGCAATGTTTAAGGGCGATTCTGAGATCATGATGGAACGTATTTTTTTATGCTACGGGGCCATTGTTTCCATAGGCTTTGCTAATGTTTTGTTTGATGCCAGTTTGATCTATCAACAAAAAAAAGCGCACCTTTTCTTAACCTTTTTGACCGCAGGATGTTTGGTAGCTGGAATAGTTAAAATACTAGAGGCATCGGTAAAATATAATTACAGATTAAGTTTAGTTAAGCAACAAGCTGAAGCAGCACAAATGCAAGCTGGATCTAAATTTTATGTGTTGAATAAGGATGTTTCTTATCCCTTTGCCATGTGGGCCAATGCCTGCGAGCAAATATTGTATAGCGCAATACATCACCCTAACAAAGTTAAAACAGTATATATTTTTAAAGATGAAACTGATGCACAAAAAACGTTAAGTGAAATCAATCCAAATATGTTTTTGATGGCCTCATTCTACCTCACAGTATACGACAACCAGTTAAATGCTAAGTATTTTTCTTTAGCACCCGATAATTATAAATATTTAAAATTGAATTGATATGAATACAACAGCAATAAAAGAATTACTGTACAAAATGGCCGATGATCTTTTAATTATTGGACATAGAAATAGCGAATGGACTGGATTGGGTCCTATATTAGAAGAAGACATCGCCTTCTCTTCTATGGCACAAGATAAAATTGGTCAATCTCAGGCCTTATTCCAATTGTTGCATGAGTTGGGTGAACAGGAGCCAGATACTGTCGCCTTTACGCGTAATGCCAAACAGTTTCATAATGCCCAATTTGTTGAGTTACCAAATGGTGATTACGACTTCAGTTTAATGCGTCATTTTTTATATGATGTAGCTGATCAATTGCGTTTTGAAATGCTTGCTAATAGCAGTTATGAACCATTGGCAAAAGTTGCTCGCAAAATAAAAGGGGAGTTAAAGTACCATGTTTTTCACGCCAATACTTGGATAGTAAAATTAGGTAGTGCAAATGAAGAAAGTAAAGCCCGCATGCAAAATGCATTAAACGATGCATGGAACTATGCTTTGGGATTGTTTGAAGAAGGCGAATACGAAACTATTTTAATAAGCGAAGGTGTGTTTACAGGCGAGGCTGATTTACAACATCGCTGGTTAGAAATCATTACACCCACGTTAACTAAAGCAACACTTACTCTTCCGCATGAAAATGCTTGGGAGCCTAAATTTGGTGGGCGTTTAGGTATTCATACCGAATATTTAGATCCTCTGGTAGATGAAATGAGCGAAGTATTTAGGGTTGATCCTAATGCAGAGTGGTAGCGTAAACATTACAAAGAGTGATGTTGGTTTAAGTTTATCGTATTAAGCAATTTGTGTATGATTACAGAACAAGAAATTTGGCAAGGCCTTGAGTTGGTTAAAGACCCAGAAATACCAACCTTAAGCATGGTTGATATGGGGATTATTACCAAGGTGGAAGTGCGTGGCGAAAGCAGTGTGTTTGTTGAAATGACACCCACATTTACAGGATGCCCAGCCATAAAAATGATGGAAGGCATGGTTGCTGATCGGTTAAAAGAAATGGGCATTATCCATGTAGAAGTGGTTACAACTTTTGATAAACCATGGGACAGTAATAAACTTACCGAAAGGGGTTTAATGTGTTTAAAAAAACACGGATTGGCTCCACCTGTTAAGCACAGCGGTGAAGTGACCATGGAACTGCTTGAGCACACCGAGTGTCCATTTTGTGGTAGTAAAAATACAGAAATGAAAAGTCCTTTTGGACCAACACTTTGTCGCAGTATGCACTACTGCAACGATTGTCTTCAGGCGTTTGAAGGATTTAAACCTGTTGTGTAATTCATTTAAATTTATCAGACATTTGAGGCCGGTGAAAAACATTGGCCACTTTTGTGTTTTGTTGTTGGTAATACTTGCTTCTTGTAAAAGTAAAAAGGGTTTGCATCAAACCCCTAGGACAGCATTCACCAAAAAAGAATACCATGCGCTCAGTGAGAAGCTAAATTTGGACATCAACAAATCAGACCATGTTAAGCTATATAAGTTTGTTGGTAATTGGCTGGGAGTAACACATAAATTAGGTAGTTGCTCAAATTTTGCAATTGATTGTTCGTGTTTTATTCAGCTTTTGCACCAACAAGTTTACGGCAACAAATTACCCCGAACGGCTGCAGAAATGCAACTTGACAGCAAAGAAATAAATACCAGAAATTTAAGCGAAGGAGACCTGGTTTTTTTTAAAATAAATGCTAAAAAAGTTTCGCATGTGGGTGTGTATTTAAAAGAAGGTTGGTTTGCTCATGTTAGCACAAGTAAAGGTGTTATGATTAATAATTTAAACGAAGCTTATTATCAAAAGCATTACACATCGGCAGGCAGGGTTAAATAAATTTAACGAATTTAATCCGATACTTTTCTGCCCATCATCAAACCATCTCTTATAGGCAATAAAATGTGCTCCAGCCTCTGGTCGTTATGCAAATGCTTGTTAAATGCATCAAGTAATTGGGTGTCTTTGTCTTTTAGTTTACTTTTTTCATCAACCACCTTACCACTCCACAATACATTATCAGCAATCACATAGCCACCAATATTTAAACACTCCATGGCCTGGTTGTAATATTTTAAATAGTTGGATTTATCGGCATCAATAAAAATCAAATCAAACTTGTAGGGTAAAGTTTTGATAATGTTATACGCATCGCCCACAATAAATTGTATGCTGTTTTTCATACCTGCTTCTTCAATAAAGCGGTGTATGTTATCTTCCTGTTCGGGGTTTACATCAATGGTAATTAATCGTCCGCCTTCTTGTAAACCTTCGGCCAAACAAATGGCTGAGTATCCCGTGTAGGTGCCAATTTCTAAAATGTGTTTTGGTTTAATCATTTGGCTAAACATACTCAGCAAACGACCCTGAAAATGGCCGCTAAGCATACGTGGTTGCAATACATTGGCAAAAGTGTGCCGCGATAGTTTTTTTAGAACTTCGTTTTCAGGTTGGGTGTGGTCATCGCAGTATTGCTGTATGGCCGGTGAAATAATATCAAACATGTTTTATCTTTTTCGAAACAACAAAATACACAATTAAACAACCAAGCGCATTGGCAATCATATCAAAATAATCGTAACTGCGGCCGGTAAAAATAAACTTTTGCATCAACTCAATTAAAGCACCGTAACCTGCACTTACCGCACACCAAATAACAATCATTCTTTCAGGGTTAAGGGTTGCGTATTGTAAGTTGGCTTTAATTAACAACCAGGCTTGCATACCAAATAACAAAGCGTGTATGGGTTTATCGTAACCAAATAAATCTTC
>CANLLM010000078.1 GCA_947491825.1 Bacteroidota bacterium
TTAATGCAGCCACTGTACCACCTGAACAAATCGTTTGGTTACTACTTACCGACCCACCTGCAGAAACAGGAGTAACGGTTATTAATACTGATGATGAGTTTGCAGGTGCACATGTTCCATTAGTTACCACCGCTCTATAATAAGTATTGCTAGTTACTCCTGTTGGTGTTAATGTGGTTGTTGTGTTTGAAATGTCTGTTGGGGTTGTAAACAAGGCATCGCTTGCACTTTGCCATTTTGTTACCGAACCTACATTACCTGCTAAAGTTAATGCAGCTACTGTACTACCTGAGCAAATAGTTTGGTTACTACTAACCGACCCACCTGCAGAAACAGGAGTAACGGTTATTAATACTGATGATGAGTTTGCAGGTGCACATGTTCCATTAGTTACCACCGCTCTATAATAAGTATTGCTAGTTACTCCTGTTGGTGTTAATGTGGTTGTTGTGTTTGCTATATCTGTTGGAGTTGTAAATGCAATATTGTTTGCACTTTGCCATTTAGTTACCGAACCCACATTACCTGCTAAAGTTAATGCAGCTACTGTACCACCAGAACAAATAGTTTGGTTACTACTAACCGACCCACCTGCAGAGGCAGGATTAACGGTTATTAATACTGATGATGAGTTTGCAGGTGCACATGTTCCATTAGTTACCACCGCTCTATAATAAGTATTGCTAGTTACTCCTGTTGGTGTTAATGTGGTTGTTGTGTTTGCAATGTCTGTTGGGGTTGTAAACAAGGCATCGCTTGCACTTTGCCATTTTGTTACCGAACCTACATTACCTGCTAAAGTTAATGCAGCTACTGTACCACCTGAGCAAATCGTTTGGTTACTACTAACCGACCCACCTGCAGAAAGAGGAGTAACGGTTATTAATGCCGATGATGAGTTTGCAGGTGCACATGTTCCATTAGTTACCACTGCCCTATAATAAGTAGTTGTGGTAACACCTGTTGGAGTTAATGTAGTTGTTGTGTTTGCAATGTCTGTTGGGGTTGTAAATGCAATATTGTTTGCACTTTGCCATTTAGTTACCGAACCCACATTACCTGTTAAAGTTAGTGCAGCTACTGTACCACCAGAACAAATAGTTTGGTTACTACTTACCGACCCACCTGCAGAGGCAGGAGTAACGGTTATTAATGCTGATGATGAGTTTGCAGGTAAGCATCCACCACTAGTAACAACTGCCCTGTAATAAGTAGTTGCAGTTACACCTGTTGGAGTGAATGTGGTTGTTGTGTTTGTAATGTCTGTTGGAGTTGTAAACAAGGCATCGCTTGCGCTTTGCCATTTAGTTACCGAACCAACATTTCCTGTTAAGGTTAATGCTGACACCGTGCCACCCAAACAAATTGTTTGGTTGCTTGCTACTGTACCACCTGCACTAGCCGGACTTACAGTTACTGTATGAGCCACCGAAGTATCAGGAGTACATGATCCAGATGATAGGATTGCTCTAAATCTAGTTGTTGTTGTTAAGTTACCTGGGTTGTATGTTGTTGTTGTATTCGTTACATTAATCCAGCCACTTCCACTGTTACTTTGCCAACTGGCAACTGTACCAGAATGACCACTTAAGGTTAGTGTACCTGGAGATGCACCTGAACAAACCGAAGCTGTTCCACTAACCGTTCCTCCAACCGGAGCAGGATTAACAGTTATTAATACCGATGAAGCGTTTGCAGGAGCACATCCACCACTGGTAACAACAGCTCTATAATAAGTAGTTGTAGTTACACCTGTTGGAGTTAGTGTAGTTGTTATATTTGCAATATCTGTTGCACCTGTAAATGAAACATTATTTGCACTTTGCCATTTCGTTACCGAACCCACATTACCTGTTAAGGTTAATGCAGCTACTGTTCCTCCAGAACAAATGCTTTGACTGCTCGCTACTGCACCACCAACACTAGCTGGAGTTACTGTAATTATAAATGCTGTTGTTGTAACTTGGGCACAAGAGCCATTTTTAACTACTGCACGGTAATGAGTAGTTTGTGTTGGGCTTCCTGCACTTTGGGTAGTTGTAGTATTAGCAATTGGCGTAAATGTGGCAAACGGAGAAACTGCGCTCTCCCACCTTACTATACTTCCAACCTGTCCACTTAATGTTAAGTTACCAGCAGGTAAGCCTGAACAAACTGTGCTTGTTCCGGTGATTGAACCTGAAACACTTGGCGCGTCAATAGTAACTAATGTTGATGCTGAATTAGCAGCAGCACAAGCACCACTTTGAACTACAGCCCTGAAGTAGGTATTTACGGTTAAAGCACCTGATGTATATGTAGATGCTGTATTTACTATATCTGTTGGGGTTGTAAACAAGGCATCGCTTGAACTTTGCCATTTGGTTACAGCACCAGTATGACCAGCTAGAGTTAATAAGCCAGAGTTGCTTCCAGAACAAACTGTTGTTCCGCCTGTAACAGTACCTCCTACTGTTAGCGGGCTTACAACCATGGTAATGTTATTTGAAGTTACATTAGTAACGCTAACACAAGCACTATTAGAAACTATAGCGCAGGTAACAACATCATTATTAGCTAATGCACTTGAAGCATAAGTTGAGGTGGTAACAGTATTAACTCCATTTAATTTCCACTGATAGCTAGGTGCATCTCCACCATTTGATATAATTGCGTTGAAGGTTACGTTTGTTCCTGCACAAATTGATGTTGCAGAAGCGGCTATTGTAACGGATGCAGCAACTGGCGTAATCTCTCCCATGGCAACATCGCCATATGTATTAAGACCATTAACAGCGAATGAAGTTGCTGTTGATGTTCCAGTACTGCCAACTTTCCAAGCTGAACCATCATAAACAAATAATTTTGCTGCTGATAACAAAGTTCCAGCATCTACCTGACCCGTTGTAAAGTTGAATGTGTAATTACCACCTGTGGTTACTGTAGCTGTATTAGCTACCTTCCAGTTCATGTTAACCGATTTTGCAGGGTTAATACATGAAGTAGCAATTTGAGGATGCTCGCCTGTAGTTATTCCTAATGCAATTGTTCCTGCAGTTGTAACTGATGGATAGGTAACTGTTACCGGTAAATAATCTGTAGCTGTACCTATTTCAAAAGCACGTACTACACTGCTACCAACTGCTACAAACTTACCGAAGTTACCTACAACATATCCAGAGGTCCGCGTTAACGATCCTGTAGATGAAAGTGCAATGGTATTGTTGTTGGTTATTACTTTTAGTGCACCTAAAGCCAATACTCCACTAACACCAAAAGTAAGATTATTGCTACTTAATGTTAATGAGTTTCCGTTATTGATAGTTAAATTAGTAAATGCACCTGTTGAAGTTGTTGTTGAATTACTAAACGTACCTGCGCCACCAATAGCTTGCGCATTATTAATAACATAGCCGCTTCCACCCATAATTAATGGACTTGCACAAGTTAGTATTCCATTGTTTACAATATCACCACCAACTGCAAAAATTGCCGCACTGGTATGTCTAAATTCTCCACCAATGTTAATGGTTAAATTACCTTTAATGTGTGTTCCCGTTCCTGATGTGTAAGAAGTACTTACCCATCTGCCGCTTGGGCTACCTGCGTTAACCACCACATTTTGAAGGGGCATAATACCAACAGTATTACGTGTATTGATAACGAATCCATTGGTATTACCTATTTCTGCACTGGTACCATTACCAAATCTAACCGCATGACTACCACTGAATGCAGTTAATGAACCTGTTGAAACTTGAATTCTAATTGAGTTGGTTGTTCCCGCAGAGATTGAACTGTGTGGCGGATCAATAATAGTTAGATTTCCTGCACTACAATTTAATGCAGCGGTGCTAATACTAACTAAGTGTGTTCCTTGAGCTGTGCTTGTAGCCGCAGTACCCGAATTACCATCAACATTAATATCACCGCCTGATTGATTAAAGGTAGCACCATTGTTTATTGCCAAATTTCCATTAATATTTAATGTGCCTCCTGTTACTGTTAAACTGGCGCCATTATCAACCAATAAAGTACGGTTACTTCCTCCTGATGTTCCAATGTTTACTGTACCGTTACTTATCGTTAAAACACCACCTGTATTAATGGTGATACCATTAGTAGCGCTTGATACGATATTTACAGTAGCTCCGCTAACTGCCATTGTTCCATCATTAATTATGCTTCCACCATTATTTAAAGTACCTGCAGAAGCCGTTAAAGTTGCACCCGAAGAAATACTTAATCCATTACAAACAGCTGTATATCCAGTTGGTATTGTCACATTAACACCTGTAGCAATTGTTGCACTATTACTAATTGTTGGTATTATTCCGTTTTCCCATGTTGCTGTATTATTCCAGTTACCAGTTGCAATGGCAATAATAGTTGGCGATAGTGGGTTAACACCTGAATTAGTACCTATATATAGTGTATCTAAAATAGCCCCGCCTAAAAAGATGGCTTGACTAAAGTCTCTATTTATCTCTGGAATAGTTATTGTTCCTGAACCAACTTGGTGCGCTCCGTTCAATGCTGCGTTGCCCTTTACAAATGCTAGTTGAGAAACGTTTGTTATTGCACCAACACCAGATCCAATTGCCCTAATAGATAGGGTATTTCCTGTTCCAATATCTGGGATGACTGTTGATGATAATTTCCAATATGTATTTGTTCTTCTATTAATTGTTGTACTACCTTCTATAAAAGTTGGAGAAATGTCTGTAAACCCGATCACATTTGCATGACGAACTGTTAGGTTACCCCCAGATGCTAAAGATCCTCCGTTTAAGCTCAATAAAATAGATCTTTCACTTGTTCCGTTGCTCAAAGGAAAGCCTAATGCATAATCAAATGCGGGAGCACTAGCCGCTGCAAACCAACGCGTGAAACTACCTGTTAAACCAAGTTGTACAAGTCCTGATGTTCTGTTTAACGTACCTGGAAATGCGGCAGAAGTTCCTAACGTTAGGGCATTGTTACCCATATTCAGAATTCCCTGAGTTAGGTTTAAAACATTAACTAAAGATACTGCTCTATTTGCGGTTGCGCCCTGAACATCGTTAACCGTTAAAGTTCCTATACTAATTGCACCTGCAGGCATTTCATTAAACGAGCCTGTTTGCAATGTATTTGCAGCCGGTCCATAAGTGTAATTTGGCGAGCCAAATGAAGTATTGATTGCAGGAATTGCTGAAAAACTTCCTGCAGTAGTTGTCTCGTCTAAGCCACCAATTACAACATCACCACGATAGGTTGCGCCACCAATTGCTAATGATGAAGGATTATTAATAACGTTACCTGTTTGTAATGTAATTAAATCAAGTGCCCATGCATTGCTGTTTACAAAAGTTACGCCTGATGCATTAGCAATTTTAACAGATAACGCTGGGGAGAATCCAGTTCCTGTTACTGTTTGTTGGCTCGTCCCTTCAAAACTCATTAAACCAAGGCCAGTTCCAGCGGTAGCTGGAGCAACGCCTGCAATTGAACCATTGTTTGCAACATGGCCTAAAACTGTTAACGTGTAGCCTAATGTTGCAGATGCAGTTTGAATATAACCCTCTGTGGCAACAATTAAACTATCTGATACTGTTAAGTTATTTAATAAACGACAGAAACGTGATGCCGAAGTTGAAATGTTATTTTTAATTACCAACTTATGTAATGGGTAGGCGCTGTTAATCGCAAAACCTGATACAGTAGAAAACGCACCTCCTGAAGGAGCAGCAGCATCGTTTCCAATAATGACTGTGCCTCCGGTTATGATTTTCACACCACCTGATGCAATATTAAGTGACGTTCCACCAGCAGCAGCATGCGGATCAAGAATTTCTATACTACCACTTGTAAATGTAAAACCGGCTGACGAGTTTACAAGCAATGCAGTGGTAAGTATGCTCAAATTTGCAGTAGCTTGCGGATCTATTGTTAGCTTACCACCCTCAACATAAAGCAAGGAGGTGCTCGAACTATTTATTTGTAGTCCTCCTAAAATATTTAGTGTACCACCATTAAGTCTGATTGTACCGTTGTTAGATACGAAATGTTGTTGACTACCTGTTCCAATTGTCATACTTCCAGCATCAATTCTTAATTCACCAATTAAAAACATTTGACCTACTGTGGCCGCTGGGTGCATACCCAAATTAATTCCTGAATTATTTAACCACAAACGACCGTTTGCAGTAGAAGTAAATTGTAAGTTGTTGTTTGAAAAAGAGTTTGTAACAACCGCTGCCGAAATTTTAAGTGTTCCTGAGGTTACTCCAATTCGTTGTGTATTTGTAAAAAAATTACTCGGTTGTGGTTGCGTGTAAATTCTTAGTACTTCAATCGTATTACCGACTATACTTTTATCAACCAAAATGAAAGGTAATTCGCAGGTAGTTCCAGTACCTGTAACCGTTGCGTTTTGAGTTCCATAAAAACCTACTTGAACCGCAGTTCCTGTTCCTGACAAATCAAGATTACCATCTACAATCAAATTTCCCGAAACATTTGCGTTTGCTAAACTACCTCCAATATTTAACCGGAAAGGATTTCCGAAACCTGGCGCGTAATTAGCAGCACCCGCTGTAAAAGTTCCTCCAGACTCAATGATTACATCACCATTAGCTGTAAATGTTTGTTGGGTCGCTGTTGCCCAATAAGATAAAGTGCCTTTTACAATTAAAGTACCTGATGATATAGTTACGGCATCAAAAACTACGTTGTGTGATATAGAAATTTCAGCAGAATCTTGAGCAGTTGGCACAAGTGAAGTAAGCCATATTGAAGGATCGCTCCAATTACCGCTAGCAATTGTGATAAATTTAGTTGCAGCTGAAGTGGTTGCAACACCATCTGCAGGAGCAGAAATACTTTCACGTATGGAGTAAACTCGCCAATTGTATGTTGTGTTGGCTGATAACCCTATTGCATTGTATGTAGAAACGTTTGTGGCTGTAGTTGCAACGTAAGTATATGTAACTCCTCCATCCGAAGATCTATACAAGGCGTAACCCACTTCGTTGGCTACATTATTCCAAGATAGCGTCATACTATTTGTAGTGATTGCAGATGCTGTTACACTTCCTGCATCATTAATTGGAGTAGGATCCCAAGTGTATGATCTCTGACTACCAACTGTTGGTCCATTTAAACCAGCTATTGCTCCGTTAGTAGCATAAGTATTTGCTGTACTGTTTGATGTAGAAGCTACATGTGTTGTAGTGTTAACATGCTGGTAAGCTACAGTGGTGAACTGAAATCCAACATTAAAACTTAGTGGAGCACCAGAGGACACTTTCATTTGGCCATAAACATATTCAATGGCTCCAGTTGATTCGTACAAGCGAACTTGAAATGTATTGGTATCGTTTACAACATTTGATTGAATCGCCATTCGTAAAAACTCTACCACCAATACACGATTAGGTTGAGAACCTACAACTTTGCTGTGAACACGTCCAATTGAACTGGTTCCAATTGAAGTTGTTGCCCCCAATAATGGTGCAAGTTTGATACCTGTTGCGGCTAAAAATCCTTGACCCGAAATTGCAAAATTGCCAATACCGACCCAGCCAGTACTGGTAACGTTATACTGGGTATGTCTGACACCGTTAATATAAAAATCGAAACCAATGTTTTGAAGTGGATTAGACGTAAAGTTGCTCTGCGAACCACCTATCAAGGTAGTTGTTCCAGTATTCATATCTATGTCATCAATCAAACTGCCCGCAGTTTGATTGAGCGATGAAGTGTTGTTGTTACTAAAAACATAATTATTGATGCTCTGTGCACTTGCAGAAAGGACAAGCGTTAGCCAAACCATAACAAGGCAAAGCTTTTTCAGTGAGGGGTAAAGAATGTTCATATGTGTTTTATTGTTGTCTTTTAATGGGAGTTTTAAAAAATTGGTATACTTGTTCATAAAATTGTCGCATTTTTGTAATGGACAATTTTAATACATTTTATTCGATTTGCAATGATTTTTATCAACTCTATCCCCCATATTAACCGTGGTTTTGTCGCACTTTTGATGTTTGGCGTTTTAATAATGACTCAAGTTAAGGCGCAAACACCTCAAAAAGCCTTGAAATACAATATAAGTATTGATGCAAGAGATGTATTTACCAGCGGTATTCAGGCAAATACTAAAATTTTCTTAAGAAAAATAAATGCGGATTCGGTCATTACTTTTAACCTACTAGAACTAGCCGTTGATAGTGTATATATTAACCAAAATTTAACCTCTTTTCAAAAAAGTGATTCTACCGTTTTAGTTAAAATTCCATTTCAATCAAAAACTGGTGACTCATTAACCGTTGATATTTTTTACCGAGGCATGCCTAAAAAAGATGCTATTTGGGGTGGATTTTATGTAAGTGGAACATACGCTTTTAACATGGGTGTCGGTTTCCAATCTAAACCACATAATTTTGGAAGAGTTTGGTTTCCTTGTTTTGATAATTTTACCGATCGTGCTTTATATACAATTGAGGTAATCACCGCCCCAAGCTACACCGCAGTATGTGGGGGTTTGCTAATTGATGATACTACTTATGCGGATGGATCAAGCAAATGGACTTGGGAACTTAATCAACCCATACCTACTTACTTGGCTAGTATTGCAATTGGAAAATATACTTTTTTGAAACACACATTTACAGGTAAATTTGGCACGCTGCCCGTATGGCTTGCTGTTGAACCCAAAGATACCGTCAAGTTAAATGCCTCTTTTGTTAAATTAAACAATGCCATTTCATGTTTCGAAGAGCGATTTGGGCCATTTCGTTTTGATAGAATTGGCTTTGTGGGGGTACCATTTAATTCGGGCGCAATGGAACATGCTGCAAATATAGCCTATCCCCTATATGCCATTGATGGAACATTAAACTATGAGACCTTGATGGCTCACGAATTATCTCATCATTGGTGGGGAAATTTAACAACTTGCGAAACAGCCGAAGACATGTGGCTTAATGAAGGCTGGGCGAGCTTTTGCGAAGCTTTGTTTTTAGAATGTGCCTATGGCGTACCTCAATACCAAAATGACATGCGTGAAAAACTAAACGAGGTATTGTTAACAGCCCCTTCAAACGATAAAGGTTATAAAGCCGTGAGTGGTGTTCCGCACGAGCAAACTTATGGTACAACTGTATACAAAAAAGGCGCAATAATGACCAATACTTTACGCACTATAATGGGCGATTCAGCTTTTTTTGAGGCTTGTAAAAGTTACCTTAATATATACAAATTTAACCATGCCAATAGCCTCAATTTACGTAATGAATTCCAACGATTTACAGCCAAAGATTTAACCTTCTTTTTTAGCCAATACATTTTCCAAAAAGGCCATTATGATGTTGTTGTGTATGCTAGTGTGAAAAATGAATCAACACTTACACTGCAATTAATGGAACTTAAACGTTACAAAACTGAAAAACATAGTAGCATGAATGTATCGGCTAACCTACATTTTACAGATAAATCAATACAAACATTGATAGCTGCATTAACCAATGGCGAGGGCAGTATTTCGATAAATATCCCCGAAGGCAAAACGTTAAATTATATATCGATAGATGATGAAACCAAATATGCATTAGGATATACATCAGAAACCACTACAATAAAAAGTAAAGGGGCCAATACCTTTACTAATGCTTTATTAAACATCAATACCCAAAACATAACCGATTCTGTTTTAATAAATGTGCAACACCACTGGGTTGGCCCAAGTGTTGGCGATTTACGTGAACAAGGTATTCGCATCAGCAATGAACGTTATTGGAGTGTGAGAGGACAATTTCCATCATCCTTTTCTGCTTGGGCCTATTTTAATTACAATGGTACATCTCAAAATTATTTAGATGAAGAACTGTTAAAGAGCGCATTAACCGAAGACAGTTTAGTTTTACTTTATCGTACAAATGAAAATAGTGATTGGCTAATTATCAATACTCCTAGTGAAGCAACTTACCAACCTGGAGGAAACCTAAAAGATAAATTAGGCAGGTTTTGGTTGACTAAATTATTACCCGGAGATTACGCATTTGGCATACGCGACCAAAGTGTAGTGGGTTTAAAATTAAACACCAAGGACACTGGGTTAAACCTTATGCCTAACCCTGTTGATGATGTTTTAACAATGGCACTACCCAATTACGAAATTTTTTCAAATGCCCGTATTTTAGTTTCAGATACTAAAGGAATTGAGGTGATAAAAACGGATATTAATACCCATCAAAATAGCTATTTGTTAAATGTAAAAAAGTTAAAATCGGGCATGTATTATTTAGTAATTGAAAACAATAAGAAGCGCTATACAGCCCGTTTTATTAAATCATAACATCAACCAATCCCTCTTATTTGATAGGCGAGTTAAGCCTGCATTTGTTTAATCGTTCTTTTCCTGTAGCGCCTCGTCATACTATTTTAGGTTGCATTATGACAGATATTTATAATAGTATTTTCGAACTTATAATCCTGTTTTACAAAATACGTACAATAGGTATTACATTTGCCAAAAATTTAAATTAACACATAACAATACATACTTCTATACACATGAAAAACATTACTGTAATTGGATCGGGAACAATGGGCAATGGAATTGCACACGTTTTTGCACAAAATAACTACAAAGTTAGTTTGGTTGATGTAAATGAAAGTGCACTAAAAAAAGCCATTGAAACCATTGGAAAAAACCTTGATAGACAAGTTAGCAAAGGGCAATTAACTGAAGTAGATAAAGCCTCAGCACTTGCTAACCTTACCGCTTATACCGATTTAAAGAAAGGTGCTGAAAATGCAGATTTAGTGATTGAAGCAGCTACCGAAAACATGAATATTAAGTTGGATATTTTTCGTACGCTAGATGAAATTGCACCTTCACATTGTATTTTAGCATCCAATACATCATCTATTTCTATTACCAAAATAGCCTCGGTTACTAAAA
>CANLLM010000079.1 GCA_947491825.1 Bacteroidota bacterium
TTTAAATCGCCACCTTG
This sequence comes from Bacteroidota bacterium, assembly GCA_947491825.1. Taxonomy (GTDB): domain Bacteria; phylum Bacteroidota; class Bacteroidia; order UKL13-3; family UKL13-3; genus UBA6183. Next base: position 18 of record CANLLM010000079.1, read on the forward strand.
TATTAAACCATGTTTTAACAACATTTCAAGTTCGTGTAAAAAGCAAAATGTGCGGCAACTTGCTATATCAGTTTCAAACTCTTTAAGGCTGGTAACAGATGCATGTTGGCTACCCAAAACCGGAGAATTGTAATCTACCATAACCGTTAAACGATAATCGTCTAAAGGCATGGCAATCATTTCAATATTTTTCTCCACTTCATTATAGTATACATTATGCGGCACAGCAAAATATTCGCGTTCTGCATCTAGATCTTGAATACCCGCATCTTTAAGTGCTTTTATAAAATAACGAGAACTACCATCCATAATTGGTGTTTCGGTAGCATCAATTTGTAACAAACAATTATCTATTTCTAATCCTGCCAATGAAGCCATAACATGCTCCACTGTTGCCACACGGGCTCCATTTTGCTCTAAGGTAGTACCTCTAGATGTATCAACTACATTATCTACATCGGCATCAACAATTGGTTGTCCAGGTAAATCAACACGTTGAAATTTAATGCCATGATTTTCGATTGAAGGAAGAAAAGTCAGCGTAACATTTTGTCCGGTATGCAAACCTACACCACTTATACTTACGGCCTTTTTTATTGTAGTTTGTTTCACTATTTAATATCTTTTATTTTATCACTTTTAATAATTTCTCTAACTCCTGCACCCTTTTTTCTAACTCGGGTAATTTACGATAAACCACACCTGCTTTTAATGCCTGACGTAATTCTATGGCAGGGCTACCAAACCATTTTCCGTTGGTTTGTGCAATGTTTCCACCTATCCCGCTTTGTGCACCAAACTGACTTCCATCAGCAATGGTAATATGTCCTGCAAAACCAACTTGCCCGCCAATTACACAGTATTTGCCAATTTTGGTACTGCCAGCTATACCACTTTGCGAAGCGATAACGGTGTGCTCGCCAATTTCTACATTGTGCGCCACTTGTACCAAATTATCCAATTTTGCACCCTTGCGAATCACAGTACTACCCATGGTTGCTCTATCTATGGTGCAATTGGCTCCTATCTCTACATCAACTTCTATGATCACATTACCTGTTTGAGGTATCTTTTTGTAACTTCTGTCTGGTAATGGCGCAAAACCAAATCCATCACTGCCAATAACGGCTCCTGCATGTACAATGCAATTATCGCCAATGGTGCATAAATGATAAATTTTTACTCCAGGATACAAGGTTACATTGTTTCCAATTTTAACACCTGCTCCAATATAAACCTGAGGATGTATTTGGCATTTTTCGCCAATTTCCGCTTCTTGACCAATATAAGTTAATGCACCTACAAAAGTACTCGAATGAACCTTTGCACTGGCCTCTAAAACAGCAGATTTATCAACGCCTGCTAAGCCTTTGCCCACATTTGCAAACTGTTCTAACAAAAAAGTAAAGGCTTGGTAAGCATCATCAACCTTAATTAAGGTGGTAGTAATGGGCGATTCGGAAATAAACGAGCGATTAACCAGCACAGCTGTACTTTGTGTGGTATAAATATGTGGTTCGTATTTGGGGTTAGCTAAAAAAGATAATGCTCCGGATTGGCCTTCTTCAATTTTGGCAACGGTATGTAAAAGTGCGTTTTCATCACCAATAACCTCGCCTTGAAGCAGCTTGCTAAGTTCCCTTACTGATATTTGCATTAATTTACGTTAACTAAAATCACATGTTAGCTCGGCAATTTATATATTTTTCGGGTAACATAAAAAGTATTTGGTAACCGACTTTGCTAAGGCAGATATATTGTACTGATCAGATGCCGCAGTAATATCGGCCGTAGTGCCGTTTTTGTAAAATACTTTTATGTTAAACCCTTCAGGGCTGTAGGCCTTGTTACTAACACTATCGGTAAAGACATAATATTCGGCATCTTCAAGGCTAATTCCCTTTTGTTTAGCAACTTGTTGTTTAAGTTCGTTAACCCTACTTGGGTTAAAAGGTTCTTCGTTTTTTAACTCAATTTTAGGTAAATGCCTATCCCTGATTTGGGTACATAAATCACTTAATACCTTATCGCTATGATCGCACCAAACTTTTATGGATAGAAATATATCGCTATCATCAAGCCTACTGTAACGCATCAACACTTCTGGGTTGTTCAGCAATTGCTCGGCTCCTGGTTTTTCGTATAAAAAGAAATTAAAGTCGGGCGAAGCAAATAAATCTACTCCATTATTAGCCAAATAACTGGCACGTTGCATGGCTTTAACCAAAAGCGTTTCGGCAGCAATAACAGTTTTGTGTAAATAAACCTGCCAATACATGAGCCTGCGTGCAATCAAAAATTTCTCGATGCTGTAAACTCCTTTTTCGTCAATCACAAGCTCATCATTGTATACATTTAACATATTAATGATGCGATCGTGGCCAATTACACCCTCTTGCACACCCGTGTAAAAGCTATCTCTACGCAAGTAATCAAGCCTATCCATATCTAACTGGCTGCTTACCAATTGATGCAAGAATTTTTTATGGTATTGATTGGTGAATATTTGAATACACTTACCCAGTTTACCATTAAACTCTTCATTTAACATCATCATAAAAGCCAACGAAAGTTGTTCGTGGTGCACCTCTTTAATCAAAACCTGCTCAAGTGTATGGCTAAATGGCCCATGGCCTATGTCGTGCAACAAAACGGCCGCACAAACGGCATCTTTTTCCTCATCGGTTATCTCTATGCCTTTGGTTCTAAGCACATCAACGGCCTGAGCGGTTAAACTCATGGCTCCAATTACATGCTGAAAGCGGGTATGTAGGGCACCAGGGTATACCAAATAAGACAACCCCAGCTGCTTTATTCTCCGTAAACGCTGAAACACTGAGTGTTCAATTAAATCAAAAATTAATTCTGAGGTTATATTTACAAACCCATAAACAGGGTCGTTAATTATTTTCTTTTTGTTTGGGAGGCTTTGCACAATATTTGTCTACTAATTCGTTTCTTGATATACACAACTTAGCAAAAATAAACTTTATATGAACAATACCTGCATCCTTTGGGCTGATGATGAAATTGAATTACTCAAACCACATATTATTTTTTTAACCAATAAAGGTTACACTGTAGATAAGGTTACCAGTGGAAATGATGCCATAGAAGCCTGTAAAAATAAACACTACGATATTGTTTTTTTAGATGAAAACATGCCTGGTATTAGTGGCTTAGAAGCCCTTACTCCAATTAAAAGTTTATTACCAGACGTGCCCGTGGTAATGATTACAAAAAGTGAAGAAGAGCATATCATGGAGGATGCCATTGGCAGTAAAATTGCCGATTACTTAATAAAACCGGTTAACTCGAACCAAATATTACTATCTATTAAAAAATTGTTAGACAACAAAAGGTTGGTGAGTGAAAAAACGGCACAAACCTATCAACAAGAATTTAGGCATATTGGCATGGAGCTTAATGAGGTAAGCGACTATAAATCATGGTTTAACTTATATAAAAAACTGGTGTATTGGGAGCTTGAATTAGCTGCTAGCAATGATACTGGTATGGACGAGATTTTAATGATGCAAAAAACTGAAGCCAACCGCGAGTGGACAAAATTTATTAAAAAGAACTTTACTAATTTTTTGCGCAAACCTGATTTAAACACGCCAGTTATGAGTCATAATGCAATAAAAAACAAGGTCCTTCCCGAGTTAAAAAGCGATGTTCCTGTGTTTTTGATTTTGCTAGATAACTTTAGGTACGACCAATGGAAAGTAATTCAAAGTCAGTTAAACGAACATTTTAGATTAACCACTGATGACAATTACTTAACCATTTTACCTACCACCACACACTATGCGCGCAATGCTTTTTTTAGCGGTATGCTTCCTAGCGAAATAGCCAAATCATATCCTAAGCTTTGGGTTGATGAAGAAGAAGATGAGGGCAAAAACTTGCACGAAGAAGAACTATTGAGCATACAGCTTAACCGCTTGGGTTATAATGAAAAGTTTAGCTACACCAAAATTACCAACTTTGATAATGGCAAACGATTGGTAGATGATATACCCAACATGTTTAATAATAAGTTTAACGTAATCGTATACAACTTTGTAGACATGCTTAGCCATGCGCGTACCGAAATGAATGTGATGAAAGAACTGGCAGAAGATGAAGCTGCATACCGCAGCATAACGGCCAGTTGGTTTGAACACTCACCTTTGTTTGATGCCTTAAAACGTATTGCGGGTAAAAAAGCTAAAATAATTATTACCACCGACCATGGTAGCATCAGGGTAAAAAACGCGGTAAAAATTATTGGCGACAGAAATACAAGTACCAACCTAAGGTACAAGCATGGTAAAAACTTAAACTACAACGAGAGCGAATTGTTTACAGTAAAAGACCCGGCTGAGGCATTTTTGCCTAAACCAAACGTAAGCAGTCGTTATGTATTTGCAACTGGCAATGATTTTATGGCTTATCCAAACAATTACAATTACCATGTAAACATGTACACCAACTCTTTTCAGCATGGCGGTATTAGTTTAGAAGAAATGATTGTACCTTTTGTGGTGTTAGAAACCAAAGATTAGCTAACAGCGCATAGCGCCTGAAAAAACAGACCATTTAACAGTATCCTAACAAAATTAAGTGCCTCATAAAAAGGAGGCAAGCAAAAAAAATGAAAATATTTAGCCTCACATTTGTTCAATTGAAAAGGCTTCCTATCTTTGCACCCGCTCAACCATTTAAAGTGGTTTAGTAAAAAACCGAAACACTCCTAGTTTCGTTAATAAAAAGGAATCGATTTCGTAGCTCAGCTGGTAGAGCATTACACTTTTAATGTAGGGGTCCTGGGTTCGAATCCCAGCGGAATCACAAATTAAGCCGACAACAGTCGGCTTTTTTTATGTAATTAATTAAGCTGGGATGAGAAGTTTATCCAGACTGTAGCGCAGCGAAACGTCTGTAAATTCCAGCGGAATCACAAAACAAAAAGCCCACAAATAAATTCGTGGGCTTTTTTTTCAATTAATTTTATTGATTTAATGCTGATAACACCTGCCACTGGCATTGGTGGTATTGCGCTTGCAACGGTTACCTGCCTTAGTTGTTCCTGAACATTGCACGGCTTTACTCGTTTGTATTACCCTGTTGTTTTCTTGGTTAATTTGTGAGGTATTTTGTGCCTGCGATTGGTGGTGGTGGCAATATCCATTGGCATTACTGGTTCGCAGTTCACAAGGGGCATTTAAACTTTTTGATGTGCCTTTGCACAAGGCGGATACTTCCCTTTTTTCTGTGTGGTTTTCGGTTTTCAATTTGGTTTTGGCCAAACTCCAATTATCTGTATGAACGACAGATTCTAACAAAGCCTCCTCCTCATCCATTAAACCTGTAAAAAAATCAATGCCCGTTAAAGCCTCTAAACTATCAATGGTAATTACATAATGGACAAGTGTTTGTTGCGATGCTTCGTTTGGTAAAACAAATGCAATGGCTTGTTTTCCTTTATTACCATATACCAACAGGGCTTTATAATAAAACTTGGGCACACTCACTTTATTAAAACCAATAGTGGGCAAGCCGTTAGTTAATATGGGACCTGTTGCTACATAAATATCATCAAACTGCACGGCCCAATTTCTTACTTGCTCTTCTAGTTTTTTCCATATGCCACGGTTAAAGCTTGGTAACTGCGGACTCATGTTACTGTAATAAAAAGATTCTTGCATGGACGTTTCACTCCAACCCATGTCTGCTGCTGGTGCTAAATGTCCGCGATCATAGCCACTTTGCTTGTAATCAGCATCAGATGCGGTTCCTCCTTTTACTTTCGGGTCGGGTCTAAATTTATTGCTACGTTCTGCCGTTCCCTGGGTTTCAGCTTGCGTAAGTTGGTAAGCCACCCAATTAGATTGTTCGTGGGTTTTATTGTAACATAGGGCATACCCGGCATGGTAAGTGATAGTTTGGTTGTTTTTAATTTGTGGTAGTTCTAAGTTATTGGGCACTATGGCGAAGGCTGTGTCGTATTTCCAAATGTTATTAGCATACAAAATCACCTTTTTCCCATCGTTGGTTAAAGCATGTTTTTGTGCCACAAGTAGGGTATTATCCAACATCAACCCACAAAAAAAACCAAAAAACCAAACGTGTTTTTTAAACATATTAATCTAAAACCTTAAATAATAAATTATCTAGAAAATGTGCCACAAACTCCTCATCAGCCGATTTATTTTTATCGTTTAAATTAGGCAAATGACTGCCAAAATATTGCTGCAAATGGGAGGTTTCTACCAAAGTGCTACTTAATGTGCGCGGGTATTTATAATGCGAGTTGTATAACGAGATTACATTTCCCTCGTTGGTTATGGCCTGTTTTTGTGCCACAAGTAGGGTATTATCCAACATCAACCCAAATAAAAAAACAAATGCCCAAACGCGTTTTTTAAACATATTAATCTAAAACCTTAAACAGTAAATTATCCAGAAAATGTGCCACAAACTCCTCATCAGCAGATTTATTTTTATCGTTTAAATTAGGCAAATGACTGCCAAAATATTGCTGCAAATGGGAGGTTTCTACCAAAGTGCTACTTAATGTGCGCGGGTATTTATAATGCGAGTTGTATAACGAGATTACATTTGCAATCTTGGCACATAAATCCTTGTAGGGTTTAAAAACTTGTTCGCGGTTAATCTCATTTACATCCTTTACCAAATAAACCTTGCTACTCTCTGTTATTACAATTTGGTGTAAGTACTTTTTATTATAATCTAAATGTCCTGAGCTTTCGGGTAACGCGTGGGTAAGCAGCTGAATAATAATTTTTAGTTTTTTCTTGTTATCAGTTATCCCTTGTAATTTAAACTCCAATAAAAACTCCAAATACGACCAATACCAATTTAAAATGTACAACAACAATCGGTGTTTATTTTCAAAATAACGATATATAGTAGCCTCTGTTGTACCTATTTCTGCTGCTAATTTCTTAAATGTAAAAGCCTCAAAACCAAGACTACTAATTAAATCAATGGCCTTTTTTACTATATTGCGACCTAATTCTGTGCCTTCGGGGTCGCGCAAATAAATTTTATCATTAACTTTAAATGTGATTTTGTAATCCATAATTTAATTAACCCACGATTATTTGAAAATTCACACAAACATAACACCATCAAGCTAAAAAGCTTTAATATTAATTATAATAGCATTACTATTGTTTGGTATAGTATTTGATAAGTATAATGTAATAAATGAGCGTATGACAAAAAAGAATGCATTAAACCGTTTAGGAAACCTGCTGAATTTGGAGAAACAAGAAATCAGCTCTATTTATTTCTTTGCCATATTTAGTGGATTGGTGCAATTAAGTCTCCCCTTGGGTGTTCAAACTATTGTTGGGCTAATGTTGGGCACAACCATGGTAACATCAATATATATGGCCATTGTTAAAATGGTGATGTAACAATGATAAATTGATATCAATTTTTATTCATTTTTGATAAATATATAAATTTTATCATACTTTCTGCACATGGATAAAACAAAGTAGGCAACCAATTAAGTATCTGAAAAACATTATTTTACCAAAACACATTTGTTATAATATAAACATTGTCAACACTCATTAAAATTAAAGATGCTTGATTTTTAGACTATTTTATGATTAGTTTTACTTTAACAATCTTATTCAACAATGTCTCAATTAATCATAGGTCATGTTTCCGAAAACTCAACAAAAATTTGGGTTAGGGGCGTTGCCAATAATGAAAGTACTGTAGCACTTACAGCTCACATTACCTTAAAAAGCGACTTCCAAAATATAACGCAAAACCTTACTATTTACAAGCATGATAATTTTATAGGGGTATTTGAGTTTACCGATTTAAACCCTGCTGACAGCGGTTTTTTTAGGGTGATGTACATGGTAGAAGTGGTATTTAAAGACATTGCCAGAGTACCCATTGGAGGATACGGAAGAGGTAGCTTTAACACGGTGCCTAGAGTTAACTATCCGGTTAATTTCTTATTAGCAAGTAATTTTTTACAACGAAATACGGATGATGCTAAACGCGTTTTTAAAAACCTGAGTAACATCCGCAAGGTTGATAGGCCCTCTTTTATAATAAATGCAGGAAATCAAATATACATCGATGCTCCATCGCAAAAAACACCCATACAAGCAGATTTATATAAACGTAAATACAACGAAGCCTGGAAAACAAGAGAAGCAAGTGAGTTTTTGGGTCGTATTGCCAACTACAGCGCAATAAATGACCATGAGCTTTACTTTAAATATGCCAATGATACTGAGTACGATTTTAAACCAGCATCATATTATTTAATGGAAGCTTTACCAGCATACCAGAGTTACCAACACCTAAAAAACCCTCATCCCTACGGAATAAAAAAGCTTTACTACAATTATAATTATGCAGGTAATGCCTTTTTTGTTATGGATGTAAGAACAGAGCGTTACCAATTTGGCAAACGACAAATGATTGGTAGCGAGCAGATGGAGGATTTCAAAAATTGGTTATTGGGAAATAAAGATTTACCCAAATTTGTGGTTACTGCTGTGCCTTTTGCTGCAATAAAGGAAACATACTTTAGTGAATATTGGAGTTCAGAAACTTATCTTAAACAGAAAGAAGAAATATTACATTTTATAAAAGTGAATAGCATTGGAAAGTTGGTGTTTTTAACCGGACAAGGCAATGCATCATTACACAGCACAATAACAATTAAAAAAGGTAATGAAGAGCCGTTGGTTATTCATGAATTAATGTGTGGTGCACTTTCGCATTACGAGGCTGCTTTTTGTAATTATGATGATTTTGTGTGGCAACAACGCAACAGAGCAGCAGATTTAGACTACGAGCATAAAATACAAAGCGGTAGCGGAGAGAAAGATCCTGCAGTGATGAGTGTTTCGTTTGAGAACGGAGTATTAAATTACAAGGCATACTCTACCAGACACATCATGGATGAGGATGAAGTACCTCCAATTATACTATCGGGTAGTATTAAATTTAATTAAAACTGGGTTTTAATTAAGCGGCTTCCTACCAACTCATCATATTTGTATTGTATGTTTTTGTGGTATATCAATACCATATATTCGTTTTCGGTTTGTGCATGAGAACCTTCTATGCTGGTGTCGTCTATTTTACCTTCGGCAGTTTGAGTAGCGTACTTATATTCGTAGCGGCCTTGTTTTAGATGTACCTCCAACTCGTAACGCAACCTACTTTTATTATAATACATTTTATATTCAGGCAATAGGCGCCAATCAGTAAACTCGCCATAAACAAAAACATCTTCGTTAAGTGGTGTTAAACTCAATAAATAAAAATTAATAAAGGCATAATCGCCATCAATACCAACATTTTGCCCATCTCTATTGGCTATAACACGTTTACCGTTAAAATCTGTGTAGTTAAAATACTGCTTACTACTTCTCGATTCTTCGTAGTTTAAAAAACAATGATATATACTATCCAAAGTTTTGGCACGTACATTTTGACTAAACTGTCTTAAACTCCGGATATCAAAAAAACGAAACTCATTCCCGCCATTAAATAAAGTTTGATCGTAATAGTTATAGTCTAATGTATTATCGCGAATAAATAAAGGCTTTAACCCTTTTATTGAGTTATCCCATTGGCCATTTTGCATCAACACTACATTTATATCTTTGTAAGGATCTGGAATATTAAAACCTCGGTAGTTTACACTAAAGCCAACCTCTTGCTTGGTAAAGCGATATTGAGCTAAAGTAGCTGGCTTTGCTGCACCCTCAATAGAAACCGCAGGATTAAGAATCATCATTCTTCGTGTTAACACCAAATCTTCTTCGTCAAAATTGCGGTATACTTTAATTAAATAATTACCCGCAAAAATAGGTTTCATATTTTCGTTAGGCAGCAACAAATTGTAGTGCACATACTTTACGTAGGTGTTGGTTGAGTATTTAAAATCGGTAACATTATCAAATGTTAAACCCCTTAAATACTCGTTTTGGCCAAGCGATGTAGGGTTCCAATTTACATCGCAGTGAATTAATGTATACTGAAAATAATCATTCTTGTTGCCTAATATATCAAAACTCAACTCCAATTGATCGTTAGAGTTTAAGGCAATAATCGGGTAACGGTCATCAGTACCTGCCTTTGTTAATAAAACGGTTTTAACTCGAGCATCAAAAATTTGATTCTCATAACGTAATTCTTCGGCACTTAGCAAAGTGGAGTAAATAGCTACAATAACAAAGACAATTTTTTTAATCATAGTTAACCGTTTTGTTCCAATTCCATAATGGCTTCAAATAACTTTTCGTAATCTGCTTCCAATTGCTTTAGTTCTTTTTTAAGTATTTCGTAACCTGCATTAAGCTCTTGGGCTTTCTGGGTATTTTGCATCAATGTGGTATCCAAAAAATGCTGTTCAGTATCTGTAATTTTTACTTTTAAGCCTACAATACTTTTCTCTATACCAGCAAATTCTTTTTGTAGCTTTTGTAATTGATTGCCCGATGGTTTGTTGTTGTTTTTCTCAACATCTTTTTTAGGTTTTGGGGTATCGGCAACTAATTTTTTCTGCTGGGCATCTTGTAGTTTTTTTATATCCTCTTGTTTTTGGCGCCAATATTCATACTCATCATAAGTACCCAAGTATTCTTTTATTTCACCATCTTCAAGCCACCATATTTTATTGGCAATTTGAGACACAAAAAACCTATCGTGAGATACAACAACGAAGGTGCCTTCGTATTGTTGCAACGCCTGTATAAGGATATTAATAGATCGCATATCCAAGTGATTGGTAGGCTCATCTAATAACATGAAGTTAGCTTCTGCCAATAGCGTACGGGCTAGCGCGACACGCGCTTTTTCACCCCCACTTAACACTTTTATCTTTTTAAA
>CANLLM010000080.1 GCA_947491825.1 Bacteroidota bacterium
CAGCTGTCGCGCTTATTCTTGAAAAGAGTAGCGAAAATGGATACTGCCAATCATATATTGATTTTGTTAACTATCCATCCGGGGCTCTGTTTGCTCATGTACCAATAGGTGGTGCTATTAATCGTGGTATTAAGTCCTCACCTTCTGATTTGGGATATTATTTTCATATGAAAGGCAAAAGCTTATTTCGATTAACCACTAAACATCTGGATGAATTTGTATTAAAATTGGAGATGCAAACTCAACTAAAACTAAACGAGTTTGATAAAATCATCACGCATCAAACCAGTAAAATGGGAAACGAATACTTCATCAGTCATTTTGGTATTGATAAAAGTAAAGTTGTTGAAACACTAAACATATACGGCAACTGCATATCAGCGAGCATTCCCTTGGGGTTGGCGCATTATTTACAAGAGGAAAAACAATTGAAAAACAAAAACATCCTGCTCTTTGGTTCGGGGGCAGGTGTTAGCTTCGGTGCTCTAGTATTGCGATTTGATTAGAACATTTATTTCATAAAAAACGCCTCCGAAGATTTTCTCGAAGGCGTTTTTGTTTTATACGATGAGCAACATTTACTTACTTCCTTCAGCGTAATACTTAAAGAAATAAGGAATGGTTTCTATACCTTTTAAGTAGTTTACAATACCATAGTGTTCGTTTGGTGAGTGAAGGCCATCACTATCTAAACCAAAGCCCATTAACACCGATTTTAAACCCAGCTCTTTTTCAAACATGGCTACAATTGGAATACTTCCTCCGCCACGTGTAGGAACAGGCGTTTTACCAAAGGTAGTTTCCATTGCTTTAGATGCTGCTCTGTAGGCTACACTATCTGTTGGTGTTACCACCGGCTCGCCACCATGGTGCGGACGAACCTCTACTTTTATACCCGCAGGCGCTATGCTTTCAAAGTGTTTTTTAAACAACTCGGTAATTTCATCACTTACTTGGTGTGGCACCAAACGCATACTAATTTTTGCAAATGCTTTACTTGGCAATACGGTTTTAGCACCTTCGCCAATGTAACCGCCCCAAATGCCATTTACATCTAACGTTGGGCGAATACCTGTGCGTTCTAAAACAGTATATCCTTTCTCACCCCATACATCAGACACATCTAAATCTACTTTGTAGGCTGATAAATCAAAAGGAGCTTTATTTAAATCTTCACGCTCAGCAGCAGATAAATCAGCCACTTTATCATAAAAACCAGGAATAGTAATCACGTTGTTTTCATCATGCATGCTGGCAATCATCTTAGCCAACACATTTATTGGATTAGCCACAGCACCACCATAAACACCCGAGTGTAAATCGCGATTAGGACCAGTAATTTCAACCTCTACATAACTTAAACCACGTAAACCGGTATCAATGCTCGGGCAATCGTTTGCAATAATTGACGTATCAGAAATTAATACCACATCCGCTTTTAAACGCTCTTTATTGGCTACGCAAAAATCGGCTAAATTATTACTGCCTACTTCCTCTTCACCCTCAATCATCATTTTAATGTTACAAGGTAAAGCATTGTTTTTCATCATGAATTCAAATGCTTTTACATGCATGTAAAACTGGCCTTTGTCATCAGCAGAACCACGTGCATAAATTGCACCTTCAGGATGCAGTGTTGTTTTTTTAATGGTAGGTTCAAATGGAGGTGTATCCCATAACTCTAATGGCACAGCAGGCTGCACATCATAATGGCCGTAAACCAATACAGTTGGTAAATTAGGATCAATTATTTTTTCGCCATACACAATCGGGTGTCCGGGTGTTTTACAAACCTCTACCTTATCTGCACCAGCAGCACGCATGCTTTCGGCAACAAAATCAGCAGCCTTAGCTACATCTCCTGCAAAAGCGCTATCGGCACTAATTGATGGAATACGTAATAACGCAAAAAGTTCGTCTAAAAAACGTTGTTTGTTTAGTTCAATGTACTGTTTAATATCACTCATAATTATGTTGTTATTGTGCTGTTATATTTTTATTGGGTTGATGGGCGTTTACCACATCAATAAAAATTTGCGACATGGTAGGTAGCATCTCAGCAAATCTTATGATTTCTGTTTGGTTTAACAACTCCTTTAGTAAATTGTTGTTGACTTCGTGTTCGGGCTTTTTAATTTCGTACACAAAGTGATTGTTATCAAGCTGTTTACTACTTGATACTTGATAATTATCAGGTAAAATAATTTGCGGGCTGGTGCACTCTACATTAAAAATATGGGTTCTAAATTGCTCACGCACTTGTTTTACCGAGCCATCTAATACCTTCTCCGATTTGTTTATTAGTGCAATATCATCGCATAATTGCTCCACACTCTCCATGCGGTGGGTACTAAAAATAATGCTACAGCCTTGTTGCTTTAATTTTAAAATTTCTTGTGTAATCAAGTCGGCATTTATGGGATCAAAACCACTAAATGGTTCATCTAAAATTATTAACTTAGGTTGATGCAAAACAGTAGCAATAAATTGTATTTTTTGCTGCATGCCTTTACTTAACTCTTCTACTTTTTTACCCCACCATGATTTAATTTCAAAACGCTCTACCCAATCTTTAAGCTTGTGCATGGCCTCTTTTCTGCTAAGGCCTTTAAGCTGTGCAAAGTATAACAATTGCTCGCCCACTTCCATTTTTTTGTATAAACCGCGCTCTTCAGGCAAATAACCAATCTGGTAAATGTGCTCCGGTTTAAGCAGCTCGCCATCAAAAAAAATCTCCCCTTTATCGGCTTTGGTAATTTGTGTAATGATGCGAATTAAACTGGTTTTACCTGCTCCATTGGGGCCAAGCAAACCAAATATACTCCCTTTAGGAACCACAAAACTTACATCGTTTAGGGCTTTGTGCGTGGCATATTGTTTGGTAACGTGTTTAACTTCTAAAATATTCATGCATCAGGGGTATTAAAGGCACAAAGTAAACCAAATAAAGCAAGGTTAAAATACCGTTTCTATAAAATCTGTTTTGGGGCTTCCCATAATGCACACCCAACGCTCGAACTACACAAGTGGCTTTACGGTCGGGCTTTTCGCAGTTACTTCGGTAACAGCTTCTTCCGAAGCTTCGGAACCCTAAGCCTTTTTTAACTTTTAAAGCACGATTATCTTTTCACAAATGCACGGTCGGATATCAACACCATTTCAATAAAAAAGCGGTTAATAAAATTTAGTAACCGCTTTTAAAAAAATATTTACTACCTAATCATGCCCCATGCGTTCGCGCTTGGTTTTAAGGTAGTTTTCGTTGTGTATGTTTGATGGCGTTTTAATGGGCACATTCTCTACAATTTCTAATCCGTAGCCAATTAAACCTGCACGTTTTGTTGGGTTATTGGTCATTAAACGCATTTTATGTATGCCAATATCACGCAACATTTGTGCACCTACCCCGTAATCGCGTTCATCCGGTTTAAAGCCCAATTGTACATTTGCATCAACCGTATCTAAACCTTGTTCTTGTAGTTTATAGGCTTTTAATTTATTGGTTAACCCAATGCCTCTGCCCTCTTGGTTAATGTAAATGATAGCACCCTTACCTTCATGCTCAATCATCTCCATCGATTTTTCTAATTGCTCACCGCAATCGCAACGCATGCTATGGAAAATATCGCCTGTAATGCATGATGAATGCACACGCACCAATACAGGTTCACTAGGCTCCCATGTTCCTTTTTTTAGCACCATGTGCTCTTGTCCGTTGTCTTTTTGTTCAAAAGCAATCAACTCAAAATTACCATGTTTTGTTGGCATGTCAACAGATATCATTCTGCGTATTAAACTTTCGGTTTTTAAACGATACGCTATTAAATCTTTTATGGTAATTAATTTTAAATGGAAACGTTCGGCCACTTTAATTAAATCGGGTAAACGGGCCATGCTGCCATCTTCATTCAAAATTTCTACAATACAACCTGCAGGTTCAAACCCCGCCAAACGCGATAAATCTATAGCCGCTTCGGTATGTCCTGCCCTGCGCAATACCCCTTCTTTATTGGCAATTAAAGGAAAAATATGTCCAGGTTTACCCAATTCATCAGGTTTGGTATCGGTGTTAATTAATGCCTGCACCGTTTTAGAACGATCTTGTGCACTTATGCCTGTTGTGCACCCTTGTGTTAATAAATCAACCGAAACGGTAAAAGCAGTTTCGTGTACCGCATTATTTTGTTTAACCATTAGGTTTAAGCCCAACTCTTGGCTGCGCTCTGGCGTAATGGGTGCGCATATTAAGCCACGACCATGAGTAGCCATAAAATTAATCACCTCTGGCGTTACATTGCGCGCAGCCGTTAAAAAATCGCCCTCATTTTCCCTGTCCTCATCATCAACAACAATAATTAACTTACCTTGTTTAATGTCTTCTATAGCTTCTTCGATGGTATTAAATTTAAAACTCATTTCTTGTATATAAATTGCACCGCAAATTAAGTGTGCAGTTGTGTATTACAAAAATTTAACAACCGATTGATCACTTTGTTATTATGATATTGGTCAGTTGCCAGCTGTTTGGCTTCGATACCAAGTTGTTCGGACATGGCATTATTTTGAAGCAATTCAACAATACTGGCCGCAAAATCTTCGGCACCATCGGCTACCAATAGGTGTTTTTGATTTTGGGCATCAACGCCTTCTAAACCAAGCTTGGTAGTAACTATGGCTTTTCCTAAACTCATGCCTTCTAATATTTTTACGCGTATACCGCTGCCTGCAAATAAAGGAACCACCATAATTTGTTTGCTTTGCATAAAGGCGGTAGCATCTTCTACCTCGCCCATTACTTTAATGTTTTGGGTTTGGTATTTTTTAAACATAACAGGCATTTTTTTACCAGCCATGTAAAAAATAGCATCGGGTTCTTGTTTAATAACCAGCGGCCAGACTTGGCTTACAAACCAAACCATGGCTTGTTTGTTGGGTTGCCAATCCATTGCGCCTAAATGAAATACCGATTTGGGTTGAACCACTGTTTTACTTACTGTTTGTTTAAAATCTATACCTACAGGCGAAATAAACATAGGTTGCTTGCAGCCTAGCGCTTGCATATCTGTAACATCTTTTTGGGTTAATGCTACAATGGCATCAAATTTTGGTAACACCTGTTGTTCAAATTTTTTAAGGCGCTTGGTAAGCAGTTTCACATAACTTTTTTTAAGTATTTGGTCGGTTTGATTGGCCAGTGTTTCCCAAATTTTATACTCTACATTATGTTGCCTTAACCAAATCATGGCACTGCTGTATTTGCGCACCACATCTATATAGGGCGCAGTATAAAGGCCATCAAACAACACCAAATCAAATTGTTGTTTAATAAGGATATCAACCAAAAGTTGGCTATACGCAGGGGTAATAAATCGTTGTATGTTGTATGATTGTTTGGTAAATAAATTTTTAAATGCAGGCCAAGCCTTCACCCTATTATCTACAAAAGCGGTATGCAGTTTTGCTAAGCGGGAAAATGAAACGGGTAGATTATCCAAATCTACCGGATGTTTACTGGTATTCATGGCAGCAAGCGTGATGTCACAGCCCGCATCACTTAACCCTTTTAATAAATTGTAATGGGCTAATGTGCCACCATCTTTAACAGGCCAGGGTACGCGGTTTATCAATAATAAAATGCGAAGTGCCATGTTATTTTTTACCTAATGAAAGTAAACGTTTAAAGGCTGATTTCCAAGATGCTTTATCAAATAAACCAGAATCTGTAGATGCAAGATAAGTGAGTATCATGCCCACAGGAGCCAATACCATAACTGCTAACCACATGCCAATTGGTGCAGATGTAGAAGCCGTTTTAACCATTTTTTCTCCAGTCATGGATAAGATGTGGTAAATGAGGTAGAAAACAACAGATATAATCACGGGCATACCAAATCCGCCTTTGCGCACAATAGCACCAAATGGTGCACCAATGAAAAACATAATAATGCAAGCAACAGATAAGGTAAATTTACGGTGCCATTCTATATCATATTTAATACGGGTACGTTCGGTATCACTTACATCACTGATACTATACTCTACGTATCCTTTTGCCGACCGTGCATTATTTAATGCTGCAGTTACCACGGTTTGCTGCGTAAACCTCAGCAGGTTACTAAAAATACTATCGGGTATGTTGGTTGCTTTTATAGGTTGTAGTTTTTGGGTTGAATCTGCAAAATGAAAATACGCTTTTAAACTGTTACGTAACGACTCTCTTTTTTCTGCTATTACACCACCTAAGGAATCGTATCCATTGCTTAGTTGCACCACATTTAACATTTGGTGGTGGTTTTTAAACAAACTTTCATCGGTACGGCTAAACTTAAACGCTTGTAAATCAAAAACAATTTCTTCTTCCTTAAAGCTAAATGTGGTATGCGGATAAGAGCGGTCGTAACCTTGTTGTTTATCCATTTCCTCGTAACGGGCACCATTGTATAGGGTAAAAAACAAATAACGTTTGTTTTCACCCATTACCATTTTGCCTTTTTCTGCAGTAATAATAACTGGCTTGCTTCCCCCTTGGCGCTGGTCGTAAATAACAATATCAAACAGTTCGTCTGTTTCTGCATTACGTTTACCCACACGCATGCTAATACCTTCAATGCCATTAAAAAATACGCCATCTTGTATTAAAATGGTAGGCTTTTGTTGTTTGATGTCGTACAACAACGAGCCCTTTTTTAAATTGGCCTCGGGTATCAATACGTTGGAAGTAAAGAAACCAAACACGCCCAAAAATAACATCACAAAAATAAGTGGGGTAAACATACGCCAAATGGAAACCCCTGCTGCCTTGGCTGCCACTAACTCGTATGTTTCACCTAAGTTGCCAAACGTCATGATGGATGCCAATAAAATAGACAAAGGCAGGGCCATTGGAATAATACTGGCCGAGAAATAAAACATCAATTGGGCAATAACCCATATGCTTAAACCCTTACCCGCAAGGTCGTCAATATACAGCCACACAAACTGCATTAACAAGATAAACAACACCACAAAAAATGTGGGCAAAAACGATTTGGTAAATTGTTTTACAATTAATAGGTTTAACTTTTTCAAATACGCTTTATTTGAAGTGGAATGCAAAAATCAACATTTAAACTGACAAAACATGAATTGGATTTTATTTCGGATCCAATTTATATGCAGATGAAACAAAAACTGATCCGTAATTTTTATGATGCCATGCATGGTATGGGCAGTTGGTTGATGCATACTTATTACCCAAACAGTAAGCAAACCTTTAAAGTAACACGTGGCGAAAACTACCTGGATATGCCATACGTGGTGTTGGATACACCGCAATTAGCTACCCAACACATGGAGCACCATTTGCGTATGATGTTGTGGTGGGGGCACTACGTTAGTTTGCAGTATTTTATTCGGGTTGATGAACAGACCCTAGGCAAAATGAACCTGTTAAAAAACTTGCCTTACCGGGTGTTAACCACCGATAACTTATTTAACAATAACTTAGAAGATGCTGACTTTACTGCAATAGCCAACATAAACACCATAAATTTTGAACCCAACCAACTCACTAAAATTTGCCACTGTGTGGAGTTAAGTGAACTTGAAAACCTAGAACAGCATGTGGAGGAGTTTATGCAGCAGGTAAGGATGTAAAAGATTGAGATAAAGGAATTGGGGAATGTTTCCCGCTACCTTTATGCTTGCTAACCTTGCATGATTAAGTATACTTACTCGTTGATGTGGTGGGTCAATTGTTGTTTTATAAGTAACTTATTGTAATGTCTGTTTCTTCGCTCCTTCTTGGCATCAGCACGTTTTGCATTTCTTTTATCTTGTACTATCAGGCTTAAATCGTTAAGTTGATCCAGTTCCTTTACATCACTTATGGAGGTTCTTTTGGACATACGGGTATGTTTTCTAAAATGATTTATGGTTACCGATGATCTAATTTCAATTTAAAAAATGCTTAAAAAGTGGAACTCACTTTAATGCCTATAGCCTTTCCAAGTGCCCCCATAGCTGTAGTTTGGTTTACTTTTCATTTCATTGCAACAGATGGTACAAACAAAAATCCATATTTTGTTGGTTGCTATTTGCACCCTGTAAAGTGTAGTTTCCTCTTTTTTACACAATGCACAATTTTTAAATTTCATTAAGATAATTTTTCTACAAAATTTAAACGTTTTTTAAGAGACATAGTTTTATAGGTTGACTAGATTTTGTAAGTAGATCACCTTTGAATGGTTTAGTTTAAAAATAGCCCCTTTTTAAACCTAGAGGTATGACGCTGGATGCGCTCTGAAATTGTGTTGAATGGTTGAACTAACCTATTTGATGGACACCCAAAAAATATAGAAATTTAAGAGCATGTAGAAACCTGCTGGTAAAGAAATAAGTAAAGTGTCTTGTAATTTTATTCTAACCGCAAGACCAAAAAACATCAATAGCCCAATACCTAAGGATGATATTGTTAAAATAGGATTGAATATTAAACCTACTAGTAAACCCGTAGCGCCTAAAAATTCTAGTACGATGGTTAACAAACCTAATTTTTCTAGATTAAATCGTTTGAATTCATTTTTCATATGTGGTGATATGAAATAGGATGCCACATAAACATAAAACGATATACTTGAAACAAGTATACAAATGGTATTTAAGGTCATGGCTAAATGATTATTTTAACCCAGTGCGATGAATACACACAAAAGCAAAAGTACTAGTGATGGTAAGTGTTTATTAAAAGGATTTTTTATCTTGAAATGGAAGTATTGCGCTGCTACCATAAACATACCCATCATTAACGCAGGAATTTGCACCAATGAGGGAATCCAAATGCCTGCAATTATTAATGTTGCCATGGCAATTTTAGCGGCTCCAACAAAATTGCGTGTTAAATCACTTAATCCAAACTGCTTAAATTCTTTAACCACGTTATCATATCTAAAAATCCAAACAAAAGCTACAGATAGCCCCAATACCAGTTGTGATAAAATTAACAATTTTTCCATTTTTGTTTCTCTAAAGTAGTACCAATAATATTGGCATTTAAGCTTTTCTACCCAATAAGCCTATTGGGATAGGCGGTTTTTTAAGGTGGTTGCTCAACTCCACTTTTAACTCGTAAATCATTAAACCATTGCAACTTTTGTATGCTGGTTTAAAATTTATTGCACGTAGTTTTAATAGTCTGGTAATTTAAAAATACCTAAAACAGCTAGGATTAAAATAAAGGTTGGATCTTTAAGATGTTTAATCAACTCATTTTAAGTAAAAAAAGGAGGCTTAGCCTCCTAATGATGTTTTAAGTTCGTGAACCTGACTATCCCATAATTGAGTAGCGTTTTCTTCGTCCGACTCATCAACAAAATCTGTTACCACTAAAGCTACATCATCTGTTAACTCATCTTGTATGATTTCAAATTCGAAATATTCATCTGGTTTTGATGTTTTCCACCTAAACTTCATTCCTTTAGCGGCTGTCTTTTTAAGTAACTCAGCTATTTGCTCATCACCATCCCACTTAAACTTGTAATTATTATTATAAATATCTACATCATCAGCAAACCAAGTTGATAAGCCAGATGGAGTACTGATGCTATTGTATAAGATAGCAGGTGAAGACTTGATTGGGTACTCTAAGCGAATTTTTTTCTTTTTAGACATTACTCTACTATTTTTAGGTTTAGGATTAACGATTATTCAACCATCTAGTATGGCAAATATATGTTTTAAATCCACTTTACAAACTTCTTACCCAACTTTTTGGCTAACTAAACCCACTATGCTATAAACCAAATGATTAGCGCTATTCATTTCTATTTTTTGTATGCAAAACAATTCATTACGCATGCGTAGATTAAAATAACCGTTCCATTTTTTCACCAAAACTTAAATCGCCCGCATCACCTAAACCGGGTACAATATAACCATGGTCGTTTAATGCATCATCAATAGCTGCTACCCATAGTTTGTGACCTTGTAAGTGGTTCATTACATAATCAATACCCGGCTTAGCGGCAATTAAACTTACCACATGCAATTGCCTAGGCTTACCATAACGCAGCAGGGCTTTGTAAGTTAATTCAATACTTTGCCCTGTGGCCAACATGGGGTCAATGAGTAATACCACTTTATCATTAATGTCCGGACTCGCTAAATATTCAACTACAATTTCAAAATCGGTATCATTGGTGTGCTTTCGGTAAGCCGATATAAAAGCACAATCAGCCTGATCAAA
Source organism: Bacteroidota bacterium (assembly GCA_947491825.1). Classification (GTDB taxonomy): domain Bacteria; phylum Bacteroidota; class Bacteroidia; order UKL13-3; family UKL13-3; genus UBA6183. Next base: position 10,223 of record CANLLM010000080.1, read on the forward strand.
AAAGTTTAACATGCCATGGTGCATGCTTAACCCTGCCCTTAAAATAGTGGCTAAAACAGGCTGATCAGCCAACCTGGTAGATTGGTGCGAGCCCAAAGGAGTGGTTACTTCAACCGTTTTCCAAGTCATGGTTTTGCTTATTTCGTAAGCCATTATTTGCCCAATACGCTCAATGTTTTTTCTAAAACGTAAGCGGTCGTTTTGCAGGCTAACATCGCGTAATTCACTTACATACTGCTGCAACAAACTGTTTTGTTCGGATAAATTAATCAATTCCATAAAACCAAAGTTAGGAATTATGCGCTTTTAAAAGCTATTTTGCAGGAAATTTTCAATTGGCGAATAGCCAATACGATTACCTTTACTTTATAAACAAGTTGGGGTTTAAGTAGATAAAATAGCTTGTTAACAGCTGTTAGATTGAAGCGTTTAAAGCAAATATTCTTCATCTCCATTCTACCCCACCCCAAACATATTAAGAACATAAACACAAGATGAAATTAACTTTTTGGGGCGCAGCCAAACAAGTAACTGGAAGTATGCACATGCTTACTTTAGATAACGGTTACAAAATTTTGGTTGATTGCGGCATGAATTACGAACAAAAGCGTGAAATGA
>CANLLM010000081.1 GCA_947491825.1 Bacteroidota bacterium
ATATTTGGTTTGAAAAAACCATTACCAATAATCATTAATCCTAAAGCTATGTAGAATGTGGTTTCGCCTGGAATGGCCAAGCACATGTAACCTAATCCCATAAGAATACCTCCAAGCGAAATGGATAGTCGATACCCCAAGACCCGATCAGCTAATAAACCACCAACAAACGGGGTAATAAATACCAATGCAATGTAAGTTCCAAAAATATCTGAGGCTTCTTTTTTCTCTAATGCCAAACCTCCTTTGTCAATGTCTGTCATGTATAAAAAGAAGATACCTAACATTAAATAATACCCGAAGCGTTCCCACATTTCTGTAAAGAATAAAAAAGGTAATCCCCTTGGATGTTTGCGTGTAGTTGTTGCTGACATGGTTGCTAATATAGGGGAAAATTCCAAAATCAAATATGAAATCCCTATTCACCTAAAATAATTTAGAATAGTGAATTAATCATGGTGTACGAATAAGGTAATAAAAACGAAATCAGGCTACCTGAACTTCTTCTAAAAAGCAATTACGTATTGTATTGTTCCAGAAAAATATTTTAAAACAATCAGAAGTTGCCTGGCTATAGATTCAATCTTAGCAGACCTGAAGGGGTGAAATCTCTATGCATGGTTTATCGCCTCTTACAAAAAAAGTTCATGCACAAAAAAGAGGCTGCCTTTTTCAAGACAGCCTCCTAACAGTTTAAAATAATTGATGGTGCTATTGCACACCGTGCATCATTTTCAATAATTTTTTACTCAAGAAAAATAAGATCACGGATGATGCTCCTGCCATGAATACAAAGACCATGAAGAAGTCGTAAAGGTTTTTAATTTGCACGCCTAAGAAAGTAGGCTTTTCAGGGGCTAAGTTCCAGATTTGAATTTTGGTTGATTTCATAGCAACTCTGTCAATTACTTTTTCAGTAATTTCTTGTGTAATCAACTTACTTCCATCATCTACTAAAATTGCACGATCAAAATTGCCATTGGCCATTTTAATTAACTTTAAATGGAAATTACTCACCTCGGCCTTGTTACTTGTTGATTCAAATCCAACAATGCTATCTGACCCGGTTGATGATTTAGTGGTGTTTAGTTTGGCAAGAGTCAAGGCTGAATTAGCCTTTGGGTCTGCGCTCCAAACACTGCTATCAATCATAAATGAGGAAAGTTGCTCAATGTTTTTTATATCAGTATCGTTGCTAAACGACTTTTCAATTTTCACTTCTTCAGGGTAGAGTGAACTTAAAGTTCCGGCAAACTTATTGGCAGATGCTGTTGATAAAAACCAAACGCCCATTAGCAAAGAGGCCAATCGCGCAGGTGATAATTTATTTACCATTGATAAACCTATTGGCGATAAACACAACTCACCAAAAGTATGAATGGTATATAAACTCACTAACCAGCCCATTGAAACTTTGGTACTTGGATCGATACCTTTAACACCAAATGCAATTACTAAGTAACCTATGGCCAATAAAAACAATCCCATTGCTTGTTTAAATGGTGATGCTGGTTCAAGATTTCTTTTACCTAATCCACCCCAGATCCAAACAAAAATGGGTGCAAATATTACTATAGCAACCGCATTAATACTTTGGAAATACGATGCAGGAACAATGGACCCAAACAAATTACGGTCTGTTTGTTCTTCTGCAAAATAGGTTAACGAAGCTCCTGCTTGTTCAAATGCAGCCCAAAAGAAAATCACAAAAAATGCAGCAATATAAATTACCCAAATTTTATCTTTTTCTACTTTGGTTAAACTGTCATCAGATATAATAAAACCAGGAGCAACTATGGTTAAAGCAAAAATAACTGTACCAATTAAATCTAAATCAAATACAAAAAAGAACAACACAAACAATGCAGTAAAAATGGCGCTCCAAGTGTAAAGTTGTTTTGGGTTAAACGGTTTCTTTTCTCCTGTTGCAGCATCTGTATCGTTTCTGCTTACGTTGGGTTTTACACCTATTTGTTCGCCCTCAGGCGTAACAATGTATTTGTTTTTTAAAGATATAAAGAGAATAACACTTACGACCATGCCCACACAAGCTGCAAGAAATCCCCACTTAAAGTCTTCTGGGCTTCCGGTGTCACCTAAATAGCCACACAACAAAGGAGCAATAAATGCACCTAGGTTAATACCCATATAAAAAATGGTAAAAGCAGAATCTACTCGTTTATCTCCTACGGGATAAAGTTGGCCAACCATTGTTGAAATATTGGGCTTAAAAAATCCGTTTCCAAAAATTAAAAAACCAAGACCAACAAACATGATCATTGGGGCAAATGCTTCTTGAAAAAAACTGCCCGCTATAAACATAAAAAACTGGCCGATGGCCATTAAAATACCACCAATAATGATAGATTTTCTATTTCCCCAGTATCTATCGGCCATGTATCCACCAAGAAGGGGTGTCAAATAAACTAAGCCTGTGTAGCTTCCGTAAATTTGAGAACCAAGTGCTTTATCAAACAATAAAGCTTTTGCCATAAAGAGCACAAAAATGGCCCTCATGCCATAATAACTAAAACGTTCCCACATTTCTGTAATGAAAAGAACGTATAAACCTTTTGGATGTCCTGTATTTGATTGACTCATTTTTTAAGTGTTATAAAGATGCAATATAAAATTATGGTTGATTTATGCAAACTCAATTCAATAGTGTTAGTCCAAGCATGATAAAATACAACAGTATGATGGTGCCAAAAAGTGTGGCTAACACAAATAAAAAATCTAAGTATGGTTTTAGCTTATGGTTCATTATAGTTTTTCTAAAATATAACGTGTCATGCGCTCGTATAAATGTAAACGGGTTTTGGCTCCTCCAATACCGTGGTTCTTGTTCGGGTAAAATTCACTATCGAATTTCACTCCTTTGTTAATCATTGCATTGACCATCTCTACTGCATTTTGAAAATGCACATTGTCATCGGCTGTACCATGTATAATTAAATAATTACCTTTTATTTTTTCAATGTGGTTTATTGGTGAATTGTCATCATAATTGGTTCCATTTTCTTGCGGTGTGCGCATAAAACGTTCGGTATAAATATTATCGTAATACTTCCAGTTGGTTACAGGAGCAACAGCAATAGCTGTTTTAAAAACATCAGCCCCTTTGCTTATACCCAAGCTCGACATGTATCCGCCAAAACTCCAACCCCAAATACCAATGCGAGCAGCATCAATATAAGGAAGTTTTCCTAATTGTTTGGCTACAAAAATTTGGTCTTCAATTTCGTATTTACCCAATTGTAAGTAGGTTACTTTTTTAAACGCTTCACCTTTAAATCCTGTTCCTCTTCCATCAACACAAACTATGATATAACCCTTTGCCGCCAATAGTTGATACCAAAAGTAATTACTCCCCATCCATCGGTTAACGGCCAATTGGTGACCAGGTCCGCCATATACATACATCAGTACTGGGTATTTTTTTGTTGCATCAAATTGTTTTGGTTTAATTATAAATGCATTTAAATTTTCTCCATAAGCATTGGTATAATTAACCATTTCGGCATCAGCCAAAGGGTATTGTTGCATTTTATTTATCAATAATTTATTATCTTCTAACACCCTCACTTCATCACCCGAAGCATTACACAATGCATAGTAGCTTGGCTTATTTATACTGGAGTTACTTAACATGAAATAACTATAATCGGCATTAAAAGTGGCACTGTTCCAGCCTTTACGATTAGTGAGTTGTTTTTTGTTTTTGCCGTCAATACCAACAACATATACATACCTTTCTGATGTATTTAGTTCTGAAGTACTGATGTAAATCGTTTTTGTTTTGGGGTTGATGCCGTAAAACTGATCAACGTCCCAATTGCCTTGGGTAATTTGTTTAATTAATTTTCCATTGAGGTTGTAATGGTACAAATGGTTCCAACCACTTTTTTCGCTGTTCATGATGAATGATTTACCATCTGCTAAAAAGTTAATTTCAGGTACATCAATATACGATTTGTTTTCTTCGGTGTATATGCTTTGGGTTAAGCCATTGGTGGTATTTGCCAGTAACAACTCCAATTTATTTTGAAGCCTGTTCATGCGCTGAATACAAAGTAAACTGGCATCTTTTGTCCAATGTATACGTGGAATATAAATATCGGTTTCTTTTCCAATATCAAATTTTACTTTATCACCCGAACCCAAGTGATAAGTGTAAATCTCTACGATGGAATTTGCTTCACCAGCTTTGGGATATTTAAACTTATTGTCTTCAGGATAAAGCTTACCATACATCGGCATATTAAATTCACGAACTGCACTTTCATCAAACCGGTAATAAGCTAATTGCTTACTGTTGCTGTTCCAATAAAAGCCTTTACTTAAAGCGAATTCTTCTTCGTAAACCCAATCTGTTGCGCCATTAATAATGCCATTGGTTTGGCCATCAGTTGTAATTTGTGTTTCTTTTTTTGAAGCAAAATCAAATACAAATAAATTGTTGTTTCTTACATAAGCCAATTTACTTCCATCAGGAGAAAAATCAGCTAACATAACCAACTCTGTTACAGGTTGAGTTATGTTTTTAGTATTTACATCATACACATAAATATTGGCTGCAAACGAGTGTCTATAAATTTGTTTGAAATTAGTTTGAAGCAATATTTTTTGTTCGTTGCTGCTAAACGAATAGGAAAATCCATTTAAGCTGATATCAGCTTTTCGTAGGATGGTATCCACTACGTTTCCATCTGCAAATGCATACCTAATAATGTTTTCAAACTTATCCTGTGCAGTGTAAAACCGGCCATCATTCATCGAATTAAATCCAGCAACACCCTTAGCATTAAAGGTTCCTTTGGCCCAAATGTCTTCTAATGTAATTTCTTGTGCGATTATATTGTTAAACGCAGAGGCGCAGAGAGCGCAGAGGATAAGTATTTTTTTCATCTTAAATTATTTACTTTTCGTTTTATTCCTTTAGTTAAATTTCTTCATGAAAGTTCACCAACAGGCCTAATTTTTTATCTGCAATTTTTAAATATGTAACTAGGATGACTTCGTGAATAGGCAGTACATTTTCAATAGCTTTGAGTTCAAGAACTATTTCATCTTCAATTAAATAGTCGAGTCTGAAGTTTTGATTTGTTGGCTCTCCTTTATATAATACAGGAAGATGTACTTGTCTTTTGAAATTCAAGCCTGCATTTTTTAATTCAATGGCTAAGCATTCTTCATAAACGCTTTCAAGCAAACCGGGTCCGAGTTCCTTATGAACGGATATACAGCATCCAATAATATGCTGACTAAGTTTGTTATATTCTATAATATCCAAGTTGTTATTTGTTAATAAAACTCTGTGTACTCTGCGCCTCTGCGTTTATATTTGAATCATGCAATATAACAAAGTAACCGAAACGCAAATAAAAACCTTTCAGCAAATAGTTGGTCTACCGTTTGTAATTATTCTCGATGAGGATAAGGCCGAATATGCGCAGGATTATACGGAAGATTTGTATTACATGCCTGAGGTTGTTGTTAAACCGAAAACAACTGATGAGGTTGCGGCTATAGTGAAAGTTTGTTACGAAAACAATCTTCCCATCACACCGCGCGGAGCTGGTACTGGATTGAGTGGTGGTGCGTTGCCCATTTATGGTGGTGTAGTAATTGCAATGGGCCGAATGGACCAAATTATTGATATTGATGAACGTAATTTTCAAGTAACGGTTGAACCTGGTGTGATTAACGAAAATTTACAACAAGCCGTTAAAGAAAAGGGTTTGTTTTACCCCCCTGATCCAGCTAGTAAAGGCAGTTGTTTTTTAGGTGGGAATATTGCACATGCTAGTGGTGGTCCGCGCGCATTAAAGTATGGTACTACCCGTGATTATGTTTTGAATTTAGAAGTTGTTTTGCCAACTGGAGAAGTTATTTGGACAGGTGCAAATACACTTAAATACTCAACCGGATATAACCTTACACACTTATTTATTGGTAGCGAAGGTACCTTGGGAATTGTTACTAAAATGGTATTAAAACTTATTCCACACCCGCAACAAACATTGTTAATGTTGGCACCGTTTTCATCACCAGAAAAAGCTTGCGAAGCAGTGAATGGCATTTTTATAGCAGGTGGTAATCCGAGTGCTTGCGAGTTTATAGAGCCAGAAGGATTCAGACTTTCGGCTAATATGCTGAATATAAATTTTACCATTGATGAAGGAGTAGAAGCGTATTTGTTAATTGAGGTTGATGGAAATAATATGGATACCATGTTATCCGAATGTGAGCTTATAAGTGATGTGCTTTATGCACATCAAAGTGGTGAGGTGCTTTTTGCACAAACAGCTGATGAGAAGGAATATTTTTGGAAGTTACGCAGGAGTATTGGTGAGGCAACAAAATATAACAATAGTTATAAAGAAGAAGATACAGTTGTTCCTCGTGCCGAGTTGCCTTTGTTATATAGTGGAGTCAAATCCATAGGAGATAAATTTGGTTTCAGAACCGTGTGTTATGGTCATGCAGGCGATGGAAATTTGCATGTAAATATTTTAAGAGACCAATTATCAGACGAATTTTGGAATGTAACATTGCATGATGCCGTGATTGATATTTTTTCTTTATGCAAAGAATTAAATGGAACGATTAGCGGTGAGCATGGTATAGGCCTTGTTCAAAAGCCATACATGAGCGTTGTGATGCCTGAAGTTCAGTTGGAATTGATGCGTAAAATTAAATTAGCATTTGACCCCAAAGGGTTATTAAATCCTGGAAAAATATTTTAACCAGGAGTGCTCACCCAAAAATAAAGGCAATAAAAAAGGCATTCGTTATAAACGAATGCCTTTTTTATTAATCGGTTTAGTTGATATTATTCAACAATGAATTTGCGTGTAACTTTAAATTCACCTGCTTCAACTGTGTAGAAGTATATACCTGCTTTGGCGCTTGCCATGTTTACATCAAAGTTGTTTACACCTGCTGGGCTGTTAGCAAACGTATTGCTGTATACAGTTTGTCCAATCATGTTTACAACACTAATTTTAACATCCGAGCTGCGGTTTAATTTAACCGGTACAGTAGTGTTTGCATCAAATGGATTTGGGAAGTTTTGCTCTAATGAAAACAAATCATTAGCCTCATTTAAACCCACAACATTTTTATCAAAAATGTCTTCAACAGGAATTTGATAATAAACAATATCGTATGGACCTGTTTTCGCTCCATTGTTAGTTGCATCATAAAATCCTTGATTAAGGGTATTCATAAAAGTTAAATGAAGGTTAGTTCTGCAATCTGCCGCAACGCTAGCAAATGTTTGCTCTTCATTTAAACCCATTGTTGCAGTAATATTTACTGGTGGTAACCAAGTTAAACCATTATTCACTGAGGCTGCAACATATATATCGTAAAATGCTTGACCTTGTTGATCTAGGTCATTATCTGTTAAACCTTGGTAAACAACATAAATGGTATCTCCACTAGTTACTGCATATGGTGCAGTAGCTAATTTACTTAAGTTTCCATATCTGGTTCTGTCATCAATTACTTGTCCTACTGTTAATGTTGAGTCACTATCAGTTGCATCTTCAGGAGAGAAACCTGCTAACGAAAGAGAATCAGGGCGTCCTTCGTACCAATGTGCAATGGTGTTTTGACCAGGAAAGTAGCTGTATGTGGTATTGCCATTGGTTGTGTCGTTATCAAACATACGTCCGTACGACCAAAAGCAATGCGCTTTTCCAGTTGCATCTAATGTTACAGACATTGCACCATCGGTGCTGTAAGGCGTATCCAGTACCAATTGGCGGAAGTTAAATGCAGCAACAGGGAAAGAATCGATGATTGTTTTAGTCCATGTTCCACCATTATCAGCTGATTTCCATAAAGCGATATCATCTGTTAAACCACCCATTAAAATGGCAACGTTGTTTCCTTTTGCATCAATGGCATAATTATCTCCACCACCTGCATAATAACGTGAGCTATCATAACCAGGTAAGGTTTGGTTAACTACATCCCAAACATTGGTACGTATGTTTAAACGTGAATATACCTGAGGAGCGCGCACACCGTTAAGTATTACACGACCAGGTTGTTGGCTCGAAGAATCAGTGAATGATGCGATAACAATCATGTAGTCGCCTGAAACAGCCGTGCGTGGCCAAAGAACACCAGGTAAAGTTTTTGTAGTATCTAAAGCACTCACTCCTGTCCAAGAGTTTGACCCGATAGAACCGTTGGTATTATAAAGCATACCACCTGAGTATCCACTTGAATCAACTTTATGAGATAAAATAATTTCTGAACCGCTGATTGGGTCATAATCAAAGTTCGGGTATCCTGTTCTTCTGTTTTCAATTCTGTTTTTTGAAACCGTGCCCCATGCAGATCCATTAAAATGATTATAGCCTGTTCCACGAGCTCGGTATCCTGTTGCTGGACCGTCAGTCGAGGTAGTCCAAATTACAGATATTTTCCCGTTAGGATAAGTAATAATTCGTCTGTATGTTGATGCGTTGGTTGGACGGTCGAATTCTGTTTGACCAACAACCACCCAAGTAGAGTTTTTGCCATAGCCTTTGCCGGTTAAGCCAATTCTATTGTTAGCTTGACGGTTAATAACTGGAGAGGCAGGTGTATGATCACCGATTTGCCTACTGGTTGTTTTGGCTTGATTTCCCAGGTCACCCGTTTGAGGAGCCTGAGCATTAACTGCAAAACTTACAGCTAATAATCCTAGTAAGTAGATTTTTTTCATGAATGTAATTATGTTTATTTAAGTTTGTATTTTCTTAAAATCAAATGTATAAAAGTTTTTATTAATGTGTAAAGAAAAAGTTAACAACGTAGTATTATGACAAAAAGCGACTCAAATTGTTTGAAATGAAGCTAATCTATACTAGCAAAACGCTCATAAATCATAGTTTTCAACATGTATCTGAAAGTTTTCACTTAATCAGTAAATTAGCCCTCCAATTTCAGTAAAATATAAAATGTCTCAGTTTTCTCATTTACATGTTCATACACAATTTTCATTGCTTGATGGTGCTGCCGATATAGGTAAGCTATATAAAAAGGCTATTGATGATAAAATGCCTGGATTAGCCATTACCGACCATGGAAACATGTTTGGTGCGTTTAAGTTTGTGGCAGAGGCATATAAACATAAAGGTGCTGACGGCAAACCATTGGTGAAACCTATCGTGGGTTGTGAGTTTTATGTTGTTGCCGACCGCCATAAAAAGTCATTTACCAAAGAAGATAAAGACAAACGATTTCATCAATTGCTGCTTGCTAAAAACGAGGAAGGTTACCGCAATCTGATTAAATTATGCTCCCTAGGTTACATGGAGGGCATGTATAGCAAATACCCACGTATTGATAAAGAACTCATTTTAAAATACCACAAAGGGTTGATCGCTACCACTTGTTGTATTGGTGCAATGGTTCCAAAAGCGATACTAAGAAATGGGGATGATGCAGGTGAAAAAGAATTTAAATGGTGGTTGGATTTATTTGGTAGTGATTATTATGTTGAACTTCAACGACATGACATACCTGAGCAAAATAAAGTGAATGAAGTACTTTTGAAATTTGCGGCAAAACATAATGTGCACGTAATCGCTTCAAATGATTCGCATTACGTGGACCAAGCCGATGCTAACGCACATGATATTTTACTTTGTATAAATACCGGTGAAAAGCAAAGTACGCCTACCATGAAAGAGTTTAACGATGACGAATCGTTTGCTAAAGGAAAACGTTTTGCGTTTGCAAATGATCAGTTTTACTTCAAAAAAACGGAGGAAATGGCTAAGCTGTTTAGTGATATTCCGCAAGCCATTGATAATACCAACATGATTGTTGACAAGGTAGAGTTGTTGGATTTAAAACGCGATATCTTGTTGCCTAATTTTCCTATTCCTCCCGGTTTTGATACCCAAATGGATTATTTGGAGCACACTACCTGGATAGGTGCCAAAGATCGTTATAAGGAAATCACTCCTGAAATTGAAGAACGATTAAAGTTTGAATTACATACCATTAGAACAATGGGTTTTGCAGGATACTTTTTAATTGTATCAGATTTTATAAAGGCAGGAAGAGACATGGGCGTTTTTATTGGTCCCGGACGTGGTTCTGCAGCGGGTAGTGTGGTTGCATATTGTATAGGTATAACCAATATAGACCCCATAAAGTATCAACTCCTATTCGAACGTTTTTTAAATCCTGATCGTAAATCAATGCCCGATATTGATACCGATTTTGATGATGAAGGCAGGCAACGTGTGATTGATTATGTGGTTAATAAATACGGAAAAAACCAGGTAGCTCAAATTGTAACTTATGGCAGTATGGCTGCTAAAATGAGTATCAAAGATGTGGCCCGTGTGCTTGATTTGCCTTTGCAAGAAAGTAACATGTTGGCTAAGTTAGTACCTGATAAACCGGGTATATCACTCGATCGTGTTATTCATGCACCAATTGATGGTGATAAAAGTTTAAAGGATAAAGAAGGCCTTCAAAGTGAAGACATAGAGAATGTAAAAAAACTTCGAGAGTACCATCAAGGAAACGATTTAAAGGCTACTGTATTACGTGAAGCATTAATATTGGAAGGGTCTGTTCGCGGTACAGGAGTGCACGCGGCTGGCATCATCATTGCACCGCAAGATTTAACCGATTTAATTCCAATTGCGGTAGCTAAAGATTCTGATTTATTGCTAACCCAATATGATGGAAAAGTGATCGAAGATGCGGGTATAATTAAGATGGATTTCTTGGGTTTAAAAAACTTAACCATCATACGTGATTCTTTGCGATTAATTAAACAAAACCATGGCATTGACC
>CANLLM010000082.1 GCA_947491825.1 Bacteroidota bacterium
GCAGAAGAGAAAACAGTTGGTGGTATCATTATTCCTGATACAGCCAAAGAAAAGCCACAAAGAGGTACGGTAGTAGCAGTTGGGGATGGTAAAAAAGATGAACCAATGACAGTAAAAGCAGGCGATACCGTATTATATGGTAAATATGCTGGCACCGAAATTACTGTTGAAGGTAAAGATTATTTAATGATGCGTGAAGCGGATATTTTCGCCATCGTGTAAAATTTAGTTTTAATTAGGCAGGTTATCGTTTTATGCTGATTTCATTGCGTTAATTCACTACTCTCAAAAATAAAAAAATAAAAAAATGGCAAAAAGAATTCTTTATAACGTAGAAGCTCGCGATGGTTTAAAGCGCGGAGTTGATGCATTGGCAAATGCAGTCAAAGTTACTCTAGGCCCTAAAGGCCGTAACGTAGTTATCGATAAGAAATTTGGATCACCAACGGTTACAAAAGATGGTGTTTCGGTAGCTAAAGAAATTGAATTAAAAGACCCGATTGAAAACATGGGTGCCCAAATGGTTAAGGAAGTAGCAAGTAAAACCGCTGATATTGCAGGTGATGGAACTACTACAGCTACCGTTTTAGCTCAAGCAATTGTTACTGCTGGTATTAAAAATGTGGCAGCAGGTGCAAATCCAATGGATTTAAAGCGTGGTATTGATAAGGCTGTTGAAGCTATTGTAGCAAATCTTAAAGTACAGAGCCAAGTTGTTGGCGATGACAATAAAAAAATTCAACAAATTGCCTCTATTTCGGCCAATAACGATGAAGTTATTGGTACCTTAATAGCTGATGCAATGGCCAAAGTTGGTAAAGAAGGTGTAATTACCGTTGAAGAAGCTAAAGGTACTGAAACAGAAGTTAAAACTGTTGAAGGTATGCAGTTTGATCGTGGTTATCTATCTCCATATTTTGTAACTAATGCCGAGAAAATGGAGGTTGACTTAGAAACCCCTTTCATTTTAATTACCGATAAAAAGGTTGGCAGCATGAAAGAATTATTGCCAATTTTAGAAGCAGTGGTTCAATCAGGTAAACCGTTATTAATTATTGCCGAAGATGTAGAAGGTGAGGCTTTAGCAACTTTAGTTGTAAATAAATTACGTGGGTCGTTAAAAATCGCAGCTGTTAAAGCTCCAGGTTTTGGTGATAGAAGAAAAGCCATGTTAGAAGACATTGCAATTTTAACTGGAGGTACTGTTATTAGTGAAGAGCGCGGCTTTAAGCTTGATGCTACTGATATTACCATGTTAGGAAGAGCTGAAAAAATAACTATTGATAAGGACAATACAACCATTATTAATGGTGCAGGTGCTAAAGAAGATATCGCTGCTCGTGTAACCCAAATTAAAGCTCAAATTGAAAGCACTACTAGCGATTACGATAAAGAAAAATTACAAGAACGTTTAGCTAAGTTAGCGGGTGGTGTTGCTGTGTTATACATTGGTGCTGCCACTGAGGTTGAAATGAAAGAGAAAAAAGACCGCGTTGATGATGCTTTACATGCTACTCGTGCTGCTGTTGAAGAGGGTGTTGTTGCAGGTGGCGGTGTTGCTTATATTCGTGCTATTGAAGCTTTAGACAGCATTAAAGGTGCTAACGATGATGAGAACACAGGTATTGCAATAATTAAACGTGCGGTTGAAGAACCACTGCGCCAAATTGTGGCAAACGCAGGCGGAGAAGGCAGTGTAGTTGTAAATAAAGTACGTGAAGGAACAGGTGACTTTGGTTACAATGCGCGTACCGAAAAATACGAAAACTTAATTGCTGCTGGTGTTATTGATCCTACTAAAGTAAGTCGTGTTGCATTACAAAATGCTGCTAGTGCCGCTGCTATGATTTTAACTACTGAGTGTGCGTTAGTTGAAGAGAAAGAAGACAAAGCTCCAGCAATGCCAGGTGGAATGCCAGGCGGCATGGATGGTATGTACTAATTTAAAAGTAAAATATAAAGCCAAATGGCTTCAATAAAACCGAATTGCAATTGCAGTTCGGTTTTTTTATGCTTGATGAAATAGTATGACGGTTTTCTTAATATAAATTCGGTACTTTTTACCAACATTTTTAAATAAATAATAATCAATTCTTTACTTCGTTTAAAGCCGTTAAATTATCCAATATTATGAAAAGTAAACTCATTCTTCTAGCAGTTTTTATCACCCTATTTGGCTTTACAAACGCGCAAAATTATGTAGTAGACTATTATTTATTTGCTGCCACCAAAGAGGGTAAACCTATAAAGTTTGGTAAACAAGTAAAGGGGGCTAATGTAACCGCATACGAAATCAAGTATCTTAATACTGATGGAGAAACTAAACGTAAGTATATTTACGAGCTTAATAAGGCCGGCAACACAACCTACACAGTTAGGTATAATCGTGAAAATATCTTAAAAAGTAAATCCTATCAAACCTATTTAAATGATACCTTTTTAACGCAGCAAGTAAGTTTAAATAAAAAGGGCGATACGATAAGTTTATCATACTATAGTTTTAGTAATGGAAAAATGATGAGTAGTTTATCTAAATACGGAAAAAGAACATTTGAGTATTTTTATGCATACAACGATATGGGTAATCGAACATCATATATTTACAAACGAAATGGTTTGTTAAGTGTAAAAATTTTATACGATTACGATAGTGTAAGTGGTAAGTTGGCTAAACAATCAACCCACAATAAAAAGAACAAATTGATTAGTATCGTAAATTATGAATGCAATTATCAAGGCGAGGTGTTAAAAGATATAAATCAATCTAAAGTTTGTATAAGAACAGATGTTTTAGCAAGCGGAGGCTTTATAGTTTATAATGATTACACAAACCCTAAGGGTAAATTGATAAGGAGTGTTGCTACTTATCGAAATGATAGTAATTTGTTGCAGGTTAAGGCTTATGATACAAAAAATAAATTAGTATCAGGTGCTTCTTATATATACGATAATAATGGTAATTGTGTGGAATATACGTACTACAAAAACAATAAAAAGTGGCAAAGCATATATAGCTATAACGATAAACTTTTATTGAGCGATTACTATATTAAAAAGGAAGGAAAAATGACCTGTAAGGTGATTTATAACTATTCCTTTTCTAAATAATTGTTATTATCTTAAAAATCTCAATTTGAGAATACATCGTATATTCGAATAAGAAATTTACCCATAACATATGAAGTATTTAAAATGGTTACTTATCCTACTTATTTCTGTATTTGCAATTGCAGAAACCTACATTTTTGCTTCAGGTAATACGTATCTGAATACCTTGTTTCCGCTTACTATTTTTAGTGGCAAAATGGGTCCTGATATTGGCGAGTTGGAATTGTTTAACCGCAATGAGGTTTCAACCGAAAGTCCCCAACCATGGGCTGTTTCCAATAAACAAATTATTTTAAACGATAGTGTTTTACAACTAATGGAATCATACGAAACGGTTTCGTTTGTGGTAATAAAAAAGGATACAGTACAATTCGAAAAACATTGGGAAGGTCAAAACGATTCGTCATTAATCAACTCGTTTAGTATGGCTAAATCAATAACTGCGATGCTCGTTGGTTGTGCTTTAAAAGATGGGCTGATTAAAAGTGTTGATGAGCCTGTTGCTATTTATATAGATGAATTTAAAGTGGGGGATTTGAAAAAAATCACCATCAAGCATTTACTAACCATGAGCAGTGGCTTGGGTTTTAAAGAAGATTACTCAAGTATGTTTTCTTGGCCTGCCGAGGCTTATTACGGTCCGGATGTAAATTGCCTTACCATTAAACAATCTAAACCTGAAACTGAGCCCGGTAAAACATGGTTTTATAAAGGTGGCGATACCCAGTTGTTGGGCATTGTAATAAAAAAAGTTACAGATAAAACGGTTGCGCAATATGCTTCAGAAAAATTATGGAAACCCATGGGAGCAGAGCAACCTGCATTTTGGAGTTTAGATGAGCAGGGTATGGAAAAAGTAAGTTGCTGTTGGTATAGCAATGCAAAAGATTTTGCGCGTATTGCTAAGTTAATGATGAATTATGGTAAATGGAATGGCCTGCAAATTATTGACTCAGCATATGTTGTTGATGCCATTACACCTGCAATTTTACTAGATTCTAAAGGTAATAAAAGTAAACAATATGGCTACCAATGGTGGTTAATGAATCATAGAGGCCATCAGATTTTTTACGCTCGTGGCATACGTGGCCAATATGTTTTTGCCATACCAGATACCAAAACCATTGTGGTGCGCCTTGGCCACAAAAGAGCTAAAAAAGATAGTGATGAGTTACCTGAAGATATTTTTGTATACCTAGATGCTGCTTTAAGTATGCAATAAGTCCTGTCTATTATCGCTTAAATAACTCCCAAAATAGTATCTTCGCCTTTCAATTTATGGCAGCTCAAAAACCAACTTTACCAAAAGGAACGCGTGATTTCGGTCCAGCCGATGTGCAAAAGCGTAAACATATTTTAAATGCAATTGAAAAGGTATTTAAAAAATATGGCTTCATGCCTTTAGAAACGCCAACGATGGAAAACCTTTCAACCCTAGAAGGTAAATATGGCGAAGAAGGGGATAAGTTACTTTTCAGAATTTTAGATTCGGGTGATTATTTAAAATCGTTAAAAGAACACAATGATAAAATATTATCAGATGAAAGTCAGGATGCCACCTTTGCTCCTTCTGTTTCTGGTAAGTTGATTGATTTGGACTCGAAAGCTGCAACTAAATTTATTTCAGAAAAAGGTTTACGTTACGATTTAACAGTTCCATTTGCGCGTTATGTGGTGATGCATAGGAATGAAATTACTTTTCCGTTTAAGCGTTACCAAATGCAACCCGTATGGAGGGCTGATAGGCCTCAGAAAGGTCGTTACCGCGAGTTTTGGCAGTGCGATGCAGATGTGGTGGGAGTGGTGGGAAGCGATAGTTTATTAAACGAGTTGGATTTGATTCAAATTTATGATGAAGCATTTACTAAGCTAGGTATAATAAATTACGAGATAAGGATTAATAACCGAAAGGTTTTAGCAGGTATTGCTGAAGTTGTAAAATCGATAGATGTGATGAACAACATTGCGGTAGCCATTGATAAGCTTGACAAAATTGGTGAAGATGGTGTGCGGAAAGAGTTGGGAGAACAAGGCTTTTCAGATGAGGAGTTGAACACCTTGTTTGGTATCATAACAATTAAAGGTGAAAATAAAGAAATTTTAAATCAGCTAAAAGACAAGTTAAAATCCTCGCATGAAGGATTAAAGGGAATTGAAGAGTTGGAGTTTATTCTTACATCAAACCCCAAACCTAATATTAACCTTACTTTAGATTTTAGTTTAGCTCGTGGATTAAGCTATTACACGGGTTGTATTTTTGAAGTAACATCCAATGATGGAACCTTAAAAAGCAGTATTGGTGGTGGCGGTAGATATGATAACTTGACTGGTATTTTTGGTTTACCAAATGTATCTGGTGTGGGTATAAGTTTTGGTTTAGATAGGATTTATGATGTGATGGAAGAGCTCAAACTTTTTCCAGCACAACTTAGGGCTACATCAACCCAAGTTTTGTTTTGCCATTTTGATGAAGCTACACTATTGTATTGTTTACCTGCATTAAAACTATTACGCGATGCTGGCATTGCAGCCGAAGTGTTTCCCGACAACAAGAAATTGGGTAAACAATTAGATTATGCAAATGCTTTACAAATACCATTTGCAGCCATTGCTGGTGAAACAGAAATGCAACAACAAGTGTTTACTGTTAAGAATTTAATTACAGGCGAGCAACAAACTTGCACCATTCAAACGTTAATAGGTTTAGTGGGGCAATAACTGCCTCAATAATTGGTGTAACACAACATGAAATTTGAATCAATAAATCCATTTACGGAAGAAAGACTTGCGCAGTTTGATTTTATAAGTGATAATGCTTTGAGTGCATCTTTATCAAAAGCAGATGATGCGCAAAAAAAATGGCGTAAGGTAAGTGTAAGAGATCGAGTAAATTTTTTCAATAAATTAGCTTCGTTAATAAAAGAAAGACATGAAGAGTTGGCATTACTAGCCACACTTGAAATGGGAAAGTTGTTATCAGAGGCAAAATTAGAAGTACTAAAGTGCGCAAGAGGTTGCGAGTTTTATGCAGCTAATGCAGCCACAATGCTTCAACCCAAAATTAGTATTGCCGAAACCGGTAAAACAGTTCATCTGGTATACGAACCTTTAGGAATTATTTTAGGTATTTTTCCCTGGAATTTTCCATACTGGCAGATATTAAGAAGTGCAGTTCCAATTGTACTTGCTGGTAATGCTATTTTAGTTAAGCCTGCACCTAACGTGCCTCAGTGTAGTTTGGCTATACAGCAACTTATAAATGAGTGCGGATTACCTGAGGGCCTAATGCAAGTGGTTTTTGCAACTGAGGAACAAGTTGCTAATTGCTTGGCAGATTCAAGGGTTAAGGCAGCAACGTTAACTGGCAGTGATAAAGCAGGAAGTGCTATTGCGAGCACTGCTGCTAAATACATCAAAAAATCGGTATTAGAATTAGGTGGAAGTGATCCATTTGTTGTGATGGAAGATGCCGATTTGGAAGAAACGTTGGAACAAGCCATTACTGCCCGTTTTCAAAATAATGGACAAAGCTGCATTGCCGCCAAACGTTTTATTTTACATGAGAAGATTGCTGATGAATTTTTATCTAAACTAACCGATAGGGTGGCATCATTGGCTTGTGGTAATCCACTGCTTGATGGAATTCATATTGGGCCATTAGCACGCAAAGATTTACGTGATAAGTTAGCCAATCAAGTAACTCAATCCGTTAGTAAAGGCGCCCTTAAATATTACCAACAGGATAACTTTCCAGCGAATGGTTTTTTTTATCCCCCTACGATTTTAACCAATATCAACCCTAGTTGTGATGCGTACAGCCAAGAATTATTTGGTCCTGTTGTAAGTGTTTATGTAGTAAAAAATGATGATGAAGCCATTGTGTTGGCTAATGCAACTGAGTTTGGTTTGGGAGCTAGCGTGTGGAGTAAAAATATTCATCGCGCATTGAACATCGCCAATCAAATTGAAAGTGGTCAGGTTTTTATTAATGAAATGGTAAAGTCACAACCATCGCATCCTTTTGGTGGAGTAAAAAAATCAGGATATGGCAGGGAGTTAGGAGAGTTTGGATTGCTTGAGTTTTGCAACATTAAAACTTTGTGGTTATAGATGGCGCTACAAAATTGTACACTGTTAAACAAAGTCTGCTAAATTTGTTTAGCCAAATATATTAATCAACACCTAGATACTTTCCTTGCCTGTAATAGCTTTTACTACTCATTTGATGGGTTATTTGCTTGGAGATAACTTTGAAGATGCTTTTGATTGCATTATTGAGAAGCTTATAATTAGCATGCTGTTCGTATCTAAGTTAAGTGAAATACTGAGCATAATTTAATAAAACAAAAAAAGATGATTATTTAATCATCGCTTTTTATAGCAATCAATTAAACTATTGCTTGCTTATATTAAACCCAATAGAACGTTTTTCAGTTCCGGCATTATAATCTATTTTAAACTCTCCCACATCTTCAAAAGTCAATTCCTGAATCATGTCAATGGTTCTTTGTTCGGTTTCAACTTTAGCTAGCCTTAGGTGTTGATTTTTGATGGCTTCTTCAACCAATTTTCTTACACTGCGGGCATTACCAAAATATTGATTACGCGTTTTGTATTGAAACTCGAAGTATGCCTTTAAATGCTCGCGAGCGCTTTCGTCTGGTTTTATGCTGTTGCTATTAAGCATACGAATAGCAATTTCGTAAAGTTGTTCAGCGTTATAATCATCAAAAAACAAAGTTCTATCAAAGCGAGAACTTAACCCAGGATTTGATTCTAAGAAATGCTTCATGTTATCAGTGTAACCTGCAACGATTACCACAAATTCACCGCGTTCATCTTCCATGCGTTTAAGAATGGTTTCAACAGCTTCTTTCCCAAAGTCATTTTCACCACCTTCGCTTAACGCGTATGCTTCATCAACAAATAAAACACCTCCCATGGCTTTATTAATAACCTCGTTTGTTTTAAGTGCAGTTTGGCCAACATATCCGCCAACCAAATCTTGCCTATCACACTCCACTAAATTACCACGTTCTAAAATGCCTAGTGCTTTATATATTTGAGCCAACAAACGAGCAACGGTAGTTTTGCCAGTTCCCGGATTGCCCGTAAATACGGCATGCAAAGAAAAGCTCTGACGAATGTCTTTACCAATTTCTTTATAAAAACGTACTAGTTTTACTAACTCATCAATTTCTGTTTTAATAGCACCAAGACCAATCATGCTGTGCAAAGTAGCCAATGCAGAGCGCAATAATTCCTCATCAACCGGGATATCTGCAATGCTGCGTGTTTTTGGGGCAAATATTTTACTTATATCTTCTGCATGTATGGTTGATAAATCCTCTTTTGTTAATGATGCAGGATTTTCGTTTAACATGATGCGCAATCCCATGTTCATCTTGGCGTCATCTATAAGTTTGTTCACATAACGTGCATTGCCAAATGTTTTATCTCTATCGCGATATGCATCTACCAATTTTTTGTACATCATATCTCTTGCCTCTGCATTCAAAATTACCGCTCTTTTTATAGAGGTGTAATCGGTAATTTTCATCAGTTCTTGAGGGGTGTAATCAGGGAAATCGTAGTACATGCTAAAACGAGATTTTAAACCGGGATTAGATTCCATGAAGTTATTCATTTCATCTGGGTAACCTGCTACGATTATCGCCAAATCGCCATCGCCATCGCTCATTTCTTTCAATAATATTTCAATTGATTCTTTGCCGAAATCTTTAGCGTCATCATTTTTACGTGCAAGTGCATACGCCTCATCAATAAATAGAATTCCCCCTTTGGCTTTTTTTATAATTTCTTTTGTTTTTGGCGCAGTTTGCCCAATGTATTCTGCAACTAAATCGCTTCGGTCAACTTCAACCACATGCCCTTTAGAAAGTAAGCCTAACTCTTGGTATATTTTACCCAACATTTTTGCAACGGTTGTTTTGCCGGTTCCTGGATTGCCTGTAAATACGGCATGCAGGTTAATTTTCTCATTATCCTCAAAGCCTTTCTCTTTTCTAAGTTTGATAAAATTAAGATAGGTTGTGTATTCTTTGACTTTCTTTTTTATGCTGTCTAATCCAATTAATGCATCCAATTCATTTAATACGTTTCCTACTTTATTATCAGTGGGTGTTTTAACTTTCTCTGTTGCAGGTTTAAGTTTAAATTTAGGTTGAATAGATGATACAACAGGTGCATCATCATAAATGAATTCTTTACCCACTTCAAAAGGAATACTGACAATAATTTGATCCATGAACACCACATCAACTGAATACACATCATTACCCCAAGTTCCTTTTAAATCACTTCCCCAACCAATACTGCATTCAAATACACCTTCTTTGCCTCCAACTTCAAGAAGTTTTTCTATTTTCCCCTTCAACTGTCCGCTGTGTGTTTTGAAATTGAAAAACATTTCACATTGCCAAGCCACATCGCTTATTGTTAGATTTTCGCAGGTAAGTTCAACCCAAACATAACGCGTTTCTAATTCACTAAAAGCACGTAAATATTTGCGATCCTTTTTTAAGGTATTACTATCGGGGCCTTCGTATAACTTTATTTCTTTTAAGGTAAAGTATGGATTAACAGTGTCTGTAACGATGCCTTGGTCTTCTACATAAAACCGTGTTTCAGCAATGAGTAGATTATTAATCCATGCTTCCCAGCGGTAAACTCCTTTTTTCCAATACACGCCTGGTGTTTTAACGCCCCAACCTTCTCTCACAAACACGATGTTTTCGTCTTTTCGTATTGTTCTATCAGCTGTGAGGTTGCAAATTTCAATGTTGTCTGCATGATGCACACACTTCAGGTTCATGTTTATCTCCCAATCTTTCTCGTCAAAAAGTTTGTTAAAAAAAGACAGTTCGCAGTATATAAAAGTGCATTCAGCTTCGTCATAAACCTGACGGTACTTTTTCTCGTTATTGGCAAGCCACTCTGTGGAGCCGAATATTTTCAGGGCTCTAAACTTGTAATTAATTGGGTTATCCTTCGCCATAATGGTATAGTTTAATGTGCTTACTTAACACCTTGGTGCAGTAATCGTGTTTTCAATTTTTGAGGCTTTTCGAGTACTAACTTTGTACAATAGATTAAATAAAACAAGTAATAAGTTATATGACTTTTATAAACATCAAAGAATCAAAACAATATATTTATCACAAAAATGGCATTTTAAGCTAGAAGTACAATAAATGATATTTTTTGAGAAAAGATTTGTTTGTTATAGGGCAGTTCCATACTTTTGCCCCTCCTATAATTATTTTAGGAAGCCCGGAGAGATGGGTGAGTGGCTGAAACCACCGGTTTGCTAAACCGACATACGGTGAAAACTGTATCGAGGGTTCGAATCCCTCTCTCTCCGCAAGCTAGTCCAAATTAAGTTAGCATAATATTTGGAAAACCACTGCAAAATCTTACTTTTGCACCACGTTTAGGTGAGTGAAAACAAAGCCATAAACGTTTTCGGGGTGTAGCGTAGCCCGGTATCGCGCCACATTTGGGATGTGGAGGTCGTAGGTTCGAATCCTGCCACCCCGACT
>CANLLM010000083.1 GCA_947491825.1 Bacteroidota bacterium
TGCACAGTTTGCAAGGGGTTGAAAGTGTTTGAATTGGGGAGGAGGGCAGTAAAAAACGCTGTGCACCAATCAATATGGGGTTATTTTAAACTAAACCATAATAACACCCTTGTTTGCCAAGGAAAAACGCAGTTAAGCAAAGCTTTACCAAAATAACATGGTTTTAATGAAAGCAGTGTACTGCCAAGATCCTATTAATAGGACGATGTTTTAATTTATCATTTTTGTCTCAACTACAAGATGGGATATGCGCTGGTCTGTACTTGGTATTATAAATCAGTAGGGGATATACCTGCCATGATTATGTTATTCTTGATTGCAATTGTTTATCTCAACCGCACTAAAACGCCTTTTCGTTTTACAATGTTTTTATAATCCCATTCAATTTCTTTTGATTTTTTGAGCCAGCGTTTAAGGTCTTTGGTGTTTATGTCGCTAACGGCATCATAAAATACCGATGCATCTTTAAACTTTCCGCCCGTAATGTTCAATCCTGCTTCATCAAAACTTGCTCCGCTCCAGAACATTAAACGCAGCCCACGCTTTTGCTTGCTGTAACCCACTATCGGGTTGCCGTCTATAAACCATACCGGATGGCCGTGCCATACTTTATTTTCTGCTTTGGGCAAGCCTTTGCAAATTGCTTGTAACAACAAGTCGCAGATCAATTTGTCTGTTTCGTTTTGCAGGCTATTGTACTGCAAAATATCTTGGCTGGTATTTTGTGCTTTTATCTTTTTAATTAGTTTAGTTGTAATTAATTTCATGTCTTCTTCAACCCTATACTTTACTATTTTTTTTATTAAGGTAAGCGGTAAAGGTTTATCAATGGGAAACTGAATGGCTCCTTTTGAGGTGTTGTACTTTTTAAGTTCTTCTTTAAAATGAACAATGGGTTTGGGTGTAGGATAAAAACCGATGTGTTCTTTGTAAGCAGCATAGTAAACCAAGACCTTGTTTTGTCTAAACGCAGGCATGCCGTAGCTGATGGTTTCAGTTGCCTCTGGTGCAACTTGTTTTATGGCGTGCCTCAGTTGTTCAAGGGTATTTTTAATTTGGGCAGGAAACGAATTATGGTACTCGTCTATGTTATTTAATTTACGCTTGTCCATATGTTCAGTCGTTATTTTTATGCCTTTAGTTTTATCCTTTAATATCACCAAGCTTGCAGCAGGTGGCTATTATGAATCACCAAACTGTTAACCATAAGAAATGCAACTTAGAAAAAAGTTCCCTCCAAAAAGAAAAAGCTGTTGCTTCAAGCCTGTGTTATTCCCAGTTTTTTATTGTCTTTTCGATGTTTGCGATTAAATCTAACGGGTCTGTTATTGCTGTATGTATTTTGCAAATAAGTGTTCCGTTACTTAATTTAAATGTTGAAATATTGTTGTTCAGTATCTTTTTTACTAAGTCATCTATGAAATTAGCGTCTGCAGGGTAGTTCAACTTAACAAAGTAAGGTGATGGTATTTTTTCCTTCAACACTTTTGACATGAATAGTCGTCTAAGAGCTGATTTACCGATTGTTGCACTACATCTTTTGTTTAGCCCTTTTACCAATAATTCTATTCCTTCGTATTCATGTGAGTTAACAGGAATAATCATTCCATTTTGTGTACTTTGGTATTTGTGGAATTTTATAGAATAAGTTAAATTATTTTTTTTCAAAGTGGCCTCAATCTTATAGCCATAACTGTTACACCAACCAAAACAGTCAACATGTATTGTTTTGAGTTTACTTTCAATGGACTCACAATAGTTTTTGTTTGCTGTAAAAAATGGGGAATGAGTTGGCTCAAAATTTATCATAAGCTATTTTATTCTGGTAATCTTTGCCCAAGTTTATAAGTTAAACCAAAAATAAAGTTTGTTGAGTTTGTATTAATAGTTCCATTATCAATCACTTGAACATGACTCACATTTAAAAGTCCAAGGTTGTTTCTCGCTTCAAAAGTAAAGGCAAACTTTGTTTTTAAAGGAACAGAAAGTCCTAATCCAGTTGAGATGCCTATATCAAAGCGTTTGTACTGCGATGTATTATCAAATGTGATGCTTGGGATATTGTCGCCTTTACTCACACTATGCTGTTTAATTAAATAGCCCATGTAGGGTCCAGCATTAAAAAAGAACTGAACCTTCTTTCCAAAAGTAGCGCGAACTAGAATGGGTAATGTCATATAATCAAAATGAATATTGGTATTCATTTCTCCAATTGGATTTCCCAAATTGTCTAAAACCTCTGAAGTCAATAAAGAACCCTTTCTCTCAAAGGCAATGTTTGTTCTAAGTGAAATAATTTTCTTTAAATTGTACTGAAAAAAAAGCCCTCCTGAAAAACCATTAGTTGGTTCATGAAAATTGTCAATAAAACGATTACCTCTTAAAAAAATTAAACTCGGGCCACCCTCCACGCCAAGTTCAAATTGATGAGTTTGTCCGTATGTTGTTGTAATAAATATCAAGAAAAATAGTCCGCAAAAAAGTGATTTGAGATTTAACATGATCTTTGATTTTATCCTGGAATTTAAAAGTAAATATTTCATTATATACTAACTAAAAAATGACCGCCAACGTTTGACCGATTTTCAATAGTATGTTTTTATACCTAAAATATCATTCAAAGCACACACTTCAAATTTACGTTTTTAAGTTATAACGAATCTAAAACCGCCACTTTTGCGCCATGGTTTTAGCGATAGTGCTTTTCCGTGAGGTCACACTATGTTTTGTTCATTACCTCGTTTGCTCTATTTTTTGTATTGATTAAGGGTCTTCCTTGCACTGCTTGGATGAGTGTAAGCAAAGCCAATAGTCCATAAACAACCGAAAGTCCAATTGTCCATTTGGTATTTTTAAAAACATAATACGAAAGTATCGGCAATACTTGTAAGGCATGCATACCAATAAAATGGGAAACCCTTAAATCGCCAACAGTCTTGCTCCAACCTATGATAAACCAATTTGAATTATCATTTAATGCTCCAACACTGTGGTTTAATCTCGAGCCCATAGCAAATCCCTCGAATGAGAAAATAACGAAAATAATTATTCCCATGCGTATAGCCCATAGGTAGTAATGAGGTAATTCAGGAAATGAGTTTGTGAAAAATAATACTCCTACATAAGCCGTATAAAGTGTTACCAAAGTGGCCGCAATAGCCATCATTGAATACAAGGCGGAATAAACTGGTGTGCTTATGTTGTAGTGCGAAAGCTGTCCTTTACTGGCTTGAAATGCGATATAAAAAATTTCAAAACCCAATAAAATGATAACAGACCAATTGAAAATTTTAATGTTAAAATGAGGCAAGTAATAACAATACCAAGCCATAGCCCATGCAAATAGAAATGTAGAAAAAGCGAATTTAAATGGCTTGTACCAGGCGTTTACATGATAAACCTGGGTATTTGTAAACTTTGTTAGTAGGATAAAAATAGCAGCTAAAATAAGGCACAGCAAACCATAATAAAAAAGGGTTTCGTTACGGTATTTGAGTTGTTGAATAAAGTCTATCATTTTTTAAGGCTTACTATGTATTTTTTTATTTTCATCATTAATTTATCTGGCGTTACTCTTGGTAAATTGCATAAGAACCAATTCATAAAGTCGACAATTTGTTGCTATCTTCATCCAAAAACAACTCAATTCTAGGTGCAGTAACTAAATCTTTCGACATAGTTTTATTGGCACTCATCGTATTGGTTTTTCTCATTGCGTATCACTTTATTTGACTCTACGAAGGTGAAGATTTTATCAATAATTTCCATGTGCAGAAAAGAATATTTAACCATAAAACCTTCTGCTAAGTTTGATTTCCTGCTTATTACAAATACGCTGTTTTGTGGTGTAATTCTTTATTTCATTTTGTTGTTTAGTATCTGAAGCCTAATGTTAGTGGTATCAAAAGCGACTGCTGGGTCATGAGTACTCCAGCCTTTACATAAAGTCCAAATTTTTCATTAAACTTATAGTTTAATCCAATACCAAATTCTGTATGCATGGTTCCTGTGCCACTTTCATATTGATTCCAAATATGGTTATAGCCAAGTTTCAAGTTAACTAAGGGTGATAATTTGTATTTTAACGGTAGATATTCGAAGTCTCCGTAAATCGCAACGCCTTCAATTCCTTCAAAATTCAAGTATCCTACACCAATTCCTGTAAATAACCTCCCGTCTATAAAAGTCAATCCGTTAATGGAAGTAATGTTCATTCCATTTTGCTTTTTTTGAAGATTATAGCCCTTCCATACAAATCCAGGTTCAGGCTCATAAATGATTGTCCTGTGTTGAAAATATTGATATCCCGTTTCGATTCGACCCGAATAACGAACTTGGGCTTTTACTTGGAAGGTTGACACAAGAAATACCACAAAGGTTATCAATACGTGTCTCTTCATTTGGTTTGTTTTTTATGATGGCACATCATTATTCTTTGATGAATTTTTTGGTAATTACTTTTTGTTCTGACTCAAAACTAATAAAATATAGTCCACTAGGCAAACTGGAAATGTCAATTTGGGTTTGTTTGGTAACACTTAACATGTGCTGTCCAAGTTGGTTCTTAATTTCCATATTAACTGGTTTAGAAACAGCTCTAATTTTGTTGATAGGAGGGACATCCAATAATGCGATTAGATTGCTTTTTACTATTTTAAATAAAATAGTTTACGTATAAAGCATAACTCATCCTTGAATTTGGTTTTTTAAAGTTAACTAAATGTAAATTCTACTGATAAGCTTATTTAAACTTACGTAATTTTAGTAAGTATAAATTAACATATATTTCATCTTAGCAAAACATGCCAAAATTAGATTTGAACAAATTTAATAAACAAACTATATGAAATTTTTTACTTTAAGTAAAAGTCTAATTTGTGCAGTTTTGTTGCTCTTGTCTTTTGGCATTAAAGCACAAACCACACTTAGCGTTCGTGTTAATCAAGCTTCTGATGACCACGAAGAGTATTTATCTGGTGGAAATCCTAACACAGGTAAAATTATTGGAAACCTAGATGTTGGTAGTTCTGATTTAGAGTTTGGCTGCGAAAGTGCAGCAGGTGATTCACAATTAGTTGGTATGCGTTTTAACAATATCACCATACCCAAAGGTGCTATTATTTCAAAAGCATACATACAGTTTACTGTAGATGCAACTACAAAAAATACCAATCCTTGCGTTGTTTATTTAAAAGCTGAAGCTTCTGATAGCGCGCATACTTTTAACGATACCATTCGTTATGGACTTTCAACCCGCAATAAATTAGCCGATTCTGTAAAATGGACTGTAAGCAATGGTGGAACTTGGAATGTAGTTGGTTCAGCAACTGCTGACCAAAGAACTCCTAATTTAGTTGCATTGGTTCAAAGTTTAATTGGACGAAATGGATGGAAATCTGGAAATTCAATGGCATTTTATTTATTTGGAAGCGGAACACGTGAAGTAGAAGCTTTTGATGGCGATGCACCTAAAGCTCCTCAATTAGTAATCGAGTATTTTACACCAGTAGTAGTTAGTCAAAGAATTGATGCTGCTTTTGATGATATTGAAGAATGGATTGCTGGCCCACCTACACAAACAAAAACAGTTGGTGCAATTGATTGGAACAGTTCAGATTTAGAGTTTGGTTTAGAATCCTCAACTACCGATCCTCAATTGGTTGGTTTACGTTTTGCAAATTTAAATATACCAAAGGGAGCTGTTATTCAAAATGCATATATTCAGTTTACTGTTGACGCCATTAATAAAAACTCAAATCCTTGTAATGTTACAATTAAATATCAACCAACAGACAATGCAATCACATTTGATTCTAATGCATTTCATTTAACCAATAGACCAAAATCTGCAGACTCCATTACTTGGAATGTAACAGGAACTAGTTGGGGAACTGTTGGAAGTGCAGGACCAGAACAACGCACAGCAAATATTGCAACTCTAATACAACAAATTGTAAACAGAACAGGTTGGAATAGTGGCAATGCGATGGCATTCTTTTTAAATGGAAATGGAACTAGAGAAGTAGAATCGTTTGATGGTGATGCACCAAAAGCAGCTCAATTAGTAGTAGAATATATCCCTGTTACTGCAATAAGCAAAAGAATTGCAGCTGCAAGTGACGATTTGGAAGAATATGTTTCAGTAGGAAATCCAAGTACCAGTAAAATTTTAGGTAATAACGATGTTGGAAGTTCTGATTTGGAATTTGGTTGGGAAAGTGCAGCTGGCGATGAGCAATTGGTAGGTTTACGTTTTACCGATTTAAATGTTCCTGCTGGTGCAATTATACAAAATGCTTACATTCAGTTTACAGTTGATGCAACGAGTAAAAACACTAATCCTTGTGTGGTTAACATTAGAGCAGAAGATGATGCCAATCCAATAACATTTAGCGATACCACAAGATTCGGAATGAGTTCTAGACCTAAATTAATGGATTCTACCCAATGGACAGTTAGTAACGGTGGAACTTGGAATACAGTTGGTTCGGCAACTGCTGATCAAAGAACACCTAATTTAAAAAACTTAGTTCAATCATTGGTAAATAAATCAGGTTGGAACAAAGGCAATGCCATGGCATTTTACTTAAACGGAACGGGTGTACGCGAAGTGGAAGCTTTTGACGGTGATGCTCCTAAAGCGGCACAATTGGTGATAGAATTTTTAGGCGATACTACTGGCGGAGGTCCTGTTAAGTATGTTGCTACTCCTGTTACTAATTTCCCAATAGCTAAAAAAGCTGTTTGGAACTATTGGGATAAGGCAAATAAGCCATCTACCAACTGGTTAGATACTTTAAATAACGATACTTTCTGGTCTTACAACAACACACCTTTAGGTTATGGTGATAATTTCTACATCAATCCAATAAGTTTTGGTGGCAATGCCAACAATAAAAACATTACTACTTGGTACAGAAAAACGATTAATGTAAACACGGCCACTTTAGCTGAAACATTAGAGTTAAACATCATGTGCGATGATGGTGCGGTAGTTTATGTAAACGGAACACAAGTGTTAAGACACAATATGCCAACTGGTGTAATTGATTCAAACACTTTAGCCACTAAAAATGTAGAGGGAATGGCTGAAATGGTATTTTATACTTACGATATTCCTAAAACTGCATTTAGAAATGGTAAAAACGTGGTTGCCTTGGAAGTTCACCAAAATAGTGCAACAAGTTCGGATGCTGGTTTTGACATAGAAATAAAAAATCTTACGATGGCTATCCCAACTTTAGGAGCCGCTTGTACTAACCCCAACGATTTACATATTTCATGTTTCAATTCTATCATGCCAATTGATAAAGTAGATAGCATGGGCATACCTAGCACTCATACTTTTCAACGTTTGGTAAAAGATGGTGATTTATATTCAAATGGAACCGCTGTTGGAACTTCATTCGATTTTACTCCTTATGTTGGTAGAAATGGAAGTAGCAAAAATGGCTGGATGGGAATTAACTACGAAACAAATCCTAACGGTGGTGTTGGTATTTACAACGTTAATCAAAATTGTGCTACCGGTTTATGGACTGTTGACTCTAGCCAAGCGGTTGATTTTACAACTGACATTGTAAGAACAGAACGCAATTGTTCGGGTGGTATTACACCTTGGGGTACAATAGTAACTGCTGAAGAAAGTTTAACCGCAGGTGATGCAAATGGCGATGGTTACCAAGATATTGGTTGGTTAGTAGAAATTGACCCAAGTTCTAAAAAAGTAAAACAATACGGCACGGGTAAAAATCAAAAATTGTGGGCATTTGGAAGAATTAGCCATGAAAATGCTTGTTTTAAAAATGACAGTTTAACTGGTTACACAGGCGAAGATGATCCAACCGGTAACGTGTTTAAATTTGTAGCTAACACAAAAGGCAATTTATCAGCTGGTACGTTGTATGTATTAAAATTAGATAGTGGTTTATTAAACAACGAACCTAGAGCAACATCAGGTGTTTGGGTAGCTGTTCCTAATACTTCAATTACGGATAGAAACAACACAAAAGCATTAGGAGCATCATTAGGTGGTACTTTCTTTAATGGCATTGAAGATATTGAAGTAAATCCGGTAGATGGAAAAATATACTTTACTGCCAAAGGAAATAGCCGTGTGTACCGTTTCTCAGATAATGGATCTACTGCTACTAATTTTGAAACTTATGTGGGTGGAAAACCATACCGTTTAAATACAACAGGCGGAGCAGTTGCTGAAGATTGGGGAAGTGGAAATGATAATTTAACTTTTGATAGCCGTGGAAATTTATATGTATTACAAGATGGAGGCCGCGACCATGTGTGGATGATAAGAAATGGACATACACAAGCAAATCCTAAAGTAGAAATGTTCATGACTTCTCCTAGTGGATCTGAACCTACAGGTATGACTTTTACACCTGATGAAAGATTTATGTTTATTTCAATTCAAAATCCATCACCACTTGGAACTACAGCACAAAAAGATGCTGCTGGTAACAATGTAATCATAAACAGAAATTCAGCATTAGTAATTGGAAGAAAAGAAGTATTTACGCCTGGATTTAAGGCCGCATTTTCTATCAACGATGCCACACAATGTGTAACTGGAAACTCATTTACATTTACCGATAGCATATCAAATAGCAATAAAAACAACCTTTGGCTTTTTGGAAATGGTCAGTCTTCTGCACAAAGAAATGCAACTTACAGCTATAACTTACCTGGAAACTATACCGTCAGATTAGCTACTGAAAATGTTGTAAATGGATGTAAAGATTCTGCTTCAAAAACTGTTAGTGTTTATGCCAAGCCTGCAAACATTGCGATAACTGGTCCTGTAACTACTAACCGTGGTACAGTTCAAAACTATACTGCAACATCAAAAGCTGGTGCTACTTACCAATGGTGGATTGAAAACGGAACACAAACAGCAGGTGCCAATACAAATGCAATTAGTGTAACTTGGAGTAATACGGCTAATGCAGGTAAAGTGAGTGCACAAGAAATAGATGCAAATACTTGTAAAGGTGATACCGCTAACCTAACCATTAGCATTTTAAATGTTGGTGTAAATGATGTAAATTTAATAGATGGCTTAAAAGTTTATCCTAATCCAACTAAAAACGATTTATTTATAGAAACAACAGAGGATGTAATTGTTGTTATTACTGATATTTCAGGTAAAAAGTTATTAGAAACTAAAAATCAAAATGGTGAAGTATTAACCCTTGATTTATCTGCATTTGCATCAGGAACTTATTTTGTAAATATCAGTTCTGATAAAAATACGGTTACTCGCCAAATTGTTAAACATTAATATATAAAGAAATATGATTTATTTTGAAAGGTTGCTGCTAAAACAGCAACCTTTCTTTATTTTTAAACAACCATCATATGAAAATTAAAACCATAGTTTTAGGTCTTTTACTTCCATTTTTAGTAAAATCGCAAAGTACCTTGACTGAAGAGGCTCCAACTAAAACACCATTCTTTTATTCCTCTTTCGAAGATGCGTTATTACACAAAGAAAAAGCAACGCACTTAAACCAGCGCAATAAAGACTTGGACGAAATTCCAGAAAATATTCATTTACTATCCAAACTTCAAGTGTATACGGTAATGAAAAACAGCATAAAAACAATAAATCCCAAATTGTTTGAATGCAAAGAACTAAAAGAGTTGATCCTTAGAAATAATCAAATTACCGAATTATCCGAAAAGTTAGGAAGTTTAACAAAACTGAGTTATTTAAATGCAGCTCACAATAAACTTAATGCGCTTCCATTAAGCTTAGGTAATTTAAAATTATTAAAGATTTTACAAGTTGAAAAAAACGAAATCACAGTTCTGCCTGACAATATTTGTCAGTGTTCAAAATTGAGTATTTTTACCATAAACAACAATAAAATAAAGCGCATTCCTAATTGCTTTTCAAAACTTACTAATTTAAAAGACATCAATATTTCTTATAATCAGTTAACAGCGATTTCAGATGACCTTTGCCATCTAAAAAAATTAGAAAACTTAAATTTAGAAGGGAATATCATTGATACCATAAGCAATGAAATTGGGTCATTAAAAAACTTAAAAATGTTGGTTTTAACAGACAATAAAATAAAAGAATTACCTGGTAAAATTTGTAAACTAAAGAACTTAGAATCGCTTTTAATAAGTAAAAATCAATTAACTACTTTGCCTAAACAAATATATTTATTAAAAAATTTGAAGACCTTAATAGCCATTGAAAATAATTTTAGCGAGGCAGAAAAAGCCCGTATTAAAGCCGCTTTACCTAAATGCGACATTAGATTTTAGGCTTGGATAGGTGGTGGTT
>CANLLM010000084.1 GCA_947491825.1 Bacteroidota bacterium
CTTGAGGAATATTTAAACTAATAATGCATATCTAAATATATAAATTATTGATTTTAAGATATTAATATAAAATAATTTGCATATGTATTATTCTGAAGTTTATCTTCATTTAATCCAATAACCCCATCCAAAGTCACTTTGTCAGTAATTTAAAAATGCGTAATTTGGGTATATTTGAAGCCATAAAATACATACAATGAAAGATTTTAAGAAATACTACCAAATAGAAGCTACTCCAGATGAAGTTTATACGGCTTTAACCAACGCTGCAACAATATCACTTTGGACAGGTGACCATGCTGAGATGAAACCAGAGGTTGGAACCGAATTTAGTATGTGGGATGGCAGTATAGTTGGTAAAATACTTGAATTAGTAGAAGGAAAGTTGATTGTGCAACAATGGTATTTTGGTGAAAACGAAACAGATACACCTTCTGTAGTTACCATTAAATTGCATGACGACAATGGCGATACTTCTTTGGAACTGCGCCACACGAATATACCTGACGAAGATTATGTGGATATTGTTGATGGTTGGAATGATACGTACATGGCTGATTTAATTGACTTTTACGAGGAAGATTAATCTTGTAATTACTTTTTAAGTTATTACATATCTGACTATTAAACGTTGTTCTTCAAGATATTAATTAACTAAATACACTTTATTAATTTGGATTTCTAATGCTGTTAGCATTAAAAGTTGTAAGTTTACTTAACCATACAAATTACTTTGTGTATACCTTTTTATAGCGTTTATTACTAAAATCACATAACTCAGCTTCTAAATTCTGTAACGGTTTATCTTTAATCTATCGCATATTTGTACCTTTATTTAAGCCCAAAATGAGCGATAAACATTACATACGAAAAAACTTCCCAGTTTTGGGCATGAGTTGTGCTGCATGTGCTGTAAGCGTTGAAAGTATGTTTAAAAAAACAGAAGGCGTTAAAGATGCAGGCGTTAACTATGCCAATCAAAGTGCATGGGTTGAGGTTGAAAATGGATTTGATGCAATCGCTTTAAAAAATGCCATTCAGGCCATTGGCTATGATATTATCATAACAGAGGAAAACGCACAAGCCATTCAAGAAGACGCACAAGTAAAACAATATCATAAGTTAAAAATGCGTACCATATTTTCGGTGGTGCTTACTTTGCCTGTCTTTACCATCGGGATGTTTTTTATGGATATGCCATACGGAAATTGGATATCTATGGTATTATCGGCCCCAATAGTCTTTTTTATTGGTAATAGCTTTTTTATAACGGCTTACAAACAAGCCAAACACGGCAAAGCCAATATGGATACATTGGTTGCCTTAAGTACTTCAATTGCGTTTGCTTTCAGCGTGTTTAATACTTTGTACCCACAATTTTGGCATCAACAAGGCTTGCACCCTCATGTTTATTACGAAGCCGCATCGGTGGTAATAACCTTTGTTCTATTGGGTAAACTGCTTGAAGAGAGGGCAAAATCAAATACATCGTCAGCCATTAAAAAACTAATGGGTCTACAACCTAATACAGTTACTGCTTTTATTAATGGTAAAGAACAAATTATAGCCATTGCGGAGGTTAAAAAGGGCGACTTATTATTGGTAAAACCAGGCGAAAAGATTCCTGTTGATGGTATGGTAAAGCAAGGAAACTCTTTTGTTGATGAGAGCATGATTACCGGAGAATCTTTAGCTGTTAATAAACATGAAGGCTTAACTGTTTTTGCAGGTACTATTAATCAAAAGGGGAGTTTTAGGTTTGAGGCGCAAAAAGTGGGCAATGAAACCTTACTTGCTCAAATAATTAAAACGGTTCAAGATGCCCAAGGATCAAAAGCTCCAGTACAAAAAACGGTTGATAAAATTGCTGGTATTTTTGTACCAGTGGTTATGAGTATTTCTATTTTAACCTTTGTGGCTTGGATGATTTTTGGTGGCGAAAACGCATTTACACATGCACTTTTAACATCGGTTACGGTTTTGGTTATTGCATGCCCGTGTGCATTGGGTTTGGCAACTCCTACTGCTATTATGGTGGGTGTGGGTATAGGTGCCGAAAATCATTTGCTCATTAAAGATGCCGAAAGTTTAGAGCTAGCACACCGAGTAAACACCATTATTTTAGATAAAACAGGAACCATAACTGTTGGTAAACCAATGGTAACAGATGTTTGGACAGTACCCGAATTTGATTTAACCCAAAAACAAATATTGGTAGCTTTGGAAAAACTTTCGGAGCATCCGTTAGCTGATGCGGTGGTAAATTATTTCGGTAATGAAGGTACTGGAGACATCGTTATTCAGGTGTTTGAAAGTATTACAGTAAAATGGGTAAAGGCACAATACAACAACTTACCTTATTTTATTGGGAACAATAATTTAATCATAAGCAACGGTATACAACTTACATCGACCCAGGTCTCCACTGCACAAAACTGGCAAGAGCAAGCCAAAACAGTGGTATTTTTTGCTGATAATAACCATGTATTGGCCATTATAGCCATTGCCGATAGCATTAAAACCACATCAAAACAGGCAGTAAATTTGCTACAAAAACAAGGCATTGAAGTATTTATGTTAACAGGCGATAACATCCAAACTGCAACTGCTGTAGCATTACAAGTAGGCATTACCAATTTTAAAGCAGAGGTATTGCCAAGCGATAAAGCTAAGTTTGTTAAACAATTGCAAGCACAAGGCAAAATAGTGGCTATGGTGGGTGATGGTATTAATGATAGTGAGGCGTTGGCCCAAGCAGATGTAAGTATAGCCATGGGCAAAGGTGCTGATATTGCAATGGATGTGGCCAAAATTACCATCATAAATTCCGATTTACAATTGATAGCTAAAGCCATTTTGTTGTCTAAAAAAACAGTTGCTACCATCCGTCAAAACTTATTTTGGGCATTTATTTACAACGTAATTGGAATTCCTTTAGCAGCAGGTATTTTGTATCCCGTAAACGGATTTTTACTTAACCCCATGATAGCTGGAGCTGCAATGGCACTTAGCTCGGTTTCGGTTGTGAGTAACAGTTTACGATTAAAATTGTTAAAATTATAAACCAATAGCATATGACAGTTTTTAAATTTAAAACCAGTATTAAATGTGGCGGATGTATTGCCGCAGTATCTCCATTTTTAGATAAAGTAAAAGGAATTGAAAAGTGGGAGGTTGACACCGCTAATTTGGATAAAGTACTTACCGTTACTTGTGATTTAATTGATACCTTTAGTATAGAAAATGCAGTGAAAGAAGCGGGTTATAGCATTGAGAAAATAGGGTAGATATTAGCCTAAATAATAAAGCCGCCCTATAAATAGGAACGGCTTTATGAAATAAAGGGGGTTAACAAATATGTTTAATTAAAATTTAATAAAGTAGCATTTTTAGTACATAAACATGTACCCTTGATGGTTTACAAAGTTGCCATATCAACCACAAATCGATATTTTACATCAGATTTTAACATGCGCTCGTATGCCTCATTAATTTTATCCATTGGTATCAACTCAATATCGCTCATGATGTTGTGTGCTGCGCAATAATCCAACATCTCTTGGGTTTCTTTAATTCCTCCAATTAAAGATCCGGCCAAGGTTCTACGCTTTCCCAATAAACTAAATGCATGTATTTGTGATGGGGTTGGAGGTGCACCTAAAAGCACCATCACACCATCTGATTTTAATAGCTGTAAATAGGTATTGTAATCGTGCGGTGCCGAAACAGTATTGATGATGAAATCAAATTTCATGGTTAAATTTTTCATGGTTTCTGCATCACTGGTTAAAGCAAAATGATGTGCACCTAACATGTCAGCATCAACTTTTTTATTTGCACTAGAACTTAGCATGGTTACTTCAGCACCAAACGAAACGGCAAACTTAACTGCCATATGACCTAATCCGCCTAAACCTAACACGCCAACTTTATGCCCTTTACCAACTTTCCAGTGGCGTAATGGAGAATAAGTGGTAACACCTGCGCACAATAATGGAGCAACACGAGCTAAATCCAATTTATCAGAAACATGCAAAGTGTATTTTTCATCAACCACTATGTTGTTGCTGTATCCGCCAAAAGTTTGTGTTTTGCCATCTAAACGTAAACTGTTGTATGTGCTAATTGCCCCTGTATCGCAATATTGCTCTAAGCCTTCTTGACAATTAGGGCAAGTACGACATGAATCAACAAAGCAACCTACACCAGCTAAATCACCAACTTTAAAATTGGTAACCAAATTGCCTACAGCAGTTATTTTTCCAACTATTTCGTGACCAGGTACAATTGGATAAATTGCACTATTCCACTCGTTACGTGCTGCATGTAAATCGCTGTGGCAAACACCGCAATAAAGTATTTCTATTAATACATCATGCGCGCCTAAATCTCTGCGTGTAAAATCAAATGAACTTAAATCTGTGGTAGCACTAAATGCTGCGTATCCTTTGGTTTGAATCATGTATCTTAATTTTGGTTGTCAAATATAATAAGGTATTGGGTTAATGTAACATCATTTGTTGTGCAATGTTTTGTATTGACCCCCTTTTAATTTTTGGTTTTTAAGTTGTATCATCTAAAATAGAGTTATAACGATATGTTTTATGCAAACTTTTATTAAAACTAAATGGTTAATGTTTGTTAAGAGAAAAAACTTGGTGTTTAGTTTGTATTTTACCCTCAGCTTTGTATGATAAATGAACATCAACCCAAAAAGAAAAGAATAGATTATTTAGAACAACTAAATTATAATAATTAAAAGCAATGGATTTATTTGGCTCAACAAGCATCAATACCAATTTGTTACCTTTTGATGGTAACGTAATTTATTATGGTAAATGCATGCCTTTAAACGATGCTGATTATTACTTAAATGCCTTGTTGAGCCGCATAGAGTGGAGAAATGATGAAGCCATTATTATGGGTAAGAAATTAATAACTGCTCGTAAAGTGGCTTGGTATGGCGATAAATCATATGCATACACATACTCTAAAACTACTAAATATGCATTGCCTTTTACAAAAGAGTTGTTGGCTTTAAAACAATTGGTTGAATTTAAAACTGGTGCTCAATTTAACTCATGTTTACTAAACTTATATCACAATGGAAACGAAGGTATGGCTTGGCATAGCGATGCTGAAAAGGATTTAAAAAAGGATGGAGCAATTGCATCTTTAAGTTTTGGAGCAGAGCGTAAATTTTCCTTTAAACACAAAATCAAGAAAGAAATTGTTTCGTTACAATTAGAACACGGTAGTTTATTATTAATGAAAGGCACCACACAAACACATTGGTTACACCGTTTACCTCCAACAACTAAAGTTAACAAGCCAAGAGTTAATATTACTTTTAGAAGCATTGAAGATTAGTTATTTACACTTATTGATAATGTCATTAAGTATCAATAAGCAATAGGTATAGGGTAATTAATTGCCTTAAAAAAACTTTATCATATTTGTCTTAAATCCTTTAAATTGCAAGCATTATTTACAACAAGTCTTTTCGACTATGTTGCTTACACAAGAAATTTATTTTGATGAAATACCAAGTGGAAATGCCCGAGTACAATACAGAACGTGGGTTTATGCAAATTTCAGAGTACGGTCGCAATATTCAAAAAATGGTTGAAGTGGCCGTTGCCGAACCCGATAGAGGAAAACGTAACAAACTAGCTGGTGCTTTAATACAGTTAATGGGTATGCTTAATCCGCATTTGCGTGATGTGGCCGACTACAAACACAAATTATGGGATCATTTATTTGTAATTAGCGATTTTAAATTAGATGTAGATTCTCCATATCCTATTCCAACGCGTGAAAGTGTTGCCCTTAAACCGGCAATTATGAAATATCCGCAACGTAGAATCAGATATCGTTTTTATGGTAAAAACATAGAACAAATGATTGAGCGTGCAGGTGAAATGCAAGAAGGACCAACCAAAGTTGGGTTTATTAACCTGATTGGTTCGTTTATGAAACAGGCCTGTAAAAACTGGAACGAGGAGCAATTAAGTGATGAAGAAATTTTATCACATTTAGAATTACTAAGCGAAGGACGTATCCGTCTAACTTCTGAGGAGGATGTTCAGTTTAATGCATTACAAAACCAAAGTCGTGGTGTTGGTAACCGTAATTTCCGAACTAGTGGAGGTAGTAACCAAGGTGGTGGTAATCGTAATTTCCGCCAAGGAAGTGGCAATCAACCAAACCGTAATCGCAATAACCAAAATGGTGGTAATAACCAACAGAATCGTAGTAACCAAGGTAGTGGCGGTAACAATAACAACCGTTTTCGCAATAACCCCAATAATCCCAAAAACAGAGGATAAAAACTGTTTGTTGTTTGTGGTTTGATTTGGAGAGTAAATTTAGCCTCTATTCAACCAAAACATTATCCATTTTTTAATGATGAAAGAGTATAATTTTACAGAGTTAGAACAGAAGTGGCAAAATAATTGGAGAGCCCAACAAGTATATAAAGTTACCCAAAACCCCAACAAGCCTAAGTGCTATGTGCTTAGTATGTTTCCATACCCAAGTGGTGCAGGTTTACATGTTGGACATCCTTTAGGATACATTGCATCAGATATTTATGCACGTTACAAACGCTTAAAAGGATTTAACGTATTGCATCCCATGGGTTACGATAGTTTTGGTTTACCTGCTGAACAATATGCTATACAAACTGGCCAGCATCCCGCTGTTACTACAGAAAATAACATAACACGCTACCGCGAACAATTGGATAAAATTGGGTTTTGCTATGATTGGGATAGGGAAGTGCGCACATCAAATCCTGATTATTATAAATTTACACAGTGGATTTTTATTCAATTGTATAACTCATGGTATAATCCAAATACCGATAAAGCCGAATCTATTGAAACCTTAGCCAAACAATTTAGTGAACATGGTTTTGGAAAAGTTGATGATAGCGTTTTAACTGGAGGTATAGAATTAGATTTTCCTGCATTTACAGCACAAGATTGGAATAACTTTAGCGAAGCTAAACGTGAAGAAGTATTATCTGGATTTCGTTTAGCTTATTTAAGTGAAGCATACGTAAATTGGTGTCCACAACTAGGCACCGTGCTAAGTAACGATGAGGTAAAAGATGGAGTAAGCGAGCGTGGAGGATACCCTGTTGAGCGTAAATTAATGAAACAATGGAGTATGCGCATTACGGCTTATGCTGCACGTTTATTAAATGATTTAGAAGGGCTTGATTGGACCGAAAGTATAAAAGAAACACAACGCAATTGGATTGGAAAATCTCAAGGTGCAAGTGTGCATTTTAAAGTGCAAGATAAACCTTTCGATATTGAAGTTTTTACCACACGTCCTGATACCATTTTTGGTGTTAGTTTTATAGCAGTTGCTCCTGAGTATGAGTTTTTAGCCGACCTGCTAGAAGCTGATTATGTGGATGATGTGATGCAATATGTAGAACAAGCTAAAAACCGCAGCGAACGCGATAGAATGGCCGATGTAAAACGCGTTAGCGGAGCATTCACCGGTTCGTTTGCTATACATCCATTTACAGGTAAAGAAGTGCCAATTTGGGTTGCCGATTATGTTTTGGCAGGATACGGAACGGGCGCTGTAATGGGTGTTTCAGCTCACGACAGCCGCGATTTTGCCTTTGCAAAACACTTCAATTTACTCATTTTACCAGTGGTTAAAATACCTGTTGATCACGATTTAAATACAGCATCGTATGATGCCAAAGAAGGTCAGCTAACCAACTCTGATTTTTTAAACGGACTAGAAGTAAAAGAGGCGATTAAAAAAGCCATTGAATACATAGAGCAAGGGTTACATGGTAAAGGTAAAACCAATTTCCGTTTGCGTGATGCCATTTTTGGTCGCCAACGTTATTGGGGTGAACCAATACCTATCTACTATAAAAACGGAATGCCACACTGCATTCCTGAAGAAAAATTACCTTTGGTACTGCCCGAGATAGACAAGTTTCTGCCAACCGAAGATGGTGAACCACCATTGGCTCGTGCCGATAAATGGAAATGGAACGAATTAAAAGGTTGTGTTGATGCAGAAGGTTATGCCATAGAAACCACTACTATGCCCGGTTGGGCAGGCAGCAGTTGGTACTTTTTGCGTTACATGGATCCTTCAAATAATACAGAATTTGTAAGTAAAGATGCTGTTAACTATTGGCGTAATGTAGATTTATACATGGGCGGAAGTGAGCATGCTACAGGCCATTTGTTATATGTACGTTTCTGGACCAAGTTTTTGTTTGATAGGGGATTTATTCCAGTAAATGAACCTGCTCAAAAGCTAATTAACCAAGGGATGATTCAGGGTAGAAGTAATTTTGTTTACAGAATTAAGAATACTGAGAAATTTGTATCCCTAGGTCTTAAAAATCAGTTTGAAACCACATCAATTCATGTTGATGTTAACATTGTTCATCATGATGAATTAGATGTTGAAGCTTTTAAAGCATGGCGCGAAGACTTTAAAAATGCGGAATTTATTTTAGAAGAAGGTAAATACATCTGTGGCAGTGAAGTTGAAAAGATGAGCAAATCGAAACACAATGTGGTAACGCCCGATAACATTGTAGCCGATTACGGAGCTGATACCCTACGTTTATACGAAATGTTTTTAGGCCCATTAGAACAAAGTAAACCATGGAGTACTCAAGGAATTGAGGGAGTGCATCGTTTTCTTAAAAAGTTATGGCGTTTGTTTTATGATGCAGAAGGGAATTTACTAGTTAGTTTAGAAGTCGCTGATAAAAAAGAACTCAAATCATTACATAAGTTAATTAAAAAAGTAAGCGAGGATATTGAGCATTTTTCATTCAATACATCAGTCCCTGCATTTATGATTTGTGTAAATGAGTTGATGGATTTAAAATGTAATAAGCATGAAATTTTAGAAAAAATATTGGTGTGTTTACATCCATATGCGCCTCATATTACTGAAGAATTATGGCATGCTTTAGGCAACAAAATATCAATTGCAGATGCACAGTTTCCTGAATTTAATGCCGAGTATTTAGTTGAAGACAGTTTCAGTTATCCAGTTTCAATAAATGGTAAACACCGAACAAATATTGAGTTTAGCTTAAGTGCGACACAAGCCGAAATTGAACCTGTGGTGTTGGCAGATGAGTTGATTCAAAAATGGTTGGAAGGAAAAACGCCAAAAAAAATAATTTTTGTAAAAGGTAAAATCATCAACATGGTGGTGTAGAAAATACTTCAAGCTATTGTAAATCTTTAAGGCTATTTCTTTTTTAAGAAATAGCCTTTTTTTTCGGTAATTTAAATATGCTTTTATTGTATTTTGGCTTTTAAAGTTTTGTTTGAAGATGTATGGCTAATTATTTCATCAAGTATTAAATAGTGCGTATTGTAATGTAATACCTATAAATTTGTAATTAAATGAGATTGAAACCTACCACCAAAATAGCTCTAATTTGCTTGCTGTTGGTAACCGTTGTATGTGGTTGCAGCCAGCGTTATTGGTTCCGTAAAAAATCAGGATCCAGTTTAAATAACGATAGCACCATTGTTGAAAAAGATTATCAAATTGTTTGGTAGATATGCGCAAGATAAATTGTTTACTTGGATTAATGTTTGGAATCGTATTTGGTGCGTTTGCCCAGCAATTTGAAATTGGTAAAGCCACTGATAACGGCTACATCATTACAGTAGATACTATAGTATTGGTTAAAGCCATTAACCGTACTTTAAATGATGGCACAATCATTAAAAATTTACATATCGAATCGGTTGGAGCACAGCATTATCTTGTTGCCGAAGGCACCTATAAAAACTACAGTAAGTTTATTGCCATGGTGCTTACTTACAATATTTCAACCCGCACTTACTTTGCGAGCCAAGGCAATGGTTATGTAACTTGCGCAAGCGCAGCTTGCTTGCAATGCAGTTTGTTTAAAGAAAATGGACGCATAATAGGGTGTAAGTGTGCCGAAAAATCTACCATTAGCAACCAATTTAATTTCACAAATAAACCAACAAGTGCTTTTTATTTAAATATCATTAGGGCTAAGCAAATGACAATTAAAAAGTAAACATCAAATAAAAGCTTTTCTTAAATAATATCTTTTTTATAAAATGGTTAA
>CANLLM010000085.1 GCA_947491825.1 Bacteroidota bacterium
CTGTAAGCTAACATGCCCAGTGCCGCAATTGACGACAGAATTAGTATTTTCTTTTTCATATTCATAAATTCAAAATAGCCTGTTGTACATCCTCCATTTGCCATTGTGGTGTTGATGTTGCGCCACAAATACCAATGTTATCACTTTCGTTAAACCAATTTTTATCTAAATCTTCTTTACAACTTACAAAAAACGTATTTGGGTTTTCTTCCTTGCATACGTCATGTAGTACCTTGCCATTCGATGACTTTTTGCCGGCCACAAACACCACTTTATCGAATCGTTTAGCGAATTTTCTTAACTCTCCATCGCGGTTGCTCACTTGGCGGCAAAGGGTATCATTAAAGTCAACCTCAACCCCTTTACTTTCTAATAACCCTTTTAAAGCATAAAGGTTTTTAGTACTTTTAGTGGTTTGACTAAAAAGTTGAACTTTTTTGGGCAACGCATACTGCTCTAATTCTTCAAACTTTTCAATTACAATGCCATCACCGTTTGTTTGGCCAATTAATCCATCAACCTCCGCATGACCATGCTTTCCGTAGATGATAATTTGCTCATCATCATTGTGAGCTTCTCTTATACGGTTTTGAAGTTTTAAGACTACAGGGCAACTGGCGTCAACCAATTCTATATTATTGTCTAATGCCAATTTGTATGTTTCTGGCGGCTCCCCATGTGCGCGAATTAATACGCGTTCGTTGGTTAAGGTTTTTAATGTGTCGTGGTCAATTATTTTTAAACCCTTTTTTCGCAAACGTTCAACCTCTTCATCGTTGTGTACAATATCACCGAGGCAGTATAAACTACCTGTTTCGTCTAATATTTCTTCGGCCATGTGAATGGCATAAACTACACCAAAACAAAAGCCCGAGTTGTTGTCTATTTCTACGTTTACATTCATAGCGGATACAAAATTAACCAATTAAACCACATAATTGTTTGCCCATTGTAAAACGTTTTGGGCAAATAGTTGTTGACCTTGCATGGCGAATACAACAGAAGAAAAAGAATTTGAAAGCTACAGCGGTCCCGCATCGTTATCGCCAATACCCTTAAGTGTTGGTTCTGTGCCTATTAAGCCAGAGGATAAGGGTAAAATAAGGGCCAATGCTGTTGAAGCCATGCACCATTATGCACAGCAAGAAATGGACATGTTGCGTAAACAAGCGGACTTAATTATGCAGCAAGTTCGCGAAATAGAAGACAGACTAAAAATCTCTGAACAAATCTATCAATCGGAAATGCGATTTACTCCCATAGTTAATCAAATTTATCACCTTTACGAAAAGGGCAATCATTTTGCCATTTCGCTAATTGGTCCAAACGAATGGGGTAGAAGTAAAACAGAATTGAAACATGTGGCAACCATACGTTTATTGGGCGACCACAGTTGGCACGTAATTAATAAAAATAGCGAAAGTCTTTAGGAGTTAATGATCTCTTATAAGCGTAATTGTGCCGTGGTCTTTACGTTGGTAACCATTTTTCTTTTTAATGGTTATGATGTAATAATACACACCCTGCGGAATGTCCTCTCCTCCTTGGTTTTTGCCATCCCAACACCAATTACCATTGGTGTTTTCGTAAACAGGAATTCCCCATCTGTTAAATATTAAGATGTGGTATTCATCACATTTTTGGCTTACCCCAGTAACTTGATAACAGTCGTTTATTCCATCCCCATTTGGCGTAAATACATTTGGAATCACTACCTGTTGCCCACTATCTCCATCAATAAAATAAACA
Source organism: Bacteroidota bacterium (assembly GCA_947491825.1). Lineage (GTDB taxonomy): Bacteria > Bacteroidota > Bacteroidia > UKL13-3 > UKL13-3 > UBA6183. The sequence continues at coordinate 1,750 of CANLLM010000085.1, forward strand.
TTTTCTGCAGTATCGGCACAAAAATTTCCCTGATTAAAAATAAGGCTAACCTTGTATGTTCCTGTAACAGCATATTGGTGGCTTGGACTAAACTCTTTGCTACTGTCGCCATCCCCAAAACGCCAAATTAATGGAACGTTGTTCGTGTTGCTTAAATTCCTGAACACAACATCAAGCGAACAACTATCCCGTTGCATAATAAAATCTGAGTAGGCTTGTAAGTTTACAACAATGTTTTTTTCCAAAGTATCCCGCACCTTGCACGTATTACTATCTAAAACAACCAACCTAATGGTGAATTTTCCAGCTTGTTTAAGCGTATCGCTAAACCCCGAATTGGTGTTGTTAACCAATACGTTATTTAAATACCAATAAAAGTATTTGCCGTTAGTACCTGTATTGGTTGCACTAAAATAGGCTGGGGCGCATAAGGTACTGTCTGTTAATAAAAAATCAGCCGTTAACAAATAACTGTTTACCCGGTAGTCTATAGTTGTATCAGCGGTATCAGCGCAAGGTGTATTTGGGTTAGTAATTAATGTTATAACATAGCTGGTGTCTTTTGTGTATATGTGTGTTGGGTTTTTTTGGGTTGATGTTTGGCCATCACCAAAATTCCACAAATAAGAAATGGGGCTTTGGCTATTATTGACTGATTGGTTGGTGAAAATGACCAAATCAGAACAGCTATCTTTTTTAGCAGAAAAACGCGCATCGGATGAAGGATAGGATATAAATGGTTTTACGAATGTGTCGTAAACTGCACATGTGAGCGGGTTATACACCACTAGTTTTAATTCGTAATTTCCACTCTGTGTAATGGTATCAAAAAAGTTTGTGCTTACACTATCAACCAATGATAAATTTAAATGCCAATAATTTTTTGTGGAGTTAATGCTGGTGTTTAATGCATTAAGGTAAATGGGCTCGCAAATGTAGTCCGGTGTAATATCAAATTTGGCTAATAAAACCCTATTGTTGGTGTCAATTCTAACTTGTCTAGATGCATTGCGTTGGCAAGGAAAACCGGCATTTGTGGTAAGTGTAACAGTGTACCAGCCGGTATCGCCATATCTGTGTGTTGGGTTAATTTGGCTTGATAAAACCCCATCCCCAAAATTCCACAAATAAGTTACCGTATCGCCAACTTGTGTATTGGTAGTGTTTGTAAAACGTATTTTAAGAGAGCAGCTGTCTAGCTCTTCTGTAAACACTGGATAGTTTTCGCTAACTAATGAAAACGTCCTTTCAATGGTGTCAAAAACTTGACAGGTTGTAGTGTCACATGCCACTAATTTAACACGGTAAAATCCTGCATCACTAATGGTATCAAACCCTGTATTTTGTTGAGATACCAGTTGATTATTTACGTACCAAAAAAACTGTCTGCCATTTTCGCTATTATTCCTAATCTCTATAATATTAGGTGCGCACCGCAATGTATCTAAAGGTAAAAAAGAGGCGTTTAAGTTTTTACCCGATCGGCTATAATCTAACAGATGAAAAGCAGTATCAGCGCATAGGTTTCCTGGGCTAGCTATTAAACTTATGTTGTAAAAACCGTTTGTGTTATAAAAGTGAACCGGATTTTGAAGGGTGCTGGTGTCGCCATCGCCAAAATGCCAAATATATGGAATCGGTTGTCCGTTGCCTGATGTGCTTTGGTTGTACAAAAAAACAGCTGGTCCGCAACTGTCTTGTTTTACGGTAATTTTTGCCAAAGCAGCGTTTTGAACGGTAAACGTTTTTATCATGGAGTCTACCAAATTACAAGCCAACGCATTTTGAACCTTTAGTTTAACGGTGTAAGTTCCTAGGACATTAAACGAGTCTGTTAAATTAATACTGCTATCAACCAATACATCATTTATGTACCAATAGTTTTTTGTGGCGTTGTGCGAGTTATTAATAAACTGCATACGTTTATTACCGCAGCCGTTTCTAGGCTCAATTTTAAAATCTGCAGTAAGCACGTTTCCTTGTCTAAAATCAAATTTAAAGGTGGCGTTGCTGCACCTTGGGCTTTTATTCGTTGGCGAGTAACTTCCTGTTGTTGTTGGGAATGTTCCGTAAATACCATCGTTACAACTGGCACAAACCGATTGGTACATGATTCCCCTTTTATCAAATCGACTTGTTCCTCCATCTACGTGATCGGCACCAAATAATTCGCCAAAAAAGGTGGCGTAATTTAAGCTATCTGCATTTGGGCTAAGCACAAACAAATAAAAGTCGCTGCCATCAGTTGATGTTTGAAATGCATTGGCCGAAAATGGCATGCCATTGGTGCTACTGGAAAATCCTGTTGGGTTTAAAGCCCTGTATCTAGATTGAAAGTTGACTACCCCCGCCCAAACAGAGCCATAAATTCTGCCGCAAACATCAACCATAAAAGCGCTTGGTGCTAAGGCGTTATTGGCTGTTCCGTTTCCTATTTGTGTAGAGAAAATTACAGTATTTAAGTCAGATGAAAATTTGCTTATAAACAAGCCGCCTCGGCTATTGTAATAAGTGCCTTGTGTAACTAAAATGCTGTCGTAAGTTTGACCCATAATAAGCACGTTTTGTGCTTGGTCTAATTTAATAAAATGAGCCTGATCATAGCTTGTACTTCCCCAATAGCGCATGCCTAAAATAGAAGTAAAAGAGCTGTTTAATTTCACTATAAAAGCATCGCTTATTCCACCGCGATAACCTGGTCCGCTTGTAGGCGAAAACCCAATACTTTGTGTACCACCAGCCAATGCAACGTCTCCATTGGGATAAACATCTAAAGAGTATAGTGCGTCATGTTTTTCTCTGCCTAAGTATGTACAGTTTTTTACCATGGTAAGTGCGGCATCTAATTTAAAGACTACCCCATCTTGTAAACTATTTTTAGTGGGTTGAATAGCGCCTAAACTAATGGGTATGTTGTTTGATGTTGTTGATGAAACCAAAACCACATCTCCAGTTGGTGTAAGCTGTATTTCGCCCCTAAACTCATCAGAATAATTCATGCGTAAAGAGTCGGCAATGTTAATACCGTCTATTCCATTACCACCTAGGTAAGTGCTGCCAACCAAAGCTCCGCCACTTGCGGTAAATCGGGTAACTGTAATATCAAATGAGTCTGATTTTGTTCGGTATGCTCCGTTGGCACTTACTGGAAAGTTAGCGGATAGCGTTACACCTAAAACCAAAAGTTGTTCGTTTGCATCGGCAACTAAACTCAAGGGATAATCGTTTTTGCTGCCACCTAAATAAGTTGCATAAATTAAAGCGGTCCCATCGTTATTATATTTACTAATGGCAATATCACATGGAAACCCACTCTGTGGCCAGCTTCCTGAACCGCCTCCCCAAATGGTTTGAAAGGCTCCGCTGGTTGTGGGGTAACGGCCATTTGGAAAATCAGTTGCATTGCGTGCAATGCCCGCTGTATATAAATTACCGCTATTGTCGTAGGTGGCAGTGTGACCAAAATTATCAACGCTGCTGCCACTATATGTGCTAAAAACAAGTTCAGGATCTATCGTTAAAGCATAACTCGGATTATAATCTCCTAATAAAAACGAAACTACCTCGTTTTTTAAAGTAAAGTCACATATTACTTCTTGTTTAATTCCATTTATAATTTGATATGCGTATGGTTTGGTTTCTATAAATTCGTTAAAACTGGTTTTTATAATCAGGTTACCATTTTGTAATTTAATTTTATTTGCGCCTATATAGCGCATCTTTATTTGTTGGGTTGATGTTTTAGGCGATATGTTGAAATCGTATTTTAATCCTCCTTGTTCATTGGTATAAACATGCATTGAAATGCCAGGATAAATTTGAGAATAAATCAATCTGTCGTATGATGGCACTTCCCCTTTCCAAAGATCAGGGTTGTTTCCGTTAAAAAAGTTGTAGTAATGTTGCAAAGCATTTTGGCCAAGAATTTCACTTTTTAGTGCATTTTCAAATTCAACCCTTACGGCATGTCTGTTTATTTTCTGCGCTTTAAATAGGTGTGGATTTAAGCTATGGCTAAAATAATTTGCCACGTCTTGTTCTTTTTCAAAAAAGTATTGAAAGGCATTAGGCTCTATAAAAACTTGCGCACCTTTCAGGTTTATTAGGTACTGAGATGGGTTAACCCATTGCCCTTTATTGGCTATGAATCCAGTGTTTGATTTTGACACAGGTTTTTCATCGTGCGGAAAGGCCCGTATATGGAACAGCAATGCCCACAACAATAAAACACTGTACAAAAAAATATTTTTTAACAAAACAATTGATAAGAAGTGGTGTGCTAAGTTAGATAAATAAAGCATTATTTGCGTTGCATAAAGATTTTTTTAACTTTTTACAGTGCCCTTGCAACCTCGGGCGTTTATTATTCATCTTAAAAAGTAACTGGTAAAAACGTGGACAAACAAAGCGAGCATGAGCTTATACAGGAGTGTTTGAAAGGCAATAGGTTAGCGCAAAAAGGACTGTACGAAACCTATTCAAAAACGATGTATGGTGTTTGCTTGCGTTATAGTAGCAATGCTGATGATGCGAAAGATATTTTGCAAGACGGTTTTGTTAAGGTTTTTACCAAAATGGGGCAGTATAGTTTTGCGGGTTCGTTTGAAGGTTGGATGAAACGGATTTTTGTAAACACGGCATTAGAGTTTTATCGTGTTAATAAAATTCATATGTACCACAGTGATGTTGATGCTGCTTTTAACCAAGCTCACAATGATTTTACAGTGGAACGCATGAGTTGCAATGAAATACTAATAGCCATTAACGGTTTGCCACCGGGTTATCGAGCGGTATTAAATCTTTTCATAGTAGAAGGTTATAGCCATGCAGAAATTAGTGAAATGTTGGGCATCAGCGAAGGAACTTCAAAGTCTCAGCTAAGTAGGGCTAGGGTGCAGCTTCAAGAAGCACTCGAAAAAACAAAAAACAAAAGTTAATTAAATGACCAATAAAATAAATATAGATGATTTGCTTAAGGAGGAGATGGGGAATTTATCTCCAGAGCCTCCCGCTGATATGTGGCAAAGTATAAGTAATCAATTGCCACATGCTGGATTGCCAACAACACCAGGATCAGCTGTTAAAACCATTGCAGGCATATCAATAAAGTCGGCAGTAATTACACTGGCTGGTGTAGCTGTTGGGTCGGTTGCATATCTTGTTTTATCATCAAGGCCAACCCCCCCAACCAAAACAGAAACCCTTTCAACAAAGGTGAACGAATCGCTAACTTTACCCCCAAATACAATACAAAATCAACCAAGCCAAACGAATCTAGTATCTCATAAACAAAAAGACCCATCAACCTCAAACCAAAAAGGGATTAAAAAATTAATTGCTGTTAATGGTGATATTTCTGATGACGCAGTAGCTATAGATCACCCAGCCTCAGGGTCTAACCCAATTAATGATCTTATTTATACAGAACAAGGTATTCAAATAATACAACAACAACATGTTTTAGAAAATAACACTGAAAAAACACAACAAGAAAAGAAAGAAACACCGAACAACAATTCAACCTCAATAATTACCAGCGAGGAGTTTTTAAAACCCAATATACCAAACGTTTTCACCCCAAATAATGATGGTTACAATGATGAATTTGTAATTACCATTGAAAACGAATTGTTGTACGATATAAAAATTACAGACGCCAAGGGTAATGTGGTTTTTGAAAGCAGAGACAAAAACAAGCACTGGAACGGCACTAATCAAAGGAATGGCGAAGCTTGCGAACCGGGCGTTTATGTATTGGCGTTTGGGTATCAGTTAAAGGGCATGAGCGAGACGAAAGTGGAGAAAGGGTTAATACTCCTAAAATTATAGTTTGAAATATTAAATTTTATTATATATGTTAGCATATTATTATCAATTAAAAATTAAACCCAATAAGCCAAATGATATTGGTTTATTGCGGCTAATAAAACATCAACCAAGTACAATGAGAAAACAAGTACTAAAACTCTATTTGTTCCTATTTCTGTCGTTGTTAGGCTTTAGGTCTGCATATGCGCAGTCGTTAGCGCTAGCACTATCTTCACCAACAATTTGTTTGGGCGATCAGCTTAGTATTGATGCAGCACTTACAGGTCTTCCTGCAGGTGTTACCGCAACAAACTGTACGTTTGATTACAACAATGATGGTACTTTAGAATCAACCATACCAAACGGTGGTCCTAATTATTCTACCCAATACCTTTATGCTACACCGGGTAACTTTATTATTAAGGTAGAAGTGAACCTAAGTAACGGAGGAAAAGTTGCACAAACAATACCAATTATTGTGTATCGTTTGCCTATTCCTTCTGCAACAGTTAATGGTCAGGCTATTCAGTGTTTTAGAGGCAATTTGGTTACACTAACAAACACATCAATAAAAACAGATAACCGCATTTATCGTACGCAAATTATTTGGGGTGATGGTAATGTAGATAATTTCCCATTTCCGGTATTAGGGCAAAATTATTCCCACTCGTATAACACAAATGGTCAATTTAATATTACCGTTAAAGTGGTTGATAGCGTGGGTTGTACTGCCGATACGTTTTATACAGGCATGCTTACCATCAAAGCAAACATCACGCCTTCATTTTCGGTTTTAGGCCCTCCTGGTTGTTTTTGCTCTCCTTTTATGCTTGAAAACACCACCACTCAGGTTCCTTTTAACCAAGTTAAAAGCTATAGTTGGGATTTTGGTGATGGACAAACATTTACCCGCAGCAGGCCTTGGAACTTGCCTATAGATTCATTAAATTATGATACCATTTGGCATAACTACTGTAAAAACGGTACGTTTTTACCTGCTTTAACTATTGAGGACATTACTGGTTGTATAGACAGTTTCAGATATACCGTGGCGATGACCGCCAATAAACCTAGAAATATTGTTGTTAGCCTAAATCCGAAGCCATACCTTTCTTTGCCAGATACCGTTTTAGGTTTAAGGCGTGATTCGGTTTGTTTTGATAAGGAGGGTTTTAGCACACTCACTTTTGTACAAATACCAAATTCAGAAATTAGTGTAGGTAACGGAGAGGTTTTATGGAATTTTGGTGATCCACCGTCAATGCAACAAAATTTTAATAACAATTCGTGGAATCCACCGCACACCTTTGTAAGGGGTTTAGGTGCATACAATGTTAACTTATTGGTATGGCCGCTTCGCCCCAATCCTTCTTGTAGAAAAGACACCACCATTGTGGTGGAAGTATTAGGCCCTAGGGCTAGGATTGAAGATCCTCAAAACATGATTACATTAAATCCTGTCGAGCAAAATCAGTGTAATCCACTTGGCGACTACTATAGAATTGTAAACTTTGTTAATACTGCTCAGTATTATAAGTCAGATCACGTTTTTAGGCGTTGGGATTTTGGTGATGATGCTGCGCTTCAGTGTACCTCTTATTTGGTACCAAAGACAGGATTCCCGCTTCCTGGTGGTTGGGTTAACTCCCAAGACCAATACGATAACAGCGATGGTTATTGGCGTCAAGGAGGTAAGGTATTTGAAGGTAAGCGCTTAGACTGTCGCTACTCTGCTGATACCCTTCCTTTACACCGTTACACCAGCTGGGATGTAATTTACAGGTGGTATCGCTATGGCCATGATTTTATGCCATGGAACCCAAACCAGTATTCAAAAAACCCTGCCGACACCTTACCAACTGCCAATCCTAGAAAGATATTAGTACACCCAGCCGATACCCAATTTTGGAATAAGCCAGTGTATTTAAACCCTGCAACAGGCGTTTGGAGTTTAACACAAGGAAGTGGCCCAGCCCCTTATGGCTTGTGGCCAAGGATAGACACTGTAAATACTTTCGATGCGAATGGACAACCAAATCCACAAGATTTAAGGAAATACAACCGATTTACATTGCAAAATGGTGCACCGGATCCTGTTTCGGGTTTTTGGGGTAATACCAAACGCGGTGGTTATGGCTTTTTCCCCAAAGGGTTTGTTGTAGACCCAAGCACAGATACCATGGAAGCTAAATATACTGGCATAGATGGCGTGTTTTATCGCCACAACTATGAAACCATGGTAGACCCATCAAGAACATTATACCGCTATTTATTTGATAAAGCAGTTCAAAAATGCTACAACGTTGAGCAGTTTTTAAAAGATACTTTTAATAATGTGGGTAATAAAACACACATAGTTGTAAATGATTTTAGCAAGCTAGATTCTTTAGACTGTAATGATGATGACAAAGTACAATTAAAATTAATGCGCCCTGATGCAACAGGTTTAGGCATGAGAGGCAAAGAGTGCCCTGGTAGTTTTT
>CANLLM010000086.1 GCA_947491825.1 Bacteroidota bacterium
CGCCACTCAAAAATAAACATGGTTATGGTATTGGTCGTAGGTTACACCATAAAATAGTTTGGGTTGATGGGCATACTGCTTTGGTTGGAGGAATAAATATAGCAGATAAATACAGCGGTTATAACGGTGAAACCCCTTGGTTAGATTTTGCAGTTAAAGTGGAAGGTCCGTTATGTTATGATGTAAAAAAAACTTGCGATGAGGTAATACATAAAAAGTTATTAAAACAGGTGTATCGTAAATTGCCTAAAGCGGTTTTTAGTGGTGATTTACCTCATTCATCACGCATCAGAAAAAATGATTGGTTTAGGTCGCGTATTGAAATATCGCGCAGTTACAGACAAGCATTCAGACATGCTAAAAAATCCATTACTGTTGTGGCTAGTTATTTTTTACCTGGTAATAGGGTGCGCAGATTAATAAAGAACGCATCCGAGCGAGGTGTTCATGTAACGGTTATTTTAGTAGGTAATAGTGATGTGCCCTTTATCAAATCTGCCATGACTTATTTATATGATTGGATGCTGCGTAATAACGTTTCAATATATGAATGGAATAACTCCATTTTACATGGCAAAATCGCTGTGGCAGATGGTTGGTGGACAACCATCGGGTCTTATAATTTAAATGCTTTAAGTGATTATGGGAGTTTGGAATTAAACGTAGAAATTCATAATAAACAGTTTGCTACTGATACTGAAAAAGTTTTACAATATTACCTTGAAACAGGTTGTAATCAGGTAAAGAGAGAGCAGCATGCAAAAGCTAAAAATTGGTTAATAAAATTAGGCAGATGGTTTAGTTATGTAGCCATTCGTATGGCCTTGCGTTTGTTATTTGGTTTGATGCAAATACGCAAACCATCACATTTCTAATTCGCTTTTAAGTTGTTTGTCTAATATAAAAGTACCAAATGGAATAAAAGAGGCAATGAATGCCCAAGCCAATTTACCAAATTTCCATTCGGCATTAATGGTGGCTTGTATTAAGGTAATCATGTATCCAACAAATAATACACCATGTGCCCAACCTAAATATTTCACAAATAAAGGCATATTAAATAAGTACTTTAATGGCATGGCTAAAAACAATAGCAATACAAAGCTCCAACCTTCTAAAACGGCAACTTTTCTAAAACGGTTTACTGATTTTTTGGCGTTAATATCCATCTTTTTTGTTTACGAAAGTATATGAAATGAATCTAAAAAAGTAACGAAGTAGGTTATATTAATCCGGCATATTACCTGTTAATGATTGCTTATAATAATTGTTTGGTGTGGGCCTTGGTATCCACCTTTTCAATTACTTTTTCAATTTTGCCTTTTTCGTCAATTACAAAAGTGCTGCGTAATATGCCCATGTATTTTTTACCATACATGCTTTTTTCGCCCCAAGCACCAAATGCATCTGCAATACTATGGTCTTCATCGGCAAGTAAATGAAAAGGTAATTCATACTTTTCTATAAATTTCACATGCGATTTTACACCATCAGGACTTACTCCTAAAATCTCGTATCCTTTTGCTTGAAATTGGTTATAGTTATCCCTCAAGTCGCAAGCTTCGGCTGTACAACCTGGTGTACTATCTTTCGGATAAAAATAAAGCACCAACTTTTTCCCTTTGTAATCGCTTAATTTAACATTTTCTCCCTTTTCGTTTAATCCTTTAAACGCTGGCGCTTTATCGCCTTCTTTAAGTAATCCCATATTTTAATTATAAATGTTTGGTAGTTATTTTTTAAAAATCACATCACTTTTCCAAGTGGTTGTATTTCCTTTTTTATCGTTAACAATTATGTTTAATTCTTGTTTTTGGTTAAACTTCGTTTTTTCATCAAAGTCGTATTGTAAAATATCGTTTTTAGCATCGTAATCTAATAATATCCAAGTGCCATTTATATAGCCATTATAATCGCTAATTCCGGCCATGTTATCAGTGGTTTTAATTAATAATTTTGTGGTGTCGCTTAATTCATTTTCTACATTTAACCTTAGTACTTTTACTGTAGGTGAAATGGTGTCTGCAATAATTGTGTACGTGCCAAAATTACTTGTCAATAAGGTTACTTTTCCCTGCTTGTATTCTCCGCCTGCTGCGGTTAAACTACCATCTTTTTTTATAGATGCCAATAGTAGTTTAGATGACGCAATGGTGGCTGTATCCACATCAATTGCAATGGCAATAGATTTATGTAATGGAGTATTTGAAGAGTGAATCTTGTAAGCGTAAGATAAGATGCCCGTTAAATTCGGTTTGGTAACTATAACGCATGGGTTTAACGTGTCGTAAAGTGCGCCTTCCGGAATAGAAATTGTTATACCATCGCGTTTAAATATTTGTTTGCTGTTAGGATACCAAACTAAATCGTTACAAGGTGTTTCACTATGTGCTGTTTTGTTATTCGCCTTCACTTTTGCATAAAAAGTATACGATCTTCCATCAAAGTCGCCAATGCAAAAATGTAGGGTGTGCGTAAGTGTATCATCAATTAAAACTTTGCCCTTGTTACGGATGTATGGGTATACTTGAGCTTTATTTCCGTCATCTAAAAAACACTTTTGTATTCTATATCCATCGCGTTTATATAGGTCGTAATCTATATGTGTATTTATGTATCTAGTTTCCGCAAAATTTACCCTATCTATCCTGTACGAGAAACGCTTAATTTGATTAAAGAAAAAATCAGTACAATAAATACTGTATGTTTTATATTCATTCATCAAATAATCATAAGCTTCAATCCCAAATCCAGTAGCTCCTTTAGCTATTGTTAATGTATCTAATAATAAGGTTCCGCTATCTGTTTTAATACTATTGTTATCGTTAATAGCAATATTATGTTGAACTACTGTTCGGTTATTGTTAAGCGCGTATACCACCAAACGTTTTAAAGTGGGGTTATACAAATCCACACCGGTAATCCCGAACAACTCTGGGTTTATTGATTCTTCTTGTTTGGTATCTCTAATTTCAAAATGTAAATGTGGGCCAGTGCTTCCTCCGCTATTGCCACTCCATCCAATAATTTCCCCTTTTTTTATTTTGATTAAATCTTTGTTGGGGAAGTTATCCAACTCAAACTTCTGTTCTAGGTAGTGTATTGATTTAATATAAGATGCAATTGTGCCTTCGTATTTAAGTAAATGAGCATAAACGCTTGTATAACCGTTAGGGTGATTAATATAAACAGCTTTTCCATAACCAACTGCAGATACTTTTATACGCGAAACGTAACCATCTGCCACCGCATAAACAGGTAAACCTTCTTTCTCAAAAGTGCGAATGTCCATACCACTATGAAAATGGTTATCACGAAGCGAACCAAATGGTGCACTTAAATAAAGCGGGGTATCCATTGGTGCAATAAAATAATTTACCGGATAATGCTGTGCTTGAACATTCATAATGCCAACAAGCAAGGCAATAAACAACAGGTATATTTTCTTCTGGAGAAGCATTATTCTTTAGTTGGAATTTGTTTCTGTAAAAATACTTAAGCGCTTTTTAATCTTTATTCCTATTGGTCTTAAACATTATTTAATGTTGCACATCAACATGAGCTTATCTTCAATAAAACCTTCTAGTTTATCTCCAACATTTACCTTACCAACTCCTGCAGGTGTTCCTGTATATATTAGGTCGCCAACTTTTAGGGTAAAGTACTGCGATACAAAACTTATAATCTCTTCAAAAGAGAATATCATTTGTGATGTATTTCCTTGTTGCACCACTTCACCATTTTTCTTTAAACTAAAGTTTATCTTTGATAAATCTATACCTTCTACCTGTATAAACTCCCCGATAGGTGCAGAACCGTCAAATGCTTTTGCTAGCTCCCAAGGCAATCCTTTTTCTTTTAGTTTAGATTGCATGTCGCGTGCTGTAAAATCAATTCCTAATCCAATTTCGGTGAAATAATTATGTGCGAATTTGGGCTGGATTTTTTTTCCCATTTTACTAATTTTTATTACCAATTCTACTTCGTGATGTCCAACTCCTGCGGGTGTTCCTGTATATATTAGGTCGCCAACTTTTAGGGTAAAGTACTGCGATACAAAACTTATTATATCTTCAAACCGGAAGATCATTTGAGAAGTATTTCCTTGTTGCACCACTTCACCATTTTTCTTTAAACTAAAGTTTATCTTTGATAAATCTCTACCTTCTACCTGTATAAACTCCCCGATAGGTGCAGAACTGTCAAATGCTTTTGCCAACTCCCAAGGCAATCCTTTTTCTTTTAGTTTAGATTGCATGTCGCGTGCTGTAAAATCAATTCCTAATCCAATTTCGGTGAAATAATTATGTGCGAATTTGGGCTGTATTTTTTTTCCCATCTTGCTAATTTTTATTACCAATTCTACTTCGTGATGTATATCGTTACTAAATTCTGGATGAAAAAAATCTTCCCCATTTTTTAATAAAGCAGTATCTGGTTTGCTAAAAATAACGGGATTTTCTGGAACTTCATTTCCCAATTCTTTAGCGTGTTCGCTATAATTTCTGCCTACACAAAGTATTTTCATATTGGTATTTAGGTATGATATAATTTAGTTATTTGATGTAAATGATTTGCCTAAAAAACGTTTTCTAAACCACAATTCAAAAGCTGGATCAATTAAAAAATATTCACCACCTCTTTTATCTATCAGTTCGTCTAAATCAAGTGCTTTAAGCGTTTTTGTAACGTTGGCCGATGAGCCTAGTCTAAATTCCTGAATCACTTCTGCTCTACTTAAACCGCTGTTGTTTCCGCTTGCAATAGCTCTTATAATGGCTACTTTCGAGTTACTCATGGCCTCCGTTTCTCGTTCGTAGAGGTTTGCATTTTGGTTTACCAAGTCTTCAATAGATGCAAATACCTCTTCATCTTTTACTATTTTACTGCTGCGTATCCACAATAAATAACTGAGTTGTTGCACATAATAGGGGTGACCTTGCATGGTATCTATAATAAGGTCGACTTGTTTTGGTTTTATTATTTTTTTGCTGCTGCTAAATGCCCTAACAATAAATGGATGCCAATCTGCTGAAGGTATTTTTTCCAAGTACATCACATCACCAAATTTATAAAATGGCATGTTTCTTTTTTCAAACATCTGTACCAATAAACTTCGTTTGCTACCATACAAGCAATAGGTTACGTTTTGGTGGTGTTGCCAAAAACTGCGTAATCTTTTCTGAAAGCTTTCGTGGTTAGTAAAACTCGTTATATTTTGAAATTCATCAATACAAACGATAATTTGAATACCTTTACTCTGTGCTATTTTTTCGGGTAAGTTTAAAATGGTATCGTAGTTTTTTTTGATGTCTTTTAAATCAAAAGTGATGTCCATCTCATGACTCTTGTCTGCACTAATACTAATTTTAGGCGTAATATTCTTTAAAAAATCGCTTGCAATGTTCGCCCACTCATTCCATTTATTACCAGAGCATTTTATTACTTCTTTCGCGTAGGCCTCATAAAATTCTGTTTCTGTGCGTATACTAAATAAATCAATGTAGGCAAACTTGTATTTTTTATTGGCTTTGTTCATAGCCAATCCAACCTCTTTAACTAAGCTAGATTTGCCCCACCTGCGCGGAGATATGAGTGTAGTATTTACCTTACTTGCAAAGTTTGTTACCAAACGCTTCTTCTCTGATGCTCTGTTAACAAAAGTATCACCGTGTGCTACCTTGCCAAATGCGAATGGTGAACCTTCATTTGCCCAAAATATTAAATCCATATCATTAGGTATTTAATTTCAAATATATGCTTTTTAATTTGCTTACCATATAGTTACTAACTATGTAGTTACTTACTTTTTAGTTACTTTTTAATTTGTTGTAAAACAGTGAGTTAAAGTCATTATATTACGATTCGTTAATTTTTTTTATTCGCTTATTTTTTTAGAATACACTCAATTATGAATAAAAATAACATTAACTTATACCTGTTAGTGCTGTTTAAATGAGGGTTAGATTATAGTTTATTCAACTCTGCTTTTACAAACTCCATCAACGATTTTATATACGTATCGCTGAAGTTAAATTCAACACCTGCGGCATTGTATATCATTCCAATTGGTTTGGTGTAACCAAGACTTAAGGCTTCTTTATACTGTTTCACTGCTTTGTTTTTGTCAGTTAAGAAATTACGCCAAACGCCTAATGCACCAAGTTGCGCCATACCATATTCTATATAATAAAATGGCACTTCAAATAAGTGTAATTGTTTTTGCCAGGTATATGCTTGCACATGCTCGTATCCACTCCAATCTACAAGGCCTGTTCCAAACTCTTTGCTTAAATTTACCCAATAAGCTTTACGTTCTTCGGCAGTTTGTTTAGGGTTCGTATAAATCCAATGTTGAAACTTATCTATAGTTGCAATCCATGGCAGCACTTTAATAATACCTTCTAGGTGTTCTTCTTTGGCGCGTTTAAAATCTTCGGGTGTGCGGTAAAATTCATCTTGGCCATCATAGCTTATTAATTCCATACTCATACTGGCTAGTTCTGCTACTTCGCTCGGGCAGTTTTTAAATGCAGCCAATTCTAAATCTTTACTTAGAAATGAATGTACGGCATGTCCGCCTTCATGTACCATGGTTTCAACATCTCGGGTTGATGATGCGGCATTCATAAATATAAATGGCACACTGGTTTCTGCCATTGGGTAATTATAACCTCCTGGAGCTTTTCCTTTTCTGCTCTCTAAATCCAATCGTTGCATGTTATCCATGGTTTCAATACACCATGCAAAATAGTCATCTACCTTACGTAAGCATTTTACTGTTTTATCTAATAAATCAGACCCACTGGTAAATGGCTCCAAGGCTTCTCTGTTTTTTGTATCTACTTCTAAATCCCAAGGGCGAAGTTGATATCCCAATTCTTTGGTTCGTTTTTCGTTAAATTGTTTTACTAAGGGCACTACTTCCATTTGTATAGCGGTATGAAATGTAAAACAATCTTCCGGGGTATAATCAAACCTGCCTAACGCGGCAAACATATAATCACGGAAATTATCAAAGCCTGCATTTACAGCTACTTGGTTGCGCAAGGTGATTAGTTTGTTAAACAAATCGTCTAGCTCTTGTGCATGGGCCAATCGCTTGTCATTTATTTTTATAAATGCGGCTTCGCGTTTGGTCCTATCCGGATTTTTTAAAAAGTTAGCCGCTTGTTGTAAGGTTAATTCTTTACCTTCCATCTCAACCGTTAAGCCACCAATTATACTTCCATACTTCTGACTTTCTGTTGCAATTTCGGCCATTAAAGGCACGTTCGCTTCCCTAAATATTTCAATTTCTTTTCTGATACCGCGTAAATAAATGAAGTATTTTTCTTCATTCAATTCATTAATAAACGTGCATTCAACTAATTTTCTATTCAGCTTATCATTTATCGGAGATATTTGGGGTTCTATTTCGGTAACAAAAAACAAATACGCGTTTTCAAGTTCTTTGTCTTCGGTGTTACAAGTCATTTTAACATAACGCCAAGCCAAGTCTTCACTTACAAAAGCTTCCAGCTCGCTGCGGTCTTTTAACCACTCTTCCAAGTCGTGTTTGTTATTAATCGGTCTTTCAACCAATTGGTTAAAACAAGGTGCTAATACATCCCATGATGTAATCTTTAATTTATTGGGCAAAAATCTGCGTTGGGTTATTGTAATCATATCTGTTAAATATTAGTAATGCGAGTTTATGAATATTGTATGAATATTCATTAAATAACTTAATTCATATGTTTTATATGGGCTTGGTCATATTTTTATATTGGGTATGATGTTGCTTGTAATGCACATATGTTAAAGTTTTTAATTGACTTATTTTACTTGTAATCAAATCATAATGGCTAATAGTTATTATATTTGTGCCATGAAAATATTTATGATTTCTGTTGCAGTGTTGTTATTAATTGGTGGTTTAATTATGCTGTTGTTATCCTTTAAAACAGGAAACATTGAAACTCCCCAATACAAGGTGGTTAAAACAATTGGTGATGTTGAAATTAGGCAATATCCTAAAATGATCGTGGCACAAACCACATTGTTTGATACTTCAATGGAAAAAAGTATGAGTAGTGGTTTTAGAACCATTGCCGGATATATTTTTGGCGGCAATGATAGTAACCAGAAAATTGCGATGACGGCACCTGTTGTTATGAAAATGGGAGATACATCAGTGATGTATTTTGTTATGCCCAAGCAATACAAAAAAGATGAATTACCAAAGCCAACATCTAGTAAGGTTAAAATTTTAGAAGAAGGAGAAAAATACTTAGCAGTTGTTACCTACAGTGGTTTTTCCTCGGCAGAAAAAATTGAAGAACACCGAAAGAAGTTAGAAACAGTAATTAATCAAAATCAAATTAAAACAATTGGCGCCTACTTATACATGGGTTATAATGCACCTTGGGACATTGTTAACCGCAGAAATGAAGTGGCTATAGAAGTGGTGATGAATTGATTTCGCAACTGTTTTTAGGTTCCTTTTTAATTGATAAAAACTGAATTTAATCCGCTGTTACAAAAGAGTTATTGATTAATGCTGTTAACTACCCTCACCGGGATTATTTCAATTTTCATAAATGGGTAATAGGGCAAAGTTGAAAGTTTTAAATGCACATCATCAGGATCATTACCCATCATTACAATAAAAATTCCAGACATATCAAGTTTAATATAGGTATCTAAAATAGTTCCATTTTGTTCCAACTCTTTTACCACTTCCTGTTCTCTTGGGAGTAGTCTCATTCTTGTTTCGTTGTCCAATCCTTCTAACTGGATATTAAGCATAAATTTTTTCATTTTATAGTCTGTTGTTTTTAATCAATGTGTTAAAGTTAAAATATCATTTATGAGTATAATTTCCTCAATATAGTTAACGTCTTCGGGCTTGGCGAAGATGGCGATTTCGGATCGTTAATTTTAATGCTAAAATAAAAAATATAGTTAAGCATAATTATGAATTTAAGAGCACCAGCTTCAATACTACAAAGCCTTTGTTAGCAATTTTTTTCTTTTAATCATTTGTTCGTTTCTGTGTAATTTCTGAAGTTATCCAATATTGCTTGCCAACCATTTTTCTGCAGTTCAATGGAATTTTCTGTTTCTGGATCAAATGTTACCACCACATTGGTTTGTCCGTTTGTTTCAATAAATTGAACTGTTGCAAATCGTTCACCAAATTTGTAGGTGAAATTTTCGCCTTGATTAACTTCTGTGTAAACAGCATCAAAATCAAAACCATAACTTCCATCTTTGGCTTCCATTCTTGCTACATATCGTCCACCAACTTTCATGTCGTTGGTGGCTGTCGGACAATGCCAACTTGGGTCGGCAAAATTCCATTTTGTGATGTGTTCAGGTTGCGTGTAATAGGTCCAAACTTTTTGCGTACCTCCTACAACTGTTGCTTGAACTGATATTTTTTCTTGTGTCATCATTTTATTGTTGAATTTGATTTGGGTCGGTAAACATGATTTTCCATTGGTGTCCGTCAAGGTCTGCGAAACAGTCGTAATACATCCAACCGTGGTCTACACTTTCTCGGTATCGTTTTGCTCCGTTTTCAAGAGCAAGTTTTATAACTATATCAACTTGCTCACGGCTTTCCACTTCAATTGCAGTCAAAACCTGTGTAGTTGTGCCGTCTGAAATGGGTCTATTTGTAAACGTGCTAAACATTTCGTGAGTGATGAGCATGGAATACATCAGCCCGTCATTCAGAACTAGGCATAGCGCTGTCGTCTGAAAAGTTTTCGTTAAATAAAAAACCAAGTTTTGTCCAAAAGTCCCTTGTCCGATTAAGGTCTTTGATCGGAAGATTTACGAAGATTGATTTTACTTTCATGTGATATCTATTTATAACGTT
>CANLLM010000087.1 GCA_947491825.1 Bacteroidota bacterium
AGATTTGTTCGTTTAATAATGTAAAGGTCATGCGATGCAATGGTGTTGCGCCAAACTGCTTAATTGCTTCTCTGTGCGTTTTGGTAGGGTATCCCATGTTTTGTGCCCAATTGTATTCAGGATATTTCTCATGCACATCACGCATAAATTCATCACGATAAGTTTTTGCTAGAATAGATGCAGCTGCAATACTTTGAAACTTTGCATCACCTTTTATCACACATTCATGTTTAATTTTTTTGTATGGAATAAATCTGTTTCCATCAATAAGTAACAATGCAGGTGCTATATTTAACTTGTCTAAAGCTGCATGCATAGCCATGAAAGAGGCCTTAAGGATATTGAACTTGTCAATATCATTATTGCTTAATTGTGCTACACCAAAACTTAATGCCCTGTCCTCTATTTCTAACCGCAACTCATTGCGTTGCTTCTCTGTTAGTTTTTTCGAGTCGTCTAATCCCTTGATGGGCTTTCTTTCGTTTAAAATTACAGCAGCAGCAAAAACTGGTCCTGCAAGGCATCCTCGCCCAGCTTCATCGCAACCTGCTTCTAATTGTCCTTTGGTGTAATATCGTTTTAATCCCATCAGGGTTTTCTTTTTATATATTATGCTTCAGAAATTTGATGTTTGGTTTAAGATAAATTTATAAAGTTTTTAACCAAATTAAGTACAGTTGCATCATCAAATATTTTAATATCAACTCAAGCCTTCAATAATACCGTTGTTAAAAGTCATGCCATTTGCAGCAGGTTCTTTGGGTAACCCCGGCATACGCATAATATCACCACAAACGGCTACAATAAATCCTGCACCGGTATTTATTACCAGATCCTGCACGTGCAGTGTATGTGCTGTTGGTGCGCCATAAATATCTGCATTGTCTGTAAAACTGTATTGCGTTTTGGCGATACAAACAGGCAAGTTACCTAAGTTATTTTTTTTAATACGTGCTAATACTGTTTTACATTTTCCGCTAAATTCTACTTTATCAGCGCGGTAAATTTTAGCAGCTACTTTTTCAATCTTGGTTTCAATGCTATCTTCTAAATCGTAGGTAAAGTGAATTGGTTTTGATGGATTATTTTCAACGGTATGTACAATTTTATTAGCTAGTTCAATGGCTCCTTCTCCACCTTTAACAAAAGCTTCATTCACGGCAAAAGCACAACCCTTTTGCTCGCACCAAGTGCGTAAAAAATCAATTTCCTCTTGCACATCAAAATGAAACTTATTTAATGATACGATAATACTTTGTCCAAAGCCTTGTAAGTTTTCGATGTGGCGTTGCATGTTTGGTAGGCCAGATATGATGCTTTCCATGTTTGGTTTTTTAGTGTCTTCCAACGTTAAACCTGCATGCATTTTTATGGATTGTGTAGTTACTACCAATACGGTTGCTTTGGGTTGCAATTTGGCAACTCTACATTTAATATCTAAAAACTTTTCGGCACCTAAGTCGCTACCAAACCCAGATTCAGTTACTACATACTCAGCACAACTTAATGCCATTTTTGTGGCGATAACACTGTTGCAACCGTGTGCTATATTAGCAAATGGCCCACCATGGATGATAGCAGGAGTGTTTTCTGTAGTTTGAACTAAGTTAGGCATGATTGCGTCCTTAAGCAAAATGGTAATTGCTCCGCCAACTCCTAAGTCTTTTACTGTAAAAGGTGAGTTATCTATTTTGTAACCAAGAATAATACGCGCTATACGATTTTGTAAATCGTCAAAGTTTTCACTTAAACACAAAGCCGCCATAATCTCACTAGCAGGTGTAATATCAAAACCTGTTTCTTGAGGGATACCATTGGTGCGGCCTCCCAAGCCTGTTGTTACAAAACGTAAACTTCTGTCGTTAACATCCAGCACACGTTTCCAGGTAATTTGTTTAAGTGCGTTTTCGCTATTTAAATTGTTATATTGATAATTGTCTAATAATGCAGCAATGGTGTTATTAGCAGTAGTAATGGCATGAAAATCACCTGTAAAATGTAAGTTAATATCTTCCATGGGCAAAACTTGCGCATAGCCTCCACCTGCCGCTCCACCTTTCATTCCAAAAACAGGACCTAGCGAAGGTTCACGCAAAGCGGCAATACACTTTTTACCAATTTTATTTAAACCTAAACTGGCGCTAACAGTAGTTACCGTTTTACCTACGCCCGCTTTGGTTGGCGAAATAGCAGTAACCAAAATCAAATTGTTCTTATTGATATTGGTTTCGTTCAAAACATTCAATTCTAATTTAGCTTTTGTTTTACCATAGGGTATAACATAATCAGCATTAATGTTTAATTCATTAGCAATTTGTTGAATCGGTTTTAATTTTGCTTCGCGAGAAATTTCAATATCTGACTTCATAAGTGTAGGAGGTTTATTTGTATATTATTTTAGTGATGCAGCTTGCATAATACTGTCCCAAAATTTTAGTGCGGATTCATCCCAACTAAAATCAAGTTTCCGTTTGGCACTTGCAAGTATTTTTTGTTGATAGAAATCTTGGTTGTTAGTAAGTTTAATCATAGCATCAGTTACCTGTTTTACGTCATATGGAGAAACCAGCACACCAGCATCTCCTGCAACTTCGGGCATAGATGTGATGTTAGAAGTTATAACTGGAACATTACAAGCCATTGCTTCTACAATTGGCAATCCAAATCCTTCGAAAAAGGGAATGTACACCATGGCATAAGCAGCAGCCGTAATGTGGTACAACTCTCCTTCTGTTACCCTGCCTGTAAAAATGATGTCAGCTTGATATTTCAAGTTGTTATAGGTTGATTTAATGCCTTTACTTTGCCATGCCTTGCGGCCTACTATAACTAGTTTAAAATTATTTTGTGTTGATGTTTTGTAAGCATCAAATGCCTTGAGTAATGTTTCAATATTTTTACGCGGATGCATAGCACCTACATAGCAAAAATAGGATTGTTCATTGGTGTACTTTTGTTTGACTTCGTTTTTCAACGTTTCGCTTATAGGCTCAAAACCTATGCTAGGTGCATTGTAAACAACATCAATTTTATTTGCGTTGATATTGAATTGCGTAATAATATCTTGTTTGGTATAATTAGAAACTGCAACTAATCTAGTTGCTTTGCGAGCGTATTTCGGAAAGAAGTAGGCGTAATATTTATACTCCAGTTTATTTATACCTTGTTTAAAATGCAAAAAAGCTAAATCATGCATAACTGCCAATTGAGGAACATTCGTGCGTAAACTTAAATACCCATCTGTACTTACAAAAACATCTGCTTTGTATTTTGCTAATGCCTTGGTTACAGATAAATTAAAGAACCAATAATATAAAAACGGATGTCGGGCCTGAGGGTATAATACAACTGGTATCACATTACTGGCAAATACAAACTCGCTACTGTATGGCCTATCAAAAAAAAATATAAATTGGTGTTCGGGATGGTTGCGTGTAATTCGCTGCATGGTCTCGTAAGTAAACCTACCAATACCCTCAAGTTTATTGGTAAGTAAAAATCGCGCATTAACGGCTATTCGCATAAAATTAATAGGACTAAATGTGCTTGTAATAATTATTATTGCACACAAATAAACAATTAATATCAACAGGCTGCACCCCGATGTCGAAAAAAATCTTGACAAATGTGTTTTTACTCCTAGCAATTAATCTGCTAATAAAACCATTTTGGATTTTGGGTATCGACAGAACTGTTCAAAACACATTAGGGAATGATATATATGGGGCTTACATGGTTATGTTCAACATATCGTTAATGTTTACCATGTTGTTAGATTTTGGCATTAACAATTATACCAGTTCATTTATCGCAAAGCATAATCAATTGCTTAGCAAAAGGTTTGCTTCATTGTTTCCCTTAAAATTAGTTTTTGCAGTAGCATACCTTGCTGTTACATTTTGCTTTGGATTTTTGTTTGGTGTTGATGGAAAGCAACTTTGGTTTTTATTATTGTTGGCTCTAAATCAGGTTTTAGCATTTTTCATTTTGTTTTTCAGGGCCAATATTAGTGGTTTACAATTATTTAAAACCGATGCCTTTTTATCGGTTACCGACAGAGGCATGATGATATTTTTTGCCATTATGTTGATGTTGGTATACAACGGTAATTTCTCGATTGAACATTTCATTTTATCTCAGTCACTCGGTTATTCTGCCTCATTTATAATTTCTTTTTGGGTATTAAAAAAGCCACTACAAGGTGTTAAGCTTAACTTTAAAAAAGTAATGATGTGGAGTATGATACGCCAATCATGGCCATATGCCTTACTAGCTTTATTAATGACTTTTTACATGCGTGCTGATATTTTAATGATGAAGAAGTTACTGCCAAATGGTGATGAACAAAATGGTGTTTATGCTGTTGCTAATCGTTTATTGGAAGCAGCAAATATGCTTGCTGTTTTACTTGCAGGAATGTTGCTTCCTTTATTCTCTAACATGATTAAAAGTAAGCAAGATTTAAGCAGTTTAATTAAAATGAGTATGACACTTTTAATTTTACCAGCAGTTGGTGTAGCCGCAATTTCTTGGTTTTACCACATGGATGTGATGGTGCTATTAAGCAAAACCAGCCCAGTAGAGTCAGGACATGTATTTAAATATGTTATGATTAGTTTTGTAGCAATGTGTGTGATGTATATTTTTGGTACATTGTTAACTGCTAATGGAAACATATCGTTACTTAATAAGCTTGCAGCAACGGCTTTGGTCATAAATCTAACCGTTAATATATTTTTGCAACCACAATTAGGTGCCAAGGGAGCAGCATTATCTGCAGTTTTTACGCATAGTTTTATCGCATTAACCAACATGTATTTTGCAATTAAAAACCTTAAAATAAAGCTTGACCCCAGTTATCTATTAAGGTTTTTTGCAATTTTAGCTGTGGTTATCATATGTGTGGGATTTGCCCATTATCTGGGAATAAACTTAAGTGTTGCCATTGGAATTTCCATTGGAAGTGCCATAATAATGTTGTTTATTACACGTTTGATACATGTTCAACAATTAAAACAGCTATTGCAAAGCCGCGTTTAAGTGGTAGTTTGCACACACCTATTTTTTTATATTTTTGTCCAAATTAGTAAGCATGCAAAAAACGCAACACGAATATCAGTTTAATTTTATCGAGCTCGTTAAGTTTTTAATTAAATGGAAAAAACACCTTGCCCTTATTTCATTGTCTGCAGCAGTTGTGGCTTATCTCATCACACTGTTTCTCAAACCAGAGTATAAATCAAAAGCAGTGTTTTATCCAGGAACAGTCAATTCCATATCATATGCATTATTCTATAGCTTAAAAGAAAGGGCTCAAGATGTACTTGCTTACGGAGATGAAGAGAATGTGGAACAATATCTTCAATTGGCAAAATCAAGCCAACTGCGTGAGAAAATTGCTATTGATTTTAACTTAATAGAACATTATGGGATTGATTCAGATGATCCCAAGAAGTTTGCCAAGCTTAACAAGAAGTTTGAAAAGTATGTTATCGTAAACCGCACATCATACAACTCTGTTGAAGTTGTTGTGCTTGATACAGATCCAGAGCTATCTGCTGCTATTGCCAATGCTGTGATGTATAATACCGATTCATTAAAAAAGCAAAGTCAAAGTATTATCGCACAGCAAGCGTTCAATATTATTAAAGAAGAATACGGTGCTAAGATTGCCATTATTGATTCGTTAAGTGAAATGACACGCACACTGGGTAATATTGGTGTATATAATGTAGAAGAACAATCACGCGGCTTGGCTGAGCTAATAGGTAAAGGAACCAGCAATTCGTTTACGGATAAAGAACGTAAAAATTTAGGACAACATGTTGGAGATTTCGTTTCGTTGGATGAACAAATTCGTTTTGAAGCAGAGCAGCTCACCGATTTAAGAAAAAAATACAATCAGGCTAAACTAGATTTAGACAGTAAATTAAGTAACATTTTTGTGGTTGATATTGCAAAGCCTAATTATGATAAAGCCTATCCGTTACGTTTGGTTATTTCCATTTTATCTGCAATTGCGGCTTTTCTGTTAAGCAGCATTACCATTGTTGCAATGGAGCGCTATCAAAATATTAAGGGTAGTTTATCGCAAGGGTAATTTTGGGTGAGATTTTAAAAATTCGTTGGTTTTATACAATCGGGGTATTGTTTATTTTTCTCACCGCTTATGGTGTGTACAATGATGATTATTCCATTCATGTTTTACCATTAATTCTAGTATTTGCGTATTTGGTTTTATTTAAACTTGATGCTGTATTACTTTTACTTAGTTTTATTGTTCCGCTTGCCATAGAGTTTGATGATATTGGCATGGGACTTGGCATAAGCCTTCCCGATGAACCCATTGTTATGGTAGTCATGTTTTTATCTGTGCTACGTTTTATTATTGATGGTTCATATGATGTAAAAGTATTCAGGCATCCTGTTTCTTTTTGGATTTTAGTAAATATTGGGTGGTATATTGTTACTATTTTCACCAGCGAGTTGCCTATTGTTAGCTTCAAGTTTGTATTGTCTCGTTTTTGGTTTATTGTGGTGTACTATTTTTTAGGTGTAATGTTATTCCGTAAATTATCTAACATACACAAATATTTGTGGTTGTACATTGCCTCCTTGTCAATTGTTGTAGCTTATACTTTGTATATGCACAGTTTATTAGGCTTTACACAAGAGTCATCGTATTACATCAGCATGCCTTTTTATCGCGCACATGGAATTTACGCAGCAGCAATTTCATTTTTTATTCCCTTGTTTTTCGCGTATTTATTTTACAGTCGTAAACTAAAATTAAGTGTCATTACTATTTTGCTTGTATTGTTTTTATTGGTGATGTTTTTTACTGGGGTATTTTACTCATACACACGCGCTGCATGGTTAAGTATTGCAGTTGCCTTAGGCATGATATTACCGCTGGCGCTGAAACTAAAACTAAAAACACAACTAATAATTTTGTTTTTTGGCGTAATGTTTTTCTTAGCTTTTCAAGATCAAGTATTTTATGCACTGTCAAAAAATAAACAAGATTCTGGAGAAGGATTTGGTAAGCACCTACAATCAGCATCTAACATACGTACAGATGCGTCAAATATAGAGCGTATAAATCGCTGGGTATCTGCTATAAACATGTGGAAGGAGAGGCCCATTATGGGTTTTGGTCCAGGCACCTATGTGTTTTGTTATGCCCCTTACCAGGAAGCGCGATATCGCACGCTTATTAGTACAAATTTCGGTAACCAAGGTAATTCGCACAGCGAGTTTTTAAATCCATTATCAGAAACTGGATTGATTGGTTTGGGAAGTTTGATTATGATTATTTTATCAGGGTTAAATACCGCTTTTAATGTTTTTTACAAAACTAAGTCGGCTAAAGTAAAAGTTGTTTTGATTGGTGTAACACTTGGATTGATTGGCTATTTTACGCATGGTTTTCTCAACCATTACAGCGAAACAACCAAAATTGCGCCATTGGTTTGGGGTAGTTTTTCCATTATTGTAGCCATTGATTTATACCATAAAAATAATGGTGAATTGGATGAGCACGTAACCGAGGAAATGAGTTGATTTAGGCGTGTGCCGCAATCAATAAATCTAAATCTTTTGGATAAATATTTAATCGTTGTCCTATGTGTTTATTAGTTAAATTACCTTTGTAAATGTATACTCCACTTCTTGCAGATTGATTAACCCATAGGTAATCAGTTACTGAACCGCAATCAGCTAAATCCAATAATAGTGGGGTTAAAACATTGCTCAATGCGTAACTAGCAGTACGACTAACTCTAGAGTTAATATTAGGTACACAGTAATGAATCACATCATGTTTAATAAACGTTGGTTTATCGTGGCTAGTTACTTCGCTTGTTTCAAAGCATCCGCCTTGGTCAATGCAAATATCAACAATTACCGACATTGGTTTCATTTTACAAACCATCTCCTCGTTTACAACATTTAAACTTCTTCCTTCTGCACTCCGCAAACAACCAATTGCTACATCAGCTGATTCAAGAGCCTTTTGTAATATTTTGGGATGAAGCAATGAGGTGAATATTTTAACTCCTAAGTTGTTTTGTAACCTCCTCAGTTTTTCTAATGAATTGTCAAATACTTTAACTGTGGCACCTTTTCCTAATGCTGTTCTGGCGGCATATTCTCCAACAGTTCCAGCACCAATAATAACAATTTCTGTTGGCGGAATTCCTGTAACACCTCCTAACATTTCTCCTTTGCCGCCACGTGTGCTGCAAAGCAACTCAGCAGCCACGGCAATTGATGATAAACCAGATATTTCGCTCATGCTCCTAACTATAGGGTGTATACCGTCATCAGATTTTAAAAATTCAAATGCAATGGCTGTCATTTTTTTAGCCATTAAACTTCTTATATATGTATCACTTCGACTACTAAGTTGTATTGCAGATATCAGTAATTGCTGGGTTTGAAGCAAACTGATTTCATGTTCTGTTGGCGGCTCAACCTTCACAATAACATCAGCCTTGAATACTTCCTCGGGATTATAACAGATTTGAGCTCCAGCTTCGCTGTAATCTTGGTCACTAAAATGAGCATGCTTGCCTGCTCCGGCCTCAATTCTTAACTCATTTCCATTGGCAACTAGTAAATTTATCGATGACGGGGTGAGTGCTATCCTATGTTCTTGTAAAGTTGTTTCTTTAGGAACGCCAATAAATAGGCCCTTTGATGATTTCTTCACCTCCAATAATGCCTCTTTGGGTTGTATACTAGCAGCTTTGGCTAACTCACTAAAACCTGCTTTACTTAACTCGTCCATAATTGGTTTGTGTTTTTTCAAAAATAATGTACTCTACCTTAAAAAAGTACCACTTCAAATAAAAAACTACTGAATATTTCCATTTTACCAAACTGATTTGTCTTGTATTAGCTTGTTTTTCAGTATTTAGTGGTTTAAAATAGTATAAAGGTTGCTAAAAAATAATTGCTTTAGTTATATTCGCAGGCTTCTATAAGAGATGGTAACGAAGGGTAAAGATTATTTAATCGAGTTTAACAAACTCAATATGGGCTCAAATCATTTCGAGTTCAATCTAAATGATGCCTTTTTCGCTCAAATAGAAGGGAGCATTATTAGCAAGGCTGAGGCTAAAGTTACATTGGAATTAATTAAAACTGAAACCATGTACGAACTCCAATTTACGCTAACTGGAAATGTTAGTGAAAAATGTGACAATTGCCTTGATGATATTGATCTCTATCTTGATAACGCGTTCTGTCTTTTAATGAAAGTTAGTGAAAATGAAGATTATAGTGACGATGAGATTGTTTATGTTACCAAAAGTATTTTGGAATACGATTTAACTCATTATCTTTATGAATCATTTATATTAAGCTTACCTCCACGAAAGGTTTGTGAGATGGCCGGAAAAAAATGTGACCCGGAGTTGGTGAGAAAAATCAACAACTTTGAAAACGATGACATAGATGGCAGCGAATCAAACCCAATGTGGGATAAACTAAAAGGAATTTTTTAATAACAACTAAAACATACAATTATGCCAAATCCAAAGCGAAAAATTTCGAACACTCGCAGAGACAAAAGAAGAACTCATTATAAAGGTGTTAATCCAACACTTTCAGTTGATGCTACTTCTGGCGAAACACACTTGCGTCACCGTGTAACTGCTGATGGCTTTTACAAGGGTAAGTTAGTTTTTCCTGATATGAGAAAAGACGTTTAATATTCACCCAAACCCGTATCACTTGATGAGAATAGGCTTTGATATTATGGGAGGTGATTTTGCCCCCCTTGAGGCTATTAAAGGAGCTATCCTTGCCCAAAAAGAATTAACTTCTGATATTAGAATTGTGTTGTTTGGTGATGAATCAA
>CANLLM010000088.1 GCA_947491825.1 Bacteroidota bacterium
CATCATTTGGATGATGTATTACCTACTTTTGTAGCGGCAAGTTTGCGCCATGCTTTGCTAGCCTTTGGCAAAAAACTAAAAGGCTACGTGAGTAATGATGCAGTGATGGTTGCTACAGAAAGTCGTACATCTAGTCCGGTTCGCATACCTCGCGGAAAAGAAACCATGGAACATCCTCAAATAAAAGGCTTAATGCCATGCGCAGAAGGCGCGGGTTATGCTGGAGGTATCATAAGTGCAGCTATTGATGGTGAAAATTGTGCAATGGCTGTGGTTAAAAGTATAAAAGAATTTAATCGTGCTTAATCGCTACATGGTTGTAAATTTGTGGGCAGAATGAAAATTAATTTATTTTTAGTGAGTTGTTTTTTGATGCAGTTTGCATGGGGTGGTGTAATTACTACAAGTTTAGTATCGCTTCCCGATTTTGGGAATGTATATGTTTTAAATAGTAGCACATCTATTCGCTATACAGTTAGTGCAACTGCTGTAGCTGGAAATTTGACTATAACTGCACCTTCAGGTTTCGAAATATCAACACATTACCTACAAGGTTATACATCTGTTATTACAATATCACCTAATGCAGGAAATGTAACTACAACTAATATTTATGCAAGATTTAGTCCTTCAATAACAGGGTTTCTGTCTGGTAATATCACACATGTAAATAATGGGTCGCCTACACAAAATATAATTGTGCAAGGAACGGGCATTGCTTGGGCTATTGCTGCTGGTTATTATGACACGGTTACAACACAACGCAACGCGGCTTTAAAAACAGTTTTATATAATAGAATACTTGGCCATACAAGTGTGAGTTATACTCCTGGTGTTTGGAACGCATATTCAACCACAGACCGACAACCCAATAGTAAAGTTTGGGATGTTTACAGCACACGGTTTGATACATCATCACCATACGAATACACCATGAGTACCAACCAATGTGGTTCATATGCAATTGAGGGAGATTGTTATAACCGCGAACATTCTTTTCCGCAGAGTTGGTTCGCTTCAAGTTCACCCATGCAGTCAGATATTCACCATTTATTTGCCAGTGATGGGAAAGTAAATGGATGGAGGAATAATTATCCTTTTGGAAATGTTTCTGCAGCTAGTACTTTAACTTTATATGGCGGCAAACTTGGCACAGGAGCTAACTTTGGTTATGCAGGAATTGTGTTTGAGCCAATTAATGAATATAAAGGAGACATCGCCCGAGCGCAATTATACATGGCTACACGATATGATAACTTAATTGCAGGCTGGATAAACAATGGCAATGCCAATGATGTGTTAGATGGCAATACTTACCCCGCTTACGATACGTGGTATGTTGATTTGTTAATTAGCTGGCATAATTTAGACCCTGTTAGTGATAAAGAGCGTAAAAGAAATGATGCCATATATGCGATTCAAAACAATAGGAATCCGTTTATTGATAGTCCGCAATTTGTGCAACGTATTTGGGGTGGTAACATTCCTTCAGAACCAACAGTGGGTTCCAGTAATTTGCAAGTAACGAACATAAATAATAACAGTGTTAAGTTAAATTGGGTTAGCGGGAACGGGAACCGAAGAATAGTATTGGCGCGAGCAGCAGCTGCTGTAAATGATTTACCTGCAGATACTTTTCACTTTAGTGCAAATGCAACATTAACAGTTGCACCACAAATTGGTTCGGGTAATTATGTAGTTTATAATGGTACAGGAAGTTCAGTAACATTAAATAATTTACAGGCCGGTGTTAATTATCATTATGCTGTAATAGAATACAACGGATGGTACAGTGCAGCAAATTATAATACGGCTAATATACTAACTTCAAATGGAGTTACATTGCCAATAACTTGGCTCAGTTTTGAAGGTATTTATAAAAACAAATCAACCCAGTTATTTTGGAGCACTGCCATTGAAAAAAACAATAAAGTATTTGTTGTTGAGCGTAGTTTAAATAATAAAACCTTTGAAGCAATTGGTTTAATAAATGGTTCAGGTACTACCAATATGGCTACACAATATCAATTTTTAGATATTCAGCTTCCTGATGTAAGCGGGCTTTATTATCGACTAAAGCAAATTGATTATGATGGTAAATTTAATTACAGCCAAGTGATTAAAGTGAATGTAGATGAAGCTGAAATGGAAACATTTTTTTCCGTTAGTCCAAACCCGTTTAAACAAAATATCAGAATAACTTACCAACTAAATCAACCTGAGCTTGTTTATTATGAGTTAATGAGCAGCGAAGGGCTACTAATTAAAAAAGGATATGAAAACGCAAATCAAAACCAAGGACATTTTGTTATTACTTTGGATGAGCATATTGGTAATGGGATTTACATCTTGCAAATCAAATACAACAACAGAAACATCATCCACAAAATCATTAAACAATAAGGATACCATGAGCGAATTTGAAATTGTAAAAAGTAATGAAGAATGGAAACAAATGCTGTCTGCCGAGCAGTATGAAGTGCTGCGTGAAAAAGGCACCGAGCGTCCGTTTACCGGCAAGTTTGAAGAACATTATGAACCTGGCATTTACACCTGTGCAGGATGCGGTAATGAGCTTTTTAAATCAGATACCAAGTTTGATGCAGGCTGCGGGTGGCCAAGTTTTTACGAGGCATTGGATAAATCCAAGATTATAGAAAAGTTAGATAAGACTCACGGTATGGCACGATTGGAAATTTTGTGTGCCAAATGTGGTGGACATTTGGGTCATGTATTTAATGATGGTCCACAAGATAAAACGGGTTTACGCTATTGTGTAAATTCACTTTCGTTAGATTTTAAAAAACGAATCAACGATTCAATCTAAACTAAATAAAACAAAGCTACTTAGGTAGCTTTTTTTATGAGGTGTTTTTGGTTAGGTTTGAAACCATGGATAAACGTAAAATACTTTTTGCCTTATTGGCTTTGTTTTTTATTGATAGTGGTTTGCATGTAATCAACTGGCTTGAAATTGCAACTTTTCCAATTGAGCTATTACATGTCATACGCTGGGTTTTTATTGCTTCATTGGGTTATTATGCGTGGGTAAGTAAAGGCCTTACCATTTATATATTACTTTGTATGTTTTTGGGTATTGAGGTTGCCGAATGGGCACCTAATGTGGCCAAAGAGCTTAAAGTATTCAGCGATATTTTCTTGAGGTTAATTAAAACCATAATTGCGCCTTTACTATTTAGCACGCTTGTGGTTGGTATTGCTGGGCACAGCGATTTAAAACAAGTTGGGCGCATGGGTTTAAAATCTATCTTGTATTTTGAGGTGGTTACCACC
Organism: Bacteroidota bacterium; assembly: GCA_947491825.1. Lineage (GTDB taxonomy): Bacteria > Bacteroidota > Bacteroidia > UKL13-3 > UKL13-3 > UBA6183. The sequence continues at coordinate 3,295 of CANLLM010000088.1, forward strand.
ATTGCACTCATTATCGGTTTGTTTGCTATTAATATTTCTCAGGCAGGAGTTGGCTCAACATTACAAGCTCAAACAGAGCAGATAGATAAGGCAAATAAATTGTTGGAACAAAAACATACGCACAACATAATACTAGATATTTTCCCAGAGAACATTGCCAAAAGTGTTGCCGAAAACCAAATCTTGCAGATAGTGGTGTTTAGTATTTTGTTTGGTATTGCTTTGGCACAATTAAAAGGTCAGCGTAAACAGCAAATGGTGCATGCCATAGAAAGTTTGGCAGAAGTGATGTTTAAGTTCACCAATATAGTAATGTATTTTGCACCTTTGGCTGTAGGAGGTGCTATAGGCTATGCCATCGCTACCATGGGTTATGGCGTATTACATGATTTGTTAAAACTATTGGTTACACTATATGTGGCATTAATTGCCTTTGTTATTTTAGTTTTTGTGCCAATAGGTTTGTTGGTCAAGCTTCCTTTTAAAAAGTTCCTGAACCATATTAGCGAACCACTTTCAATCGCTTTTGCAACAGCCAGCTCTGAAGCCGCATTGCCCAAAGCCATGGAGAATTTAGAGAAAATGGGCATACCAAGAAAAGTAGTAGCGTTTGTATTGCCAACAGGGTTTAGTTTTAATTTGGATGGTACAACGTTGTACCTTTCATTAGCCTCTGTTTTTGTAGCGCAAGTAAGTGGAGTCGATTTAACTATAGGTCAGCAAATTTCTATGTGTTTGGTGTTGATGTTAACCAGTAAAGGTGTGGCAGGGGTTAGAGGTGCTTCGTTTTTAATATTGGTAAGTACAGTGGCCTCATTGGGTTTAGATCCGCAAAAAGCATTTGCTATTTTAGCTATTGATGCCTTCATGGATATGGGCCGAACTTCTGTTAATTTAATTGGAAACTGTTTAGCCACTTATGTGGTTGCGAAATGGGAAGGAGAAGTTTAGGAATTTTTAAATTAGGATTAATCGCTATAGTTTTATTCCATAAAAAAATGCTCGCCTTCATTGGCAATAAAGCTATTCGCAAATTGGGTGCGTGTTTCGGCTAATAGTTCATCTAGTAAATCGTACCTAGAAGAAAAATGACCAATAATTAATTTGGATACGTTGGCTTTTTGTGCAACTATACCTGCTTGTAATGCCGTACTATGTTTAGTCTCTTCTGCTCGTTTTAGTCTATCGTGTAAAAAAGTGGCTTCGTGATATAACAAATTAACATTCTTTACTGCTTCAATTACACGTTCATCATACATGGTATCGCTGCAATAAGCGTAGCTAAATGGTTCACCCTTATCAACTGTTAATTCACTATTCGGTATAATTATTTTCCCATCATCACTTACATAATCTTTGCCTCGTTTAATGTCAGTGTAATTAGCAAATGGGATACTATTTTTTTTACAACTAACTACATTTAGTTTCTTAAGTTTAGGTTGTTCTTCAAATAAAAAACCTGTAGTTGGCACTCTATGAAATAATGGGAATGATGAAACTTTTAATAAAGCATCTTCATAAATCACCTCCTTTGTGTTGGTGTTGGTAATGTGTTTTATGATTTCAAAACGAAGTTCACTTTCCGTATTTTTATGGAATAAATCAATAATCTCAAATAACGTATCGGGTCCATAAATATGCAGTGGTTCGGTACGTTGCATTAAATTCATACTAAACAACAAGCCCGGCAACCCCAACATATGATCAGCATGAATATGGCTAATAAATACATGCTTAATTTTAGTTTTTTTAATTTTATAACGCTGCATCTGCATTTGTGTTCCCTCGCCACAATCAATAAGCAGGTGGTGATCTAAAACGTGTAAATACTGTGCAGATGGAAATCGGTTAAGGGTAGGCGTAGCAGAGCTATTCCCTAAAATTACCAATTCAAAACTCATTTTGTATCGGCATCATCTCCCATGTTCAAAAATTGTTTTTCCAATTGGTCCATAAATACAAAGTCAACAGCTTCCACATCAGTTGGTATAAAAGTAATATCAGCCTTAGCAAACAGTCTTGTAAATGTATCTTCAGCTTCTGTAATGATTAACAAGCCATCATTTTCTCTTAGTTCAACACCGAGGCTTATTAACTCCCTTGTTGCATCAGCATTACACTCCTTGACGCCACTAATATTTACAATTACATATTTACTACTACTAGCAACTTCATGTCTCACTTTTTTTATTAACTTAGAGGCTGTATTTTTATCAAGCGCTACAATGTCTGTTTTAATTAATGAGTATTGGTCGCTTTTTTCTATGGTGTAATTCATATTTTGCAATTTAATTCTGTAAATTTACGTTTCGGCACGTAATTATTTATATAATTTGCGAAAAAATTAATCTTATTTAAATGAGTAGGAAAATAGCCTTTATTACTGGGTCATCGTCAGGTATAGGTGCGGCCACGGCAAAATTATTGGCATCGCAACAGTATAATTTAATTTTAGCAGCACGAAGGTTAGATGCTTTAAAACAATTATCAAATGAACTAAATACCCAATTTGGGATTAGTACTTTGGTGGTTAAGCTTGATGTTAGAAATCGCAAGGAAGTTGAAGAAACAATTTTAGGGCTTCCTGTCGAATGGCAGAAAATAAATGTTTTGGTTAATAATGCTGGTTTAGCAAGTGGTTTGAGTAGTATAGATGAAGGTGATATTGATGATTGGGATGCTATGATTGATACCAATATAAAAGGGCTTTTATACGTTACGCGCAATGTAATTCCTCTTATGAAAAACAATGAATCGGGGCACATCATTAACATTGGATCTATTGCGGCAAAAGAAGTGTATGCAAATGGAAATATATACTGTGCAACTAAACATGCGGTTGATGCACTAAATGTAGCCATGCGTTTAGAGTTATCTAAATTTCCAATAAAAGTTACTGCCATTCATCCCGGTGCTGTTGAAACTGAATTTAGTGTGGTACGTTTTCATGGTGATAAGGAACGTGCAGATAAAGTATACGAGGGATTTGAAAACCTAGTAGCTGATGATATTGCCGATGCAATTTGGTATGCTATTAGTCGTCCTGCTCATGTAAATATTAATGAACTAACCATCATGCCAACTGCACAACCTATGGCTAGTGTTATTCACCGTAAGAATTAATATGATGATTCTAAGGGGTGCTTTTTTTTTATTGGTAATTATATTTCAGGCTGTGCGTCTATTTGCACAGCAAGAAATGACTGTTGAATTAACAGATTGTGCGCGTGACGATAGGTTTGACCGGTTAAATTCAAACTTGGCATTGTTTGAATTGAAAAATGATACGATACTTACTTGGGATTTTGAGGGATTAAGAAAAGCAAAGGCAATACCGATTATAAAACCCGAAGGATTTAAAGCGTATGCGTATGGGTATGTTTTTTTTGCAGGTAATTATCAGGGAAATAACCCAGGCTTTATTACTGTGCTGTTGGGTAATCCTTATCATGCAAAGCCTACATTATTTGCCGATTTAAATAATAACAACAACTTTGTAGATGATAATTATTCGGTAATACTGCCTTGGCGCGATGATACTGCTGAAATTGAAATGTGTTTGTCGGGTACTAAATTATGCACTAAAATAAAGTTTACCAGACATTTAATGGAGAGTAAACAAATGTATAAAGAGTTGATGAATGAGTTTTATCAACTCACTTATCCTAGTAGAAAGTTTATTGGCATGGATCACTGCTATAGGATACAGCAATATCAAATAAAATGCGGTTTAGCACTTGCTGGTGGAGATAGCATTAGGGTTGCTTTGTTTGATGCAAATAACAATGGTATTTACAATGAGCCTGATAGTGACAGGTTTGTTTTAGCCAATTTAACAGATACCCTTTTTTATCCTTTTGATGATTTATACAGTAGCACAATTAGCAAAAAAAGCGGATTTTGTTTTATAGATAAAAATGGAAAACAAATTGAATTTGTAAGTGCATCGCCTTACGGTGAAAACGTAATCTTTAACGTATTAGACCAATCCAATAATAGCGGACATATCAAAGTAGGTAAAAAATTACCACGCTTTAAATACATCACTTGGAAGGGTGATCGCCAAAAAATAAGTAAACTTAAAAAGTACGAGTTGTACATTTATTTTGGGAGTCCGCAATCTATTAACTTTGCAGCAGATACAGCAGCTTTGAGGGTTTTGGCTAGCAGATACTCAAAATATTTAGGGGTAATAGGGTTTATAGAAGTAAATAAATCATACGAGTTAAGCATATTTGGACAATACAGTTATTTGAATTGGACTCTTGCGTATAAAAATAAAGACTTGAACCATAAATTAGGGATTAGAGGTCTGCCAAGTAGCATTTACACCAAAAAACGCAGACGTGTTATCAGATATAATTTGACACCCAATGAACTTTTACAAGAGTTAAACAGAAAAGAATAAATTTGATATTAGTTACGCAGAACGCTCTATAAAATGATTAAAATAGAAATTCAAACAATATAAAGCCGAATGGTTTTAGCCGATAAATAATGGGATTTATTTATTTCCCTGTAATTCTGTTTCTCTTTTTTTATCGGTCTTGCTGGCACGCTTGCTATTGCCAAAAACACTAACCGTAAAATACCTGCCCGGATATTTTTGCATATCAGCTAAAAGTAATTTTAGCTCTCTGCTGCTGCCACTTAAATTTTTGTATAATGAATCATTATTTGCTAATTGGCCTAAAGTTCCTTCACCACGGTTAATTTTCTCTAGCATAAAACCCATTTCAAAAAGGGATTTATTTAGGTTATTAATTAAACTGGTAAGATCAGCAGCAGCAATGCTATCTGTAATGTTTTTTATGTTTTTAATGGTGTGAGATAGCAGCTCATTATTGTTACGTAAGTTGCGCATAATACTTTCGGTATGTGAAAACATATCTTGTATTTTACTTTCTTGCCCTCTGGTAAGGTTATCTAATCTACCGGTTATATTTTTTACGTGATTCAATGTGGTTGATAAATCATCAACACCTTTTGATAGTTTAGCCGTTCCTGTTGAGTCGAATACGTCATTCATGCTCAATAGCACTTTGTCTAGCGTTGCCAGCACTTGTTCACTCTTTTCTTTTATTGGCGAGACCATGTTGCTTATTGCTTCTGATAAGCCTTCTTCCATTGAAGCATTAAGTGTATCATTTGGTTTTACTATTTCTATTGATTGTCCTAATTTTATGTTGATGATTTTAGTGCCCAATAGATCGCTACTAGCAATTTCGCCCACCGTACCTTTTGGCATCAGAATCTCTCCATCAATCATAATGGTAACTAGTATTTTGTTGGCATTTCCAGTTTCTAACAACCTCACATCTTCTACTTGGCCAATTTTAAACCCATTAATAAGCACTTGGGTTGATTTAACAACACCACCAGCATTGCTGTATACAATGTAATAACGAGAATAGGGTTTCATAAAGTTAAACCCTTTCATAAAGTTAAACCCTACAAAAAGTACAACTATGCCTAAAAAGGCGAATATTCCAACTTTAGCGTTTTTAGAAATCTTCAAAATGGTATTTAATAATTATCTGGACAAAATTAAATAAACTACTGGCAATACAAGTTAAAAAAGAAAACTAGTTTTCTTTTTCTACAGATATTTTATATTGTTTTACCGCCTCGGCTATGGCCTTTGCCAATTCATCTTGTCCTTTATTGCTAGTGAGGTAGGATCTTTCTTTTGGATTACTGATAAAACCTGTTTCAATAAGTATGCTTGGCATTTTACATTTCCACAATACCATAAATCCCGCTTGTTTAACACCACGACTGGCGCGTTTTACGTTGGTAAAGTTTTTTTCAACGTTAGCTGCAATCTTTAAACTTTGCTCTAAGTAAGCACTTTGTAAAAAGCTAAAATAAATGTGTGCCTCTGGCGAGTTAGGGTCAAAACCTTCATATTTTTCCTCGTAATCTTTTTCCAATAAAATTACTGCATTCTCTCGTCTTGCTACATCTAGGTTGCCATCACTTTTATGCAAGCCCATACTGAAGGTTTCAGTACCATATACATCAGTTTTTTTATTGGCATTGCAATGTAGGCTTATAAATAAGTCGGCATTTTCCCTATTGGCAATACCTGCGCGTTCGTAAAGCTCAATAAATTCATCTTTATCTCTGGTGTAAATAATAGCTACATCCGGCATACTAGCCTTAATCTTTTCACCTAATTTAAGTGCAACAGCTAGCGCTATATCTTTTTCATGTGTTCCACCGTAGCTGGCCCCTACATCTTTGCCTCCGTGTCCGGCATCAATGGTTACCGTTTTGATTTTAGGCTGCTTCATTTGGTCTAATGGAGCATACGCGCAAAGCAGTATCAACAACAATACACAAGATATTGTGAAAGGTAATTTTAATAAGTACTGAGTTTTATATAGTTTTGCGTGCATTGACATACTACAATTTTATAACGTATAATTTGATTAACAGCATAATTCGT
>CANLLM010000089.1 GCA_947491825.1 Bacteroidota bacterium
ATAATTTAGCGGTGTCATTTTTCGTAACAGCCTCTTCCAGCATTGATGCAAATTGAGCATACTTTACTATAGTTGGAGCATAAATACCTTCTCTTAAATAAGTAGTTTGCAAACTGTAAGGTTTGTAGGCAGCAAATGTTTTTTCAACTTCAGTTAACAAGTTTTTGTAATCAGCTTTATCTTTAGCCCAAGCAGCAAATGCTTTTTCTTCTTTTTGTTTTTGCTCAAATACTTTATTGTTTTTTAGTTGCTCAGCTTCTCCTCTAAAATATTTCCAGTAGTTCGATACACTGGCAAAATCACCCGATAACTTTAAACGGATGTCTGTATCTTTTTTCATTTCTTCTCTCCATGCGTTTAACCTTACATCTCGCAAGGCAACAATTGCAGGGTCAACTAAATCAGTTGCTATTTGCACGCCTTGGCTAAATTCGTAACGATTCGTTCTGCCAGGGAAACCCATAATCATAGAATAATCGCCACTATTTATTCCTTTTAGGTTAATTGGAAGGTGATGCTTGGCTTTTAATGGAATATTTTCTGGAGCGTATTTAGCCGGTTTACCATCTTTACTCATGTAAACGCGAAACATGCTAAAATCTCCTGTGTGGCGAGGCCACATCCAATTATCAGTTTCCCCTCCAAATTTACCTATATTTTGTGGAGGTGTTCCTACCAAACGAATATCCGTAAAACGCTCAAAAGTAAATACGTAGTATGCATTGCCTTTATACATTTCGCGGCACTGTGCCTCATAAAGTGTTCCTTTGGTAACACGTTCAATAATTGCTTTATAAACACTTGGTAATTTTGCAGTACGCTCTTTTTCGTTTAATCCTTTTACTGCTTCCAATACTTCAGTGGTAATATCATCTACCTTAACAACAAAAGCTACGGTTAATCCAGCAACAGGTCTCTCTTCTTGGTAATTTTTGGCCCAAAAGCCATTGTCTAAAATGTTATCTGAACTGGTACTTAAGTTACTGATGTAGTCATATCCACAATGGTGGTTTGTTAGCACTAGCCCATTTGGAGATATCACTTCACCGGTGCAACCGCCTCCAAACCAAACTATAGCATCTTTTAAGCTGCTTTTGTTGATGTCGTAAAGTTGATCAGCGGTTAATTTAAGCCCCTTTTTTTTCATGGCTTCTGTGGTTTGGTTCTTTAACAACCAAGGCAACCACATGCCTTCATCGGCCTTTACATTTGCTGCTAACAAAGCAAAAGCTAGCATACCAACTAAGAATTTTTTCATGTTTATTAGGTAATTGTGTTTTGTGAATGGCGAAAGTAAAATAAAAATTTTAAACAGAAAGCAATTTGTGATGATTGGTTATGCTAAATAAAATCATATTGCAATTTTTTAAGTAGGGATAAATCGTTAAATTTAGAATGGATTAGTGTAAAAGTTAACTATTACTTAATATTGACTAACCTTGCTGAAACTACATTTGCCAAGATAATAAATAAAAAATATGTTCGGTTTAGACCCTACTTACTCAGCACTTTTAATTTTTTGCTTATTGATGGCATGTGCTTTCGAGTTTATTAATGGCTTTCATGATACGGCCAATGCTGTTGCTACTGTAATTTATACCAATAGTTTAAAGCCTTGGGTTGCTGTTATATGGAGTGGTATTTTGAATGGCTTAGGCGTGTTTTGGGGAGGAATTACCGTAGCTATGGGCATTAGTAGTTTAATTCCTGTTGAAGTATTAACCGATCCTAATTTGGCTCACAACATCGCACTTATCTTATCGCTGCTAATTACTGCTATATTGTGGAATTTAGGGACTTGGTATTATGGTATCCCTTGTAGCAGTTCCCACACACTTGTGGGTTCTATACTTGGTGTTGGTTTGGCTTTTGGTTTAATAGCGGATGAACCAAGTTTGAAATATGTAAATTGGAGCAAAGCTGGTGATATAGGATTGTCTTTGGTGCTTTCTCCTCTGGCTGGTTTCAGTTTAGCTATTTTTTTAATGTACATTTTGAAACAAGTCATTAAAAACAAGGCTATTTTTAAAGAACCTGATACAAACTTACCTCCTCCAACATGGATTAGGGTTATTTTGATATCCACTTGCTCACTTGTTAGTTTTTTTCATGGTAGTAACGATGGACAAAAAGGGGTTGGTTTGATTATGTTAATTATGATTGCTATAGTACCAAGCTATTTTGCAATAGATCAATCTAAAAATCTAGCTGAATACAAAGCTAATATCGTTGATATTCAAACCGTTTACAGCAGAGTTGATGTGAGCCAATTGAGCAAAGCCGATAGTTTTGAGTATGCCAAAGTGAATAGTTTGGTTAGTGATCTAAATACAAAAATTGTTAAGAGCACTTCTTTTTCTGATTTTGGTGGTCCAGAGCAAATCGCTATGCGTAAAGACATTATTTTAATTGGCAAGTCTTCAAAAAAATTAATGGAGAGCGAGGATTTCATGATAAGTAATATTGATAAAAAAATCCTTAATGAGCATGTTAATGAGATGAGTACCCTTACAGATTACGCTCCTAAATGGGTCATTTTAATGATTGCGATATCACTTGGCCTGGGAACTATGGTAGGGTGGAAACGAATTGTGAAAACGATAGGTGAAAAAATTGGGAAACAACATTTAACATATGCACAAGGAGCAAGTAGTGAGTTAGTGGCTAGTGCAACAATTGGAATGACATCAATATTGGGTTTACCTGTTAGCACCACTCAAGTATTGTCAAGCGGTATTGCAGGCAGTATGGTTGCAAGTAAGGGTATAAAAAATCTTCAAGGTAAAACCATCAAAAATATTTTTATTGCATGGGCATTAACGTTACCTGTTACAGTAGTGCTTGCGGGTGGTTTGTTCTTGCTATTCAGGGCAATTTTTTAAATTAAAACTATGTTATTAGAAAGCGGTTAAAGGCCGCTTTTTTTATTTCTCAAATACCCGCTTAATTTAAACGTAACGAAAAGAATATCTTACAAAAATCTTTAAATAGAATAAAAGCTGCCATTTTTTATTGGCATGATTTAAGTTTATTTTAATGATTTAAATAAATTTGATTGTAATCAGTGGCATTAAGTTATTCCTTCTCTAAACAAATGTATCTTCGCTGCCATGACCAAATTGCCGCAATTTAAAGACATCATTATTTATGAAGATGATTATTTCATTTTTGTAAACAAGCCTGCACATCTTTCTTCATTGGATGAGAGAAGCGGTGGAGCAGTTAACCTGCTGCAATTGGCCCGTAAATATTTTGAAGATGTGCAACTTTGCCATCGGTTAGATAAAGAAACATCTGGTGTTTTATTAATAGCCAAAACCAATGAAGCTTTTAAGTTATTAGCTTCAATGTTCGAAAATCGGGATGTAGAGAAAACATACCATGCCGTTGTTCAAGGCTATTTACAAGTTGAAAATAAAAGTATTCTATTACCACTTTCTATTACATCAAAAGGACTGGCTAAGGTTGATATGAAAGATGGAAAAAAAGCAGAAACAATTATATCAACCCTTCAGGTGTTTAATCATCACACGCTGCTGGCGTGCAATCCGGTATCTGGCAGATTACATCAAATTCGAGTACATTTGGCCTCGCAAAATTTCCCTATAGTTAGTGATGAAACATACGGTGGAAAGAAACCTTTCTTAAGTAAATTTAAACGTGGATTCAAAACAAGTAAATGGGAAAATGAACAACCTATGATGCAACGTGTTGCGCTTCACGCTTATCAACTTAGATTTACCGCTTTTGATAAGGATTATGATGTAATTGCCCCCTATTCGAAGGATTTTGAGGTGTTTGTTAAATTATTACAAAAGCACGACTTAGATGTTAATTTGTAACATCAGTTCCAAAGTTTATTTAGCTGTATAACCTGGGGTAACAATGGCGTGTATCCATCGTTATTTATTACAAAATCAGCAGCATTAACTTTAATCTTGTTTGGTAGCTGATTTGTTATTCGTTTCTCTATCTCTTTCTCACTCTGCTTGTCACGATTAGCAGCCCTTTTAATTCTAACTTCTAATGGCGCATCAATGGTTAAAATTGCGTCTAAATCTTTAAATGAACCACTTTCAATTAATAAAGCAGCTTCCTTTATAACATATGGGGCTTTTTGAGAATCAACCCAATTATTAAAATCAGCAGAAACCTCGGGGTGAACGATAGAGTTTAGCTTTTCTAAAATTAACTTATTTTTAAATATTTTATTTGCAATATAAGCTCTGTTCAGCGAGTCATTATGATACGCATTTGGTCCAAAGAGTTGAAGCACTTTATTAACTATTGTTAAATTATTACTCATTAACCATTTTGCACGATCATCAGCAAAGTAAATAGGAACGCCCATTTTCATGAAGATTTGAGCAACATGCGTTTTCCCGCTCCCAATTCCTCCAGTTATGCCTATTTTTAGTGGTTTATTCATCAAGGTTATTCAATACCCTTTTCAATAAAGTCAGCAACTTGCTCAACACTCAATCTTTTTGCAACAATTTCCTTTTTTTCGTTTAGTAAGTAAATAACGGGTGTGCTGTATATATCGTACAACTTACGAAATTTAGTATTGTTGTATAAATCACTCACATTAATCCATTTTAGTTTGTTATCTGCAACAAACTTCTTCCATTCTTCGGCAATATTGGTTAAGCTAACTGCGTACACTTCTAATTTTTTAACATTCGTTGAATTATCTTTATTTAATTTCTCGTATAAATCTTTCAATCTTGGAATTTCTTCTTTACATCTACCACAATGAGCGTCCCAAAATAAAACCATGGTATATTTAGCTTTTACCTTATGAAGTTCACGCATAACATAACCCGTATCAGGCATAACAAGATTAGGCGCCATTTTGCCTAATAAATTATTCCTTAGGTTATCGGCACGGTCATTAATTTTTGCACGAAGAGCATCATCTACCCAAAATGTTTTTTTACTGTCGTTATAATAGCTATCAACCATATGTACAAAAACAGCATCCATTCCCATATATTGTGATGTCTCGTAATGATTGGTTATCCAATATATGCACCACTTACTTATCTCTTTATTTTGCTGTGTTTTTTGAATTAAAAAGTCTATGGCCTTATTTATACTATCAGGAATTTGGGGAGTAAGTTTTGTAATATAATATTCAATGCGGCTGTGAAACACTGGGGTGTAAACAATTCTATCATCACTAAAATCGAAATTATCGAAGTAATGTTCACGGAAGTAACGATAACCAAATGATGAATCCTTTATGCCATTTAATAAAATAGGAGCCTCTGGAACCTCCACATCTTGCATCATATTAAAAACTTTTGCAATTAAAATATTTGGTTTGGTTTTGATTAAATTATTTCTATAATCATTCAATTTTTTTTCAAATTCAACAATTTTTTCTCGGGATTGTCTTGCAGTCGCAGTATCTTTTTTCTCTTTTGCTTCTTTGTATTTTTTTTCTTGAGGTATAACGTCTGCACCTATTTGGGCAGTATATTTTGTGTATTCGAAAAATACTGCATTCTCTTCTGATCCTTTTACCTTCATGTTCCCAGAATAGTCTGCAGTATCGGTATCCAAAGAGAATATTTGTTCCGTAACTATAAAATCAAATAGCAATGCTTTATCTGCACTCGCTATTAAATATATTCCTCCCTGTAGTTGATCTTTGCCTTTGAATACCATTTTACCTGTAGCATCGGTTGTTGCACTATCCTTTATATATTGTTTATCGCCATAATAATAACCTAGCAAAAATTTAGTGTTTGATGCCCCTGTTATTTTAATGGTAATATTGTAGCCGTAAAGATGCTGAATTGAAAATAGTATTAACCCTAGGAATGATAATTTTAAACGCATACTGATATTTTTTTGTAAATTTAATAATTTAAAGTGCTTTAAATATAACCGCAATTATATTAACAAAATTTTAAGCTAACAAATGATGATATCTATCAATATTGATATTGAGGTTTGTCATAGTTTCAATCCAAATACTGTATGACATTCGTTCTCGGAAATCAATTAAACCATAATTATCATGACAACATTAACCTATCTTTACGAATTACACAACATCTACAAATCTTGGTTGAATGAACTAGCTCTTGCCGATGATGAGATTACATTTTTTAAGGTGAATTTGGAGAAAGTACTAACTGCGAATAATAAACTGGAGATTACATCACAAGTTGAGCAGTTTCAAAATCAATTCATAACTCACCTAAACGAGTTACAAATACTTCGCCACGATATTAAATTAGCAGAGAAGAATCTAGAGCAGAATATTTCAAATAATCCTGTAGCTGCTGATCATAGAAAAATAGCTGCTGATCAAGGATTAAGAGAAAGAGTACAGCAATTTATAAAATTGTTTATGGATTTTAAATATAACTATAATGCTTTTTTATCCAAGACATTGTAATATTGTAGGGTGTTAAAATTACCCAGTAAATTTATCGAAAATGTTCGGTCTCTCCTTCCAAATGAGGCCGAACTTTTTTTTGAGGCAATATCTGGCAATCCTGCAACAACCATTCGGCTTAATCCATTCAAAAAAACAGAGGCCTTCCAATCAGAAGTTGATGTTCCTTGGATATCTAATGCCAAATACCTCAATAAACGGCCTTCTTTTGTTGCAGATCCGCTCTTTCACGCTGGTGCATATTATGTGCAAGAGGCATCCTCAATGTTTCTTTCTCATATTATCAAGCAAATTACTTCAACGCTTAATACACGTTCTATAGTACTTGATTTATGCGCTGCACCTGGCGGTAAAACAACATTATTGCTAGACCAACTTGATGATAACTCCTTACTAATTGCGAATGAAATTATCAAATCACGTGTTAATGTGCTTGAAGAGAATTGTATCAAATGGGGTAGAAGTAATATCATGGTTACAAATAATGCTCCCAAAGACTTTACATCATTAACTAATTTTTTCGATATTATTGTTGTGGATGCACCCTGTTCAGGAGAAGGGATGTTTAGAAAAGACAAAAATGCGATTAATGAGTGGAGCGAGGAGAATATCCAACTTTGTTCAATTCGTCAGCAACGGATACTTACAGATATACTACCCGCTTTAAAGCCCGGAGGATTTATAGTTTATTCAACTTGCACTTTTAATACTTGCGAAAATGAAGAAAACGTAATTTGGATGGAAAAAAAGTTTGGGTTGAAGTCTATTGAGATTTCATTTAACAAATCATGGGGCATTGAAACAGCCTCGCAGTCCGAAGGTGAAAACATTTTTGCGTATAGATTTTATCCGCACAAAGTAAATAGTGAAGGTTTTTTTATTTCGTGTTTACAAAAAACAAAAGAAGAAACGTTTAATTCTTTAAAGATCCGAGAAATAAAATTTGAAAAAGTTAATGCTAAAGAACTCGATATATTAAGTGATTGGGTAAAAGACATCGAACTTTTTCAAATAATAAATGCATCAAATACCATGTATGCGTTACCCAAAACCCTTGCTAATAATATCATGTTCTTAAGGTCAAAGCTTAATGTTCGATTGTCGGGACTAAAGTTAGGCCAGATAATGAATAACAAATTGATTCCTGATCACCAATTGGCATTAAGCATTCATATTAATGACAATATACCTTCACTGCAAGTTGAAAAAAGTGACGCATTAAAATTTTTGCGTAAAGATACCTTCGATGTTCCTTCGGGGCTTCAAAATACCTATTTAGTTAAACATAAAAAAACCGCTTTAGGTTGGGTAAAAGTGATGCCAAATAGGATGAATAATTACTTACCTATTAATTGGCGAATTTTAAAAGATTTAAGAGATTTGTTGGAGGAATAGATTATCTTTTTACTCAATAAAGCCTGCATACAACACATATTATTTGTAACCTTGTAGCATTAATTTATATAAATGAAAGTACATAGAATATTAGTAGAAGCAGTAATAAGTGGGCTGGAGCAAATTTTTATTGAAGGTAGATATGCTGATAAAGTAATTGAACGAATTCTGAAGTCTAATAACAAATGGGGGGCCAGAGATCGAGCATATATAGCCGAGAATACTTATGAAATAGTACGTTGGTGGCGATTAATCAACTTTGTTGGCGATAACAATGAAACAAACATCAATAAAGGCAGTTTATGGCATTTATTTGGTGTTTGGCAAGTGTTGAAAGGTGCTGAATATCCGGCATGGACAGAGTTCAAAAATGTCAAGCCTTCACTAATTTTTAAACGCAAAGAAGATGCTCAAAAAGATTTACCCATTGCCCAATCTATTCCCGATTGGTTAAATGAGTTAGGAAAAGAACAGTTAGGCGAAGCTTGGGCTGATGAAATTACAGCATTAAACAAACCTGCAGCTCTTATTATTCGTGTCAATACACTCAAAACATCACGTCAAAAACTCTTGCAAGAACTATCAAAATTAGAAATTAAAGCAGAGCCACTTTCCGATTATCCCGATGCCATTAAACTATTTAAACGCAGCAACTTGTTTGCCAACTCATTATTCAAGGCGGGCCTGTTTGAAGTACAAGATGCTTCTTCACAAAAAGTGGCTTCCTTCCTTGATGTAAAACCAGGTATGCATGTTATTGATGCATGCGCTGGTGCTGGAGGAAAAACATTGCATTTGTCTGCATTAATGGAAAGTAAGGGTCGTATTGTTTCTCTTGATACTGAACTTTGGAAGCTAGAAGAGCTAAGGAAAAGGGCAAAACGTGCTGGGGCCCAAAATATAGAAACACACCTAATTGAAAATAACATTATTAATAAACTTAAAAATTCTGCTGATAGGGTTTTGCTTGATGTTCCTTGTTCTGGACTTGGTGTCATTAAGAGAAATCCTGATGCTAAATGGAAATTGAAGCCTGAGTTTATAGACAACATAAGATCAACCCAACAGAAAATCATTACCGAATATGCTGATATGGTTAAACTAGGAGGTCAACTAGTTTATGCAACCTGTAGTATATTACCTATTGAAAACACGCAGCAGGTTGAAATATTCTTGCAACAGAACTCAAGTTTTGAGATGGTAAAACAAGAGATTGTATCACCAAACGATAGTGGCTTTGATGGGTTTTACATGGCACTTCTTAAAAAAGTAAAAAATTAAATGCCTCATTTATAGTCGAGTGTTAAATTATTATTAAGCCATATTTGCTACAAAGTAAAAACGGCCTACATTTGCATCCCGTTACAGTAAAAGCGTGGGATTAAAAAGTTCTTTAAGAAGTGAAGTGGCTATATAATTAGAGTATAATTATACAAATATGGAT
>CANLLM010000090.1 GCA_947491825.1 Bacteroidota bacterium
AAAAAAACAAACACAATGAAAAAAGTATTATCAATCGCTGCTGCAACTGCTATGTTAGCAATCGTTGCTTGCGGACCATCTGCAGATGACAAAGCTAAAGCTGAAGCTGCTAAATTAGATTCAATCGAACAACAACGTATCGCTGATTCTACTTTACAAGCTGAAGAAATGAAAATGACCGAAGGTGATTCAACTGCTGTTGCAGGTGACTCAACTACTGCTCCAGCAGCAGAAGCTCCAGCTGCTCACTAATTCATTAGTTAGTAAGACTTTAAAAATCCCGCTAAGTGCGGGATTTTTTATGTGTTAAAAAAACTAGAAAAAGATTTTTTTTTGTGCAAAAAATCAATACTTTTGCACTCCTTAAATATTAAAAGCTATGTCTACTAAAAGAACATACCAACCTTCCGTTCGTAAAAGAAGAAACAAACACGGTTTTAGAGAGAGAATGGCAACCTCTGCTGGCCGTAAAGTAATTAACGCACGTAGAGCACGTGGTCGTAAGAAACTTACCGTTTCTAGCGAAAAACGTCATAAAAAATAATTAGTAAGGCCAACTAGGCCTACCTCATTGCCTTAACAGAACAATGAATAAAAACAGCTTTGTTAAAGCTGAGAGGCTTTGTAGTAAAATACTAATAACCAACTTATTTAGTAAAGGAAACCGTGTGATAACACAGTTTCCTTTTCGTGTTTTATGGCAATTCGTTAACGAAACACAAACTACCCATCCTGCAAAGGTCATGGTTTCTGTTTCCAAACGTAATTTCCCACATGCCGTAGATCGTAACCGAATTAAAAGGCAAATGCGCGAATTATACCGTACACAGAAACATTTACTTTATGAGGTTTTAGGGCAGACAAACAAAAACATCGTCATTTCAATTACCTTCCAAGGCAAGACGCAACTTAAATACGAAGAGCTAAATGTTGCATTTGATCAGGTACTTCAAAAAATTATGACCCAAATTGAAAAAGCTATTTAGTTTTCCTTTTATAGCAATGGTTAGGTTTTATCAGTATGTACTTTCGCCATACTTACCTAACGCATGCCGGTATACCCCTACATGCTCGCAATATGCTATTGAAGCACTTCAAAAGTTTGGTCCCATCAAAGGTTTATGGTTAACTGTTAAACGCTTATCCAAGTGCCATCCATGGGGAGGAAATGGTCACGACCCAATTCCATAATTAAACACCAATAAATCAATAGAAAATAGTTGAATACTGGACTGTGTATTCCATGACTTCTGCAAACAAATTTAAGCGGGGCATCCGCTCTAGATAACAAGGAACAATATTTATTCCGTAATTTGTTGAAATAACCAATAACAAATTGGGTTTTAATTGCGCATTTCAAATCATGAATTTGGTATTTAAAAAATATTATTATCAATATTGCCGTTTATCAAAACATAGCAACTACTATTGTTAGATATTGTATATTCGGGATAAGTTAACAAAAACGAACAGCATTTATGAAAGATTTATTTAAAAAAATACGTTGGTACTATCTTGTCATTGCCCTTGGTATTTTAGGACTCTTTTCATTTAAAACAGCAAGCACTAATTACTTCGAGATAAGCAAAAACCTAGATATTTTTGCTACGCTTTTTAGGGAGGTAAATACCTATTACGTTGATGATGTAGATGCAGGTAAACTAATAAAAAAAGCCATAGATGAAATGTTGGAGTCTTTGGATCCTTATACCAATTACATTTCTGAGGCTGAAGCAGAAGATTTTAGGTTTCAAATGACAGGGCAATACGGAGGCATTGGTAGTATGGTGGGGACTAAGAATAACCAAGTTGTTATCACCGAACCATATGAAGGGTTTCCGGCACAAAAAGCCGATTTAAGGGCAGGTGATGTTATTTTAGAAATAGAAGGAAAATCAACCCAAAATAAAACCACTACCGACATAAGTAAAATGCTTAAAGGCCAGCCGGGTACCCAGGTTAAAATACTTATACAACGAGAGGGAGAAGGTACTTTAACTAAAACACTTACAAGAGAAGAGATTCAATTAAAAAATGTGCCATATGTAGGCATGGTAAACGAAAATACAGGCTACATCAGGTTAGCATCATTTACCCAAAATGCTGGTAAAGAAGTGCGGGATGCTATGATTGAGCTGAAGAAAAACAATAATCTTAAAAGTGTAATTTTAGATGTCAGAGGTAATCCAGGAGGGCTATTGCACGAATCTATTAATATTGTAAATGTATTTGTGCCACAAGGTGTTGAAGTGGTGAGTACAAAAGGCAAAGTAAAAGAATGGGACAAAAGCTACAAATCGCTCAATCAACCAGTTGATGCAGAATTACCAATGGTAGTATTAACCAACAGAGGCAGTGCCAGCGCAAGTGAAATTGTAAGTGGCAGTATACAAGACCTTGACAGAGGTGTTGTTATTGGTCAAAAAACTTATGGTAAGGGTTTAGTACAAAGCACGCGGCCACTCACTTATAATGCTCAGCTTAAAGTAACAACAGCCAAGTATTATACACCAAGTGGAAGGTGCATCCAAGCGTTGGATTATAGCCATAGAAATGCTGATGGTAGTGTAGGTAGCGTACCTGACAGTTTAAAAAAAGAATTTAAAACCAAAAGCGGACGTAAGGTTTTTGATGGTGGAGGTGTTGACCCCGACTTAGTAAACAAACAAGCCGATTATAGTAAGATTACCGAAAGTCTAATTATTAACCAACTCGTATTTGATTATGCCACAAAATACCGTAATAGACACGCTTCGATTGTTCCTGCAAAGGATTTTAAATTAACCGAAGCTGATTTTACTGACTTTAAGACCTTTTTGTTGGATAAAAAATATGATTACCAAACAGCTAGCGAAAAAGCCTTAGAAGACTTTAAGAAAAAGGCGGAAGAGGAGAAATATTTCGAGGCAGTGCAAAGCCAATACCAGCAATTAAAGCAAAATCTTACTCGTGATAAGCAGGCTGATTTAGACAAAAACAAAACCGAAATTATAGCGCTGCTAGAAAGTGAGATCGCAAAAAGATATTATTTCCAAAAAGCAGAATATGAGATGGCTGCGATGCATGATGAAGATGTGAAAGTAGCCATTAAGTTATTGAACGATTTGCCGCGTTACCTTGCCATCTTAGGTAAAAAACAATAGTGTTTAAATTTCAAATTTGAGAAAAATAAATAAAAAGTGTTAGCATATACCGACTTAATAATCCTATTCCTGCTTGGTTCGATAGGCGCATTTTTATCTGGTTTTTTAGGCGTTGGCGGTGGTATAATATATATACCTATACTGGATTATTTTTTAAGTAAGCTCGGGTTTACTGATGACAATTTGGTGAAAGCCATTTTAGCGAATTCATTATTTACTATTATTTTTTCTGGAACTGTAAGTAGCTATAAACAATACAAGCTAGGTAATTTTTACCCACGCGAGATTTTTTTTACTGCTGTTACGGGTATAGTAACAGCTGTATTAATGACCATGCTCATTAAATCAGGAACTTGGTATAATAAAAGTGTGTTTAATTATGTATTTGCAAGTATGCTTTTATTTATTGCACTACGTATGTTTTTAAAAAAGGCACAAGTACCTAATAAAAGTGATATTATAAAACCTTTAGGTTATTATATAACAGGTTTTATAGCCGGAATTGTTACTGCCATGAGTGGATTAGGTGGCGGTTTAGTTATGACACCAGCATTTACAGATTTACTTAAAATGGATATTAAAAAAGCCAGTGCAATATCAAATGGAGTAATTCCATTTTTTGCGTTAGCAGTTGGTCTATTAAACTTAAGCACACCATCAATCAAAAACGTAAGCGAGTGGCAAGTAGGGTATATTGTTTTTCCGGTGGTCATCCCAATGATTTTATCCACTTTCTTTTTAGCTCCAATGGGAGTAATAATCTCCCAAAAAGCAAATCAAAAAACCATACGCCTTGTATTTGCTGGTTTTATTAGCCTCGTATTTATTAAAACTTTATTCGTAATTGTTCAACAATACCTATAAACTCAACCTAAAATGTCTGGATTGTCAATAGGCACTATTTTAGCTAAAGCATGCACTTGATACATTCTACTTGTTGCCACAGCAATACAGTTTGTGTATGTGCGGAGGGTACCAAGCTTTTTTAAAATAATTTTCGACTTGCCAGGCATTTTAAATAAGTCGCCTTCATTTAATTCATCCAAAGTTATATAGTCCTTTTTTATATCGTAGTGCATTAAAACTTTAAGCAGTTTAATATCTGCACTATGGGAGTACTTGGGGTTTTTCATATGCCCTATCAATGCAAACTTAATATCATTTGGAAATACATCGTGTTGCAAGTATGGCATCATATTTTGTCTAAACTCTTCTTTCCACTCTTTACCGTGTCCATCAACCTTATTACCATATTTTAAATATGTGGTATGATGAGCCAATTCATGAATAAAAGTAATAAGAAACTCAAAAGAATTTAGATTGTGGTTAACCGTAATTCTATTTCCACTTCCCATTGTAGGATGGTAATCGCCATAACGCCCCTTGCGCTCTACCTCTATATGTAGATTAAGTTTATAATACATGATCAACTCACAACAAAGCTCTAAAGCAGCTTCAGGAACATAGGGTTTAAGAGCCACCATCAACAAATCTTTGTGTTTCTGTTGTAAGTCATTTAATGCTCCCAATATCAACGAGTTTTTCCCAGTGGTCATTTAATCGATTCTAATTCAAGTGCAATTACCGAAATATTTTACAAAGTTGTATTAACAAATAATTTAGGTATTTAATAAGTTAAAATATGGCACTCTGAAATTTTTAATTAATCACACTTAAATCATTTTTTTGACTGCAATAGCCGCATAAAAAGAAGAAGTGAATAGTTAGAAAAAGTTCGGGAATGATTTAGTAGTAGCCAAGGATAGGACTATTTATGAGCTACAAAGTACTTCTTGAATATAAAATAATACAATAAGAGAAATTTTGTGGTGCAACAACCTGAAATTTAGTCTCCTAATTCACTCCCTTTTCAATCAAAAAATTATACCTATATAATATTAAGTCAATACAATTAAATCAAGCGCTCAGAAAATGTTTATAAATTACCAATAACTTGTACCTGGTATCGTTCAAATTATTACTGGTTTAGTATACTTTGCAGGTAATGAGTGCGCCATTAAACAATAAAAAAGTAATTTTCGGTTGGACCATGTATGATTGGGCCAACTCGGTATTTTCATTAACCATAGCCACAGCGATTTTCCCGCCATATTATGAGGCTATGAGCAAAGCAGCAGCAATCAATAGTGGATCATCGCCAGAAGGACCATATTATATAACCTTTTTGGGTCATGAGTTTGCCAATACAGCGCTATATTCATACTCTTTATCGTTGGGTTTTTTATTGGTAACAATTATTAGTCCAATACTTTCTGGAATTGCAGATGTAAAAGGGAATAAAAAATCATACTTGAAATTTTTCTGTTACATGGGCAGCATCAGTTGTATGTTGATGTATTTTTTTGACGCTCAAAATATTTATTATGGTTTAAGTTTATTTGTGCTGAGCATTATAGGATTTGGTGGAAGTCTTGTTTTTTATAATGCATTCTTACCAGAAATAGTTTCAGAAGACATGTTTGATAGGGTGAGTGCGCGAGGTTTTAGCATGGGCTATATAGGAAGTGTTATTCTCCTACTCGTCAATCTCATTAATATTATGTTTCCAGAAATACTTTTCCCGGTTCAAGCCAAAACACAAGAGCTTATTCAAACGGGATTAAGCGAGCCCGATGCTTTAAAAAAAGCCAAAGGTTATTATGAAGGCATAGCCAGTAAATTATCTTTTGTATCAGTAGGTATATGGTGGATGGGCTTTGCACAAATTTCATTTAAACATTTGCCCGAAAAATTGCGTAACCAAAACTATCAGGATAATGTTTTAAGTAAAGGTATTAATGAGCTAAAAAATGTTTGGAATGAAATAAACGAAACTAATAAACATAACCATGTTAAACGTTATTTGTGGGGTTTCTTTTTTACCAGTATGGGTTTACAAACTGTTATGTATGTGGCAACTTTATTTGGCTCGCAGGAGTTAAAACTAAAAACAGCCGACTTAATTGTAACAGTGCTGATTATACAACTTATAGCAATTGTTGGTGCTTGGGGATTTGCCCGTATAAGCGAGAAAATAGGCAATATACATACCTTGTTGGTAATGGTAGTTATTTGGATAGGCATATGTGGAGTAGCTTACAATGTAAAAACTGAATATGGATTTTATGGATTAGCCGCTGTTGTTGGTTTGGTTATGGGTGGCATTCAATCTATATTTAGGAGTACTTTTGCTAAAATAATTCCAGATAATACATCTAATCCTGCTTCCTATTTTAGTTTTTTTGATGCATCAGAAAAATTGGCTGTTGTGTTAGGTACATTTAGTTATGGTATTATTGCAGACATAACAGGCAACATGCGTTTTAGTATTTTGGCATTGGCTATATATTTTATTATCGGGTTTTCATTCCTGATACGTATTAAAAATTTTAAAGCACTTCATCCATAAACAACATATGAAAGTTGATTTATTTATACCGTGTTTCATTGATCAATTAAGACCCGAAACCGCATTTAATACAATCAAAGTATTAGAAAAAGCAGGATGCCATGTTAATTATAATGTTGAGCAAACTTGCTGTGGGCAAGCTGCCTTTAATGCAGGATTTTGGGATGAAGCTAGAGAAGTAGGCGTAAAGTTTTTAACTGAAGCCGACACCAATAGATACATGGTTAGCCCATCAGCTAGCTGCGTAGGCATGATCAGAAACTCTTACGATTTTTTGTTTCAAAACTCATCACATCATAATAAATGTAGACAGCTTCAAAAAAAGATTTTTGAACTCAGTGAATTTTTAATAGATGTAATGAAGGTGGAAGATTTGGGAAGTATGCTAACAGCAAAGGCTACCTACCACGATTCATGTAGTGCACTTCGTGAATGTAAGATTAAAATGCAACCTAGAAAACTTTTAGACAAAGTACAAGGACTACAGATTGTTGAAATGAACGATTGTGAAACTTGCTGCGGATTTGGTGGCAGTTTTGCCGTTAAAAACGAAGCTATTTCTGTAGCCATGACCGAGCAAAAAGTAGAGCATGCTTTAGCAACAGGTGCAGAATACATTATCACTACAGATTATAGCTGTTTGATGCAAATGGATAGTTATATCAAACAAAAAAACTTACCCATTAAAACCTTGCATATAGCTGATGTGTTGGCACAAGGACTTTAACATTTACATTACTAATCCATAAACTAATAATAGTTTTATAGGTATCATGAATTTTGATTTTAACAAACTACATGCATTTACTAAACATGTTTTTATAGCCTGTGGCATGCCAGAGGGTGAAGCTAAATTGGCTTCGGATGTTTTACTTACTGCCGACTTAAGAGGTATTGATTCGCATGGTGTTGCAAGGCTTTCGGGTTATGTTAGACTATACAAGGCCAAGCGTGCAAACATGAATCCCATTGTGAAAGTTTTACACGAAACACCATCAACCGCAACAATAGATGCTGATGAAGGACTAGGCTTAACCGTTGCTCCTAAAGCCATGCAAATTGCTATTGAAAAAGCAAAACTAGTAGGTACAGGATGGGTTGCTATTCAAAACTCTAACCATTTTGGTATTGCGGCTTTTCATGCTATGATGGCATTAGAGCATGATATGATAGGCATTGCAATGACCAATGCTAGCCCACTAGTTGCGCCCACTAACAGCAAAGAGCGTATGTTAGGAACTAACCCAATGTGTTATGTTTTTCCAGCGGGTAAACATCAACCTATTGTGGTCGATTTAGCAACATCTACAGCTGCAAATGGCAAATTAGAAATTGCCCAACGTGCGAATAAACAAGTGCCTAAAGGTTGGATAATAGATGAAAATGGAAATGATACGACAGATCCTAATGCATTAAAAAATGGCGGAGTTTTGCAACCACTAGGAAGTGGAGAAACACAAGCAGGTCATAAAGGTTTTGGTTTGAGTGCGGTAGTTGATATATTTAGTGCTGTATTAAGTGGTGCAAATTATGGACCTTGGGTTCCACCATTTGTGTCTTTCTTGAATCCCCTACCCGATTTGCCAGGAAAAGGAATAGGCCATTTTGTTGGCGCAATGCGTATTGATGCGTTTAGACCTGCCCAAGAATTTAAACAACATATGGATAATTGGATTGATCGATTTAAGATTGCAACACCTATTCACCTGGACATTCCGGTTATTATTCCTGGAGAGCCCGAATTTGCTAATCATAAAGAGCGCATGGCAAACGGAATTCCATTAAATAAGTTCGTTGTTGAAGATTTGAAAAAACTAGCCCACGAACTAAACATCAGCTGGATTGATGAAACAATTAATTAAACACAGTTTTGTTCTTCATTTGTTCTTTGCTACTAAAACTACAATGCATTTTGTCATCAAGTTATTTTAATGTATGCCCTTACCAATTTTTTTGACGTATATTTTAATTGATGCTCCAGTGTATCAACAGGTATAAATGAAAATTATTTAGGGCGATACTTACTTAGTTTCAAAATCTTCTCAAAATCAGTTTCATTCATTAATTGGTATAAAGTAACTTTAGGATTTTGTGCCATATAATGATTTACAATCTGCCATCCAGCCCATGATCCAATTGAAGGAGATGATTCTTTAGGCACGTCCTCGGCAACGGTAAAAGGTCCATCATTTAGATACCTCATAAACTTACCAGGTTCGCTCTCGTAAAGCATATTTTTGTCAATAAAATGGGTCCAAATATCCACCTCGTGCTCTTCGCACCACATGAGTTGCGATTTGGTATATCCCATAACTATTGTATCAGCAACGTTTGGCAATAAGGCCTTCATAAAATACCTGATTTTACCTTCAACAATCATTTGTGCCAAAAAGCGCTTGTCTTTAGTGGTTTGATAATCTGTTAAACCAATAGCCAACGATTTAATGGTATTGGGTGCGATATAATTACGTTGCATTTTAGCTATCATAAACTCGGGCATATCTAAACTGCGGTAAAAGTCGCCAAACCTTTGGTTCATATAAAAGTCTAAACCAATACATAACATGCTATCATAAATAACATTTCCATTACCGAACTCACTTATAAAAGTAGTGAATTTGGGAATAACAGCCTGCGGAAACTCTTGGTGATAAATACCCATAGCAACACTAAAATCATGCTCCAAATCAGT